>CACWTF010000017.1 GCA_902763685.1 methanogenic archaeon | reverse complement strand
TGCTGACCTCGACCATAGCCACCATACGCTTCATCCTGGACCGCCGCCCGGGTAAATCCGTATATGTCATCGCGACCCCCGAGGTCACCAGGGAGATCGCCGACGCAGGCGTGCCGCTGGCCGCCGAAGGTACAGTGCCAGACATCGTACTGTTGACCTTCGACACGACCATCGACTACCGCAAGCTGAACGACGGGTACCAGTACATCATGAAGGGGGCGGAGTTCATCGCCACCCATCCCGACGATGTGTGTCCCACCGAGTACGGTTACGATGTGGACATCGGCCCGTTCATCCGTCTCTTCGAGTCGCTTACCGGGAAGGAGGCGGTCGTCGTGGGAAAACCCAACCGTCTGCTGCTGGATATGGCCGCATTGGATATGGGGGTACCCGCTGACGACATCATCATGATCGGGGACAGGCTGTCCACCGACATATGTATGGCGATTGATGCAGGTACCAAGTCTATATTGGTCCTGTCTGGCGAGACCGACCGGGCACTCCTGGAGAGGTCTGGCATGCATCCGACATGGGTTATGGGTTCGGTGGCCGATATAGACGTGGACAGTCTCCGCTGACGTCGTTTTTATACTCTGAATCGTATTCATGTGTGATCCCATGGGTTTCGAACTGACTACCAAACGCATCGCGGTCATCATGGCTGTCATCGCGGTCGTATCCGTTTCTGCGGCATTCTTCTACAGCTACGAGGTCAGGTATGTGCCCACGGATTCCATGGAGGCGGAGGACCAGCCTTACGACATCCCCACGATCCCCCAGGGCTCGGCGATATTGGTCAGCAAGTTCCATTCGCAGTCCGACGTCGATTCGCTGGAAGTCGGGGACATCATCCTGTTCTACAACACGGGCAACAAACTCGACACGGTCCACCGTATCATAGCGATCACCATGGACGGGGACCACATATCCCAGGTAACCACGCACGGAGACAACAAGACTCCCGGTACGAACGAGACGGTGAATTCCGGAGATATCCAAGGTAAGGTCGTCGCCGTTTCCGAGGAGTTGGGAGGCGTCGTCCACTTCGTTCAGAACAGTACCCTGTTCCTGGTACTCATCGTCGTCATACTCCTGGTGATGGCTTCCGTCGTCTGGGACATGATTAAGATCAGACGCAGCGAAGGGCAGTGATTGCGGTATTACAACCAATCCAATCTGTCAAAAGCGGGGTTTTCCGTAGACTGCTTTAAATATTTTTTTTACATACTAAGAAACGCCTTTAGACGTACGTAAGCAGGGACCTCCAACCCAGGCCCCATGTCAGTCCGGCGAAGGTAATGGGATGCACGCACGGGTTACGCCCGTATCTGTCTCGAAAGGGGAAATTCGGGATGTATCTAAGACAGATCGAGCTAGAGAATTTCAAATCATTCGGAGGAAAAGTAACTGTACCCCTCATGGAGGGCTACATGGCAATCACCGGACCCAACGGATCCGGAAAATCGAACATCGGCGACGCCATCATGTTCGTCCTGGGACCCAAGAGCCCCAAGGCGGTCAGGGCCGGCAGGATCACCGATCTCATATTCAGCGGCGGAGCCTCTAAGTCCAAGGCCAAGTCGATGACGGTATCGCTCGTTTTCGAGAACAGCGACCGCATCCTGCCCTGGGACGACGACACCGTCCGTCTCACACGTTACGTCAAACTGGCGGACAACGGACAGGACTACACCTCCTACTTCTACATCAACGACCAGAAATCCACACTGTCGGAGTTCGACTCCCTCCTCACCAAGGCGAGGATCAGTGCGGACGGATACAACATCGTGCAGCAGGGAGACGTCACCCGCATCGTACAGATGGGTAACATCGAACGCCGCCGCATCCTCGACGGCATATCCGGAATCGCTAGCTTCGATGCTGACATCGCGAAGGCCCAGGAGGAGAAATCCGAAGCCACCGACAATCTGGACCGCATCGACATCCTGAAAGGGGAGAAGGAGAAACAGCTCAAATCCCTGGAAAAGGACAAGGAACAGGCCAAGATCTATCTCGAAGCGAAGAACGAGCTCGAGATCGCCAAGGCCCAACTCACAATCAGACAGAGGGACAGGGAACAGTCCACCCTCGAGAACATCAACCAGTACGTCGAGAAACTCAACGCCGACCTCGTGAAGCTCGGCGAGGACAAGGCCAAGGCCATGACCTCCAAGGAGGAGAACGAGAAGGCCATCGCCGCCAAGGACGAGGAGATCCTCGCCAAAGCCGGACCCGAGTACAGGAAGATCAAGACCGACGTGGAGAACACCAAGATCAGCCTCGCCACCGCCAAGGACAGGATGGAGGCCGCGGAGACCGAGATCCAGGACCAGACCGATTTCAGGGCCGGATACACCGAATCCATCGAGGAGAACCGCGTACAGTACAAGTCCATCGCCGAGAACCTCAACGACCTGAAGATCAAGTACGACGAAGCCGCGGCACAGTTCGAGGCCGCCAAGCAGGACGAGGTCAAGATCAGCGAGGAGACCTCCCGCCACGGAGGAGAGCTCACCGACCTCCAGAAGAGGCAGGAGGAGATCGGAGGCAGGATCGACGAGATCAGTGCCAAGGACCAGGAGGCCAAGGCAGCCTCCGCGGCAGCCAACGCCGTGAAGAACCACGCCGAGATCGCCAAGGCGGACGCCGAGGAATCCCTCACCGCCGCACAGTTCGATGTCAAGGAGGCCGACTGGAACCTCAAGGAGGTCCAGAAAGCGGTCGGCCCCATCAGTTACGAGGACCTCTCCAAGAAGATCCTCGACCTCAAGAAGGAGGAGTCCGAACTGGAGGGTCAGGAATCCCAGCTGAGGACCATCCTCGAGAAGCGTACCGCGGAGTACAACAGGCTCTCCGCCGAGAAGAGGGTATCCGATTCATACAACGGGACCAGCGAAGCGGTGTCCCGCATCCTCTCCCTCAGGGATTCCGGTCAGATCAAAGGTATCCGCGGTACCGTGGCGGAGCTCGCCAAGGTCGACGAGGGTTACGAGACCGCACTCAGCGTGGCAGCCGGAGGTAAGATGCAGGCCATCATCGTCGACGACGATGCGGTGGCCGCCAAGTGCATCGAGTACCTCAAGAGCAACAAGCTCAGCAAGGCCACCTTCCTCCCGCTCAACAAGATGATGCCCGGGAAGCCCCGTGCCAAGGCCATCATGGTCCTCAAGAGGACCGAGGGTTACGCCACCGACTTCCTTTCCTATGCTCCGGAGTACACCAACGCGTTCTGGTACGTCTTCCAGGACACCCTGGTGGTCAGGACCCTCGACGGGGCCCGCGAGATCATGGGCGGTATCAGGATAGTCACCCGCGAGGGAGAGCTCATCGAGGCCTCCGGTGCGATGACCGGAGGTACCATCAACAAAGCCAAGATGGTCAAGTTCGGTCCCGCCTCCCAGGGTGCACTCGACGAACTCGCCGAATCCGTCAGGAGCGCTTCCGATGCACTCGAGAACGCCCGCGGCAAGCTCAGGGACATCAGGGACAGGATCCGTGCGGCCGACGACGAGATGCGTGCCGCATCCACCAAGGATATCGACACGAAAGGTAAACTGGTGGTCGCACAGACCTCGCTCGAGCAGGCGAAGAAGGCCCTCAAGGCAGCCGAGGAGGACCTCGCCAAGAAGACCGCGGAATACAATGACGCGGTGAAGGACGCGGCCGCCAAGGAGACCGCATCCACGGATTACGCCAAACAGCTCGAGGACCTCCGCAACGAGAGGACCGCCATCCGCACCCGCATCTCGGAGATCGCCCCTGCAGACCTGCAGGAACGCATCCAGAAGATCAGGGACCGCGTGTTCAACTGCAACCAGACCGTCAACGACCTGCAGGGACAGATCGGAGGAGCCAAGGCAGAGCTCTCCGGACTGGACAAGCAGAAGGAGGCATACGACCTCCAGATCGCCGAGATCGACAGGAAGATCGAGGCCCAGAGGAACATAATCAAGGAGAACGAGGCCAAGGTATCCGAGTTGACCGTCTCGCTCGAGGCCCTCAGGAAGATCGAGGCCCAGATGGAATCCGGTATCGAGGACCTCAAGAACCAGAAGGACGCCCTCATCGAGAAGCGTTACAGCCTCGACGGACAGATCCAGAAGATCCAGTCCAACATCGAGACCAAGGGCGGAGTGATCGAATCCCAGAAAGCCCTCATCATACAGACCCAGAAGAACCTGGCGGAACTGCAGGCCGAGGTGGAGCAGATCAAGATCGAGGTGCCCGAGCCCATCCCCTCCGAGGAGGCTCTCAAACGCACCGTACGCACCTGCGAGGACAAGATCGCAGGCATAGGCAACGTCAACCTCCGTGCCATCGAGGAATACGACGAGCGCAAGGCCGAACTCGAGCTGCTGCTCGAGCAGGTGAAGGTGCTCAACAAGCAGATCGCCGAGCTGGACAAGCTCACCGACGACCTCACCTCGAAGAAGAAGGGACTGTTCATGGAGGCCTACAACTCCGTGAACGAGAATTTCAAGGCAATCTACGCACAGCTCTCCGGAGGAGGAGAGGGATTCATGAAGCTGGACAACGAGGAGGACCCCTTCAGCGGAGGACTCCAGATCAACGCCAAGCCCAGGAACGGAAAGCTCCTGAGGCTGGAGGCACTGTCCGGAGGAGAGAAGTCGCTTACGGCCCTTTCCTTCATCTTCGCCATCCAGGAATACCAGCCGTCGCCGTTCTACGTACTGGACGAGGTCGACATGTTCCTGGACGCCGTCAATTCGGAGATGGTGGCGAAGAGGGTCAAGGAGAGTTCGGCCAAGGCACAGTTCATTCAGGTCTCGCTGAGGAAGGTCACCCTTACCCTGGCGGACCATCTGATCGGGGTCACCAGGCCCCCGTCGGGAATCAGCCGTGTCATCATGCAGCCTGACATCGAGGAGGTCTCCAAGTACGAGGAGGAGGCCCTGAGGCGTCAGAAATCAGAAGGAAACATTGAGGGATGAAAATGGATGCAAATGTACAGATGGAAATGATGGAGCAGCATCTGCTGTTCCACAAGGCGATGGCCGAGGACGAGGAGTCCTTCCAGAGGATCAACGGCTATCTCGACATACTCAGGAACGACACCTCTGGGGAGAAGCTCTCCGACAGCGTCGACGAGTCGGTCAGGGCCGTCTTCAGCCTGGTGTTGGAGAAGGGAATGGACCCCTGGGCGATCAACCTCGAGGAATTCGCCAGACTCTACTCCGAGAAGGTCTCCTCCGACCGCTTCGACATGCTGGTCGCGGGAAGGCTGCTGCTGATGGCCTGGAAGATCCTGAAGCTCCAGTCCGAGCAGACCCGTATGAACGCCGACACCCCCGAGGAAGAGGAGTTCTTCGATATGAGCGACTTCGAGTTCGAGGACGAGGACACCATGGTCGTCCCAGACATCGCGCTCAGCAGGACCTACGTCCGCTGCGAGCCCCGCCCGGTCACCATGATAGACCTCCTGGACGCATTCGAGGAGGCCAAGAGGGAGGCGGAGATCTACGAGGCACGCAGGGCCACTGCGGAGAAGCTCAGGAACAGGGAACCCGCCAAGTTCGAGAACAAGGCGCACAAGGAGGACGACGAGACCGTCGTCGAGAGGATCTACCAGAGGATCTACTCCATGGGAATGGACCCCATGCCCATCACCGAGTTCTACACCGACTCCAAGGAGGAGAACATCTCCGTGTTCGTGTCCGTCCTGCACCTCGTAAGGGACGGCAAGCTCGAGGTCTCCCAGGCGACCCTGCCCTACGGAGAGATCCTCGTGCAGATCAAGCTCCCCGAGGCCACCGTGCCCGTGGAGACCATGGCGGCGGTGAACTGACGTGGAAGAGAAGACGATGGTGGAAGCGGCGCTCTTCGCGGCCACTGACTCGCTGAGAGTATCCGACATCGTCGAACGCACCGGCCTCGAGGAGGCCGCCGTCAGGTACGCCCTCAAGGACCTGAGGATGGAGTACGACATGCGTGATTCGGCCATCATGATCTCCGAGGCCGGAGGGGAATACCGCATGATGCTCCGTCCCGACTGCAAGAAGTTCACGGGCATGTTCGCCAGGCCCGAGATGCCGGCAGGCGTTATGCGCACCCTAAGCACCATCGCATACAACCAGCCGGTAAAGCAGTCCAAACTGGTGGAGGTCCGCGGACCCCGTGCATACGAGGACGTCCACATCCTGGTGGACATGGGATTCGTATCCGCGAAAGTCAGCGGACAGACCAAGGAGCTCACCACCACTCCCAAGTTCTCCGAGCAGTTCGGTATCGGTAGCACCAAGAAGGCCGATATCCGCAAGTGGATCGAGGAACAGGTAAACGCTGGGAAGCAGGACTGAGTCCTCTTCCCACCTACCATTTTTTAATACCAGGTACATACCCCTTTTATCGACAGGGCCCGTGATTCGAAGCGGCCCCTGATTCCCAACAGATGATCACATGACCAAATTATTCGGAACTAACGGGGTACGCGGAGTCGTCAATCAGGATATGAATTCCCAGCTGGCACTGCAGATGGGCAAGGCCATCGGTGCCGTCATGCCGGGGACCGTCGCGATAGCCACCGACACCAGGTACACATGCGACATGATCCGCTCCGCGGTATCGTCGGGACTCATGGCAGTCGGCTGCGACGTCCTCTACCTGGGATCCATCCCCACCCCGGCACTCCAATACTACGTCAAGACCCACCAGGTCTCCGCGGGAGTCATGATCACCGCGTCCCACAACCCTCCCGAGTTCAACGGTATCAAGGTCATCGACAGCGACGGTACCGAGGCATCCGCCGACCACGAGAAGCAGATCGAGGACAAGTACGACGAGACCATCCCCCTCGTGGCATGGGAGAAGACCGGCAGCTGCAGGGAGGTCGCCGGCGCGGCCGACGATTACGTCGAGGCCATCATCTCCAAACTCGATGTCGAGGCTATCAGAGCGGCCGGGCTCACCGTCGTGCTCGACTGCACCAACGGAGCCTCCTACTACACCTCGCCCCTCCTTCTGAAGAAACTGGGAGTCAGGGCCATCACGATCAACGGTAACCCCCAGGGAGAGTTCCCCGGGCACCCCAGCGAACCCACCGAGGACAATCTCCAGGACCTCATGAAGATGGTCAGGGACACTCCCGAGGCGGTCCTGGGTATCGCACACGACGGAGACGCCGACAGGTGCGTCTTCGTGGACGGCGAAGGCAACTACGTCCCCGGCGACAAGACCCTCGCAATCCTCTCAGCAAGCATCATCAGGCAGAACAAGGGCGGAGTCATCGTCACCCCCGTGGCGACTTCCTCGGTCATCGAGGATGCGGTCGGTGAGGCGGGCGGCTCGGTCATCCGTACCGCGGTCGGATCCCCCAAGGTCGCCAGGAAGATGATGGACGAGGGCGGCGTGTTCGGAGGAGAGGAGAACGGCGGACTCATCTTCGCCGACCACCAGTTCTGCAGGGATGGAGGGATGGCCATCGGAAGGATGCTGGAATGCATCCTTGCCAACGGACCTCTCAAGGACCAGGTCGCAGCCCTCACCCCCTATTACACCGTGAAGAAGAAGATCGTCTGCCCCGACCGCCTCAAGGAGGAGGTCCTGAAGTTCCTCGACAAGAACACCGAGGGAATGGAGAAGGATTTCACCGACGGTCTGAAGATCCAGTTCGACAACGGCTGGGTCTTGGCAAGGGCCTCCGGTACCGAACCAATCTTCAGGGTCTATGCGGAATCCAAGGACAAGGCCGTGGCGGAAGAACTCGCTTCGAAATACGAGAGCATGGCCAAGGTCTGCATCTCATCGATGTGATCATAACTCGGGCTCCGGCCCGGGTTTTATTTTTCTCACTGTCTGAGGTTCTTGCCGAGGACGGCGAGAGCCTCGTTGATCAGCCTGGCACCGAGAACGGCGGTGATGCCGGAGTGGTCGGCCGGGGGACAGATCTCCATGACATCGAAGGCTGCCAGACGGTCGCCTACGAGGTTGATGGCCTTCTTGACCTGTATCGGCAGAAGGCCGAAGGGTTCGGGTGTGCCGGTACCGGGGGCGTATGCGGGATCGATCCCGTCTATGTCTATCGAGAGGTACACTTTGTCCGCCTTGAGGCTGTCAAGGGCCTTTTTCATGGCCCATTCGATGCCGTTGTCCATGACCTCGAATGCGGTGACGTGCCCGACGACATCGTCCCTCTCGAGTTCCTCCCTGCCGATGGCACGGACCCCCACGGAGAACACGTTATCGAGTCCGTGGCATTCCGCCGCACGTCTGGTGACGCAGGCATGGCTGTTCGGGGTACCCATGTATTCGTCCCTGGAATCCAGGTGTGCGTCGATGGTGAGGAGTGCGATCTCCCCTTTCCTGAAGCTCTGGACGACCGGGATGGTACCGGAATGCTCCCCTCCGATGACGATGGGGAACTTCCCGTCGCGGATGGTGGGGGTCACAGCGAACTTGACCTCTTCGATCATATCTTCGGGAAGGATGAAATCATCACAGTTCCCGTAATCGCAAACCACGGGCTGGTACTGATCCAGTCCGTGCTCAAAATGGAATTCTTCGAAGTTGTATGAGGCCTGCCTTACAGCGGTCGGGGCCTCGCGGGCCCCGGCCTTGTAACTGGCAGTGTGGTCATACGGGACACCGAAGATGACTGCGTCAGCATCGCTGTACTCAGCATCCGCATCTGCGTAGGTGACTCCGTATGCCATATAGGTTTAGCCTCACATCAGTTTCATTCTGTCCATCGCCACGAGGTACATTACCTCGGCGCCGTCCGCGAGTATGCTCTCGTGGTCGTCGTTGATGGGCATGGTAAAGGTCTCGAAGGTCTCAAGATCCATGATCTGGACTTCGTTGTTGGCCTCGTCGATGGAGATGACCTGTCCTTTCCTCTTGTCGATGATGGGGACCTGGACCTTTGCGCTCACGGGTGCGTTGATGGATTTCTTTGCACCGGTGAAGATGTCGGTTGCTTCGATGGATGCCTTTGCGGATCCGTGTTTTCCGGGCTTGGAGGTAGTAATCGAAATGATCTTACAAGGTGAATCATCGATGTTTACGTACCTTCCGATTTTGAGCTCCCTGAGCTCTTTCATCTCCCACTCTGCCATAATCAATACCTTCTTTTTCGAAAAGCTGCGCTCAGATTATCCGTTTGTTCCTTTCCCTCTCGTATTGGGGAGCGAATGCGGTAACGCTGGTGCTGCGCATCTTAATCGTTAACCACTATTGGCCCTATACATAAAAAGGTTGCTTCAAAATTTAAAAAAAAATAAGGGTAGGCCAGACGTGACCGCCTGGCCGGTGAAATCATTTGCGGCGGGGTTTGCCGTGGAATTTCTTCCCCTTGCCCTTGCCGGGAGCCTTCTCCTTCTTCTTGGGAGGGTCTGGGTATCTGCGTTTGATATCCGCGATGCGGGCCTTGAGTTCCTCGTTCAGTCTGTCCCCGCGGAACTCCCCGCCGTACTGATCGATCTTTGCAGCGATGAGTACCTTCCCGGATAGCGCACGGGCGATGTTACCCCTCTGCCAATAAGGTGCCTTCCTAAGGTCTGGGTATTGATAGATCACACCGTGTTTCGGAGGGTTCTTGCCGGACCTGAGATGCCTGAACATGGCCTTCTCAGCACCCAGCAGCTGGATGGTAGAGGAGGGCAGGGAGGCGAGCCTGCTGAGACCTCCGGAGAGGGAGATCAGCCTGGCGGACAGGGGGCCGCCGAGTATGGCGCACATGTTGGGTGCGATGTCCTCGACCAGCGAGGTGATGTACTCCTCGGTCCTCCTGCGGTCCTCGTAGATCCTATCCAGGGAATCGGCCAGGTCCTGGACCTCGCGTATGTCCTCGGAATCGAAGTCGGAACCCATGGACTGGAGGTCCAGGCCGAGTTCCTCGATGATGCCTTCCCTGTCGCCGTGCCTGGCTATGAGGAATGCGTACCTGTCGTCCTTGGCGAAGTCCGCGAGTTCGGGGAAGTGCATCCCGTACCATTCGTGGAGCCTCTCGCTGAGGAGGTTGGATACCTCGATGAGGTCGTCGAAGTACCTGATCGCCTGCACCAGATTCTTGTCTCTGGGTATGTGCTCGGAAGTCCTCAGTTTGCCGAGGGTGAGCATGACCTCGTGCATGAACGCACTGTCGAATCCGAAGTCCTCGGGTTTGATGAAGGAGGAGTCGTACATCTCGGGTTTGCCGAGTTCCGCCTGTCTCCTGTCGCCCACCGCGAGCTTGGTCCTTCCGGCGGCGAGTTCCTTCTCCTCGGGGAGGATCCCTCCCCTCTGGATCTCGGCGAGCTTCTCAGCGGTGGCGACGGGATCGGAGGGCATGAGGCGTTTGTCCATGACCCTGTTGGATTTGTCGTCAACCAGGAACACGCCGAACCATTTCGTGACGAGTATCGCCGTTTACCTCATCCCCCTGAGTTTGATTATCTCGTCCATGGGGAGCTCCTCCGCATCCCCGGACAGTATCTGCAGATGGGCCTGGAACTCCAGTTCCTCCATCCTGTTGTAGGCTTCCTCCAGGGTCCTTCCCTGGGTGATGGCCCCGTGCTTGGCCATGAGCATGGCGGGGGCGTTGGCGTATTCCATCACCGCTTCCACTAGTTCGTCCGATCCCGGGGTGGCGTATCTGCAGGTGGGTACCTGGTCGAGCAGCAGCACTCCCTCGGGAGTGAGGGTGCTCTTGAGCGGTTCGTTCCTGGTCAGGACGGCCAGGCAGTAGAGCGGGTGGCAGTGGATGATGGCGTTGGTCTCGGGGTTCTCCCTGAAGATACCCAGATGGAACTTGTGCTCGATGGAGGGCTTCCCTCCGGAGATCACGTTGCCCTGCATGTCCATCTTGACCAGGTCGTCCTCGTTGATCATGCCCTTGTTCACGCCGCTGGGGGTGATGAGGATCTCGTTCTCGTTCAGGCGGACGCTCATGTTGCCTCCGGCGGATACCGTCAGGTTCCTGTCGTACAGGAGGTGGCAGCATTCCACCAGACGCTTGCGTGCGAAGGTCTCGTTGGTCATTCTTTCATCCCGCTGATTTCCGAGGGCTTGAAGATGCCCTTCTCGGTGATGAACCCGGTGACGAGGTCGGCAGTGGTGACGTCGAAGGCGGGGTTGAGGGCCTTGGAGCCGATGGGTGCGATCCTGATGCCGGCGACCATGGTCATCTCCTCCTCGGACCTCTGTTCGATGACGATGTCCTTGCCGGTCTTGGTGTTGAAGTCGAAGGTGGACACGGGTGCGGCGACGTAGAAGGGGATGCCGAACTTCTTGGCGATGATGGCCTTGTCGTAGGTCCCGATCTTGTTGGCGAAGTCGCCGTTGGCGGCGATCCTGTCGGCTCCGACGATGATCATATCGACACCCTGGGACATGTAATAGGCGGCGGATCCGTCGGGGATGATGGCGTGGTCGATCCCCTCCTGGTTGAGTTCCCATGCGGTGAGCTGCATGCCCTGAAGGCGGGGGCGGGTCTCCGATGCGTAGACGAAGAACTTCTTTCCGGCATCGTGGGCGTTCCTCATGGGTGCGAGGGCGGTACCGACGTCGACGGTGGCCAGTGCCCCGGCGTTGCAGTGCGTCATCAGTTTCATGCCGTCCTTGATGAGCTTGCCCCCGTATTCTCCGATGGCACGGCATTTGCTGACCGTGATGTCGGAGTACTCGTTGGCGGCTTCCACGGGGTCGGCACCCGCTTTGAGCTTCGCGTACATCCAGTCGGTGGCGTAGAAGAGGTCGTAGGCGGTGGGCCTGGCGGCCTTGATGTTCCTGGCGGCCTCGTCGAGATCGACTTTCTTCAGACCCGCAAGGCACATCGCATATGCCGCGCTGGCACCTATGCAGGGAGCACCCCTGGTGGTCATGTTGCGGATGGCCTCCGCCACATCGAGATAGTCATCGAAATTGACGATGACGAGTTTCAGGGGGAGTTCCCTCTGGTCGATCATCCTGACTTTCCCGTTCTCGAACCATACCGCTTTGATGTCAGCGGTGGTACCGTCGTTCATTCTTGCCTTCATGGTGTCACCCTTTTTACTGGGGTACTATAGTCGCACGGGTAAAAAATCTGCGCGATTAGTATTCGGGGAGGAATGTCAGGAGCACTCCGTTGCCCAGGGTCTCTGCCGAGAACAGATTGAGGCGGATGCCTCCTTCGGCCACCCAGCCGCTGCCGTCAGAAGGTGTCGGTGCATCCCTTCCTCCGATGATCAGTCCGCCGACGAACACGCTGTACTCATCCACCAGTTTTTCCCTGAAGAACGATGCGATGGTCTCTCCGCCGCCTTCGACGATGATGCTCTCGATGTTGTATTCCTTCGAGAGGATATCCATGAGGCGGGTGAGGTCGACGTGGTCCTTCCCGCAGCGGATGGCCTCCACCCCGGGCCATTCCTTGGTACAGCTCTCATTGGTGATCACAAGGGTGGGTGCCTTCCCGTCGAGCACTCTGGCACTGTCGGGTGTACGGCCGTTGGAATCCAAAATGATGCGGACCGGGTTCTCCTCGTAATCCGCGTTCTTGATGGTTAGATGGGGATCGTCGGCGATGACCGTTCCGACCCCTACGAGGATGGCGTTGTAGCTCCTGCGGAGTTCCTTCACGCGTTTGATGTCCTCGTCCGAGGAGATCCTGATCTGCTTCCTCTCCTCGCCCGCGAGCTTGCCGTCCGCGGACATGGCACAGTTGACCCTGACGAAAGGCTTCATTCAGCCACCCCTGGGTTGACCGAGAAATGGTAGCCGTCCTTCTTCCTCTCGACCCCGAACCTCACATCGAGGAAGGATTCGAGGGTGTCCATCTGGCTCAGGAGGTGCTTGCTGATCCTGGAGACTATGAAACTGCTCTTCCCGTCAGCCATGGCCATGTACGGGAGGATCTGGTCGGCGGTGTGGATATCGATGGTGGATCCTGCGGACATCTCCTGGAGGAGGTCGCTGGCGGCATCCATCCCCGACTGTGCGGGGCTGTGGCCCTTGCTGGACAGGACGTTGCTCGAGAGTAGTCCGTTCTCGTAATCCGCGATGAGGACCATTCCAGCTCCCCTTGACGTGCCCTCGGACCTCACGAACTCGATGTCGATGTCGTATTTGGGTCCGAAGACCTTCTTGCAGGATTCCATCATGTCCTGTCCGATCCTGTCGGATAGGTGTTGTACGAAGCAGACTCCGTGCAGCCCTTTGAGTTCCCCAAGGGTGTCCAGGTTCAGGGGTTTGATGGTCCCGATGGGATCCATGCTGAGTTTGACATGTCCTCCTCCGATGGGGTAGAACCCCCTCTCCAGGATATCCAGTCTGGCATGTATCCCCATCCTCTCCATGAGGGGGAATAGTACCATGGGATAGTTGTCGATGGGAGGTGCCCACATGACGTTGGTGCCTCCCCTGAGGTCCAGGTTGAACGGGACCTTGTAGTTCCTGGCGGCCAGAAGGGTGGCCTGTACGACCAGGCTGATGCTTCCCGCGGTACCGATGTCCATGGTTATGTCGGTGACCTGTTTGTCTCCGGGTTCTACGAGAAGTTCGGACGATCCGATGTAGTTGCCGGTGACCTTGGAGCCCGTCATCTGGGCGATGGCGTTGACCGCGGTGGTGTGCTGTTTGGAAAGACCGTTGGTGGGGCGGTTCTCCCTGATACGGGTGAGCCTGGTGGTGGTGCCGGTAAGCGTGGCTAATGCCACGGAGGTACGGACCATCTGTCCTCCTCCTTCGCCCCTAGAACTGTCTATCTCCAGCACCATGCCGCTCACTATACCGTTTGTTTATTTTATTGTTCGTCAGTTATTAAGGGAAAAAATGGTGCGACTGCCGGGATTCGAACCCGAGTCAAAGGCTTGGGAAGCCATCGTCATAACCACTGGACTACAGTCGCTCGACCGTTAATCCAATTCCATATATTTTACACTAGTGACGTGTCCGACCTCGTGCACATACATCTCAATCCGCAATATGCCAGATGCGGAGATATCCGATTCCTGACAGGGATAATCAATTAATATGGGCTCATCCTTGGGGTAACCAAGGACTTGTGGTCTAGTGGTTATGACGTCGCCCTTACAAGGCGGAGGTCGCCGGTTCGAGCCCGGCCAGGTCCACCATTTCATGCCTTCTCATATATCCCTGTCAGACGCCAGTTTTTTTCGGGGGCCCTCGGTTTCTGTCTGTCGGTATCCTGATCGTTCAGCCTCATCGGCGGGATCTCCGATATCATGTCCATGATCTCCGAGAACGGTACGCCGGTCTTCAGGGCGATGGAGACGGGCATCATGCCTGATTCGTACAGGTTTATTATCTCCGCACTGACTGCGTCCAGACCCCTCAGCGTACCGATCTTCTCGGCCCTGTTGGCCACGACTTCGTTGGTGAAGAGGATCTTGTCCACGGCCGACCGCATGACCGCCTGGAAGTTCTCTGATTCGATCTGGGGGCCGAGTTCGAAGGTCAGACGGTATTTCCTGCAGAACAGGTCTATGTTGACCTCTCCCAGGTACTTACCCAGATCGTAAAGTGCGGCGATATGGGAACCGTTGTCCACGTACCTCAGGGTGAGTCCGTTGCCGTCGGACCACAGGGTGGTGACCCTGCTGATGCCGCCGATCCTCTCGCGGGGTTCCGCATACTTGGGCGCGGGTTTGCTGGCGGAGTAGATATCGCATTCCGGGCAGAGGTTCTCGCGGCTGTTGGAGCGGAGGTTGCGGGTCTTGCCGCACTTGGGGCAGGTGTAGGTCCTCTTCTCGCTGTTCCACATCGACGAGTGGCATACGGGACAGTATTTCGGCATCTCTCCGCCCCTCTGTACCCATTCCGCACCGCAGCGTTTGCAGACGTCCTTTACCATTTCCTTGTCCCAACGCGTGGTCTTGCAGTGTGGGCATCTCAGCGGCTTCTTCGATCTGGCTGACCAAATGTAACCGCATCTCATGCATACATTGTTCATTTTTTCCCTCTGAACAGCTACTTATCGATTGTAAATAGTTGGATATATACTCCCATTATTAGTTATTAGTTATAAATCCTATGTTCGCGGAATCTGTGTTCTTCCGTGAAAAACAAGGGTTTTCAACAGAATAAACTGAAAACGGAAAGAATTCAGGGGCCGCCGGAATCCCGGTAGCCCCCTTTATGGTTTCATTCTTTGATCTCTACGTTCTTTTGGCAGTTCTTACAGCACCCGTCGCAACCGCAGGAACAGTGTCCCGAGCGGTGGCTGCGTACCAGCGAAACGATCGCTCCGCCGATGGTGGCGATGACGATCACGAGTACTATCGCACTCCCGACACTCATTGGGCGACAGCCTCCCTGCGGGCGGCTTTCGCCTTGGTCATGAACGGATCCTTGGAGACCAGCAGATACACCAGTGCCACGACGGAGATCACCGCTATCACGATACCGGATATCTCGGGGGAGGTTCCGTCGATGAAGCTTCCGATGACGTATACGATGGATGCGATGGCGTAGGCGATCATGCACTGGTAGGCCACGGCCATACCGGTGGATTTCCAGGTTCCCAGTTCCCTGTGCATGGCACCGATTGCTGCGAAGCAGGGTGCGCAGAGCAGGTTGAAAGTCAGGAAGGCCAGACCTGCTGCGGGGGTGATATAGGTTGCAAGGATGGCCCAGTACTCCTCTCCGGCCTCGCTGACCTCGTCGAAGGAGAACAGGGTACCGAGGGTACCGACCAGGTTCTCTTTGGCGATGAGTCCGGTGATGGATCCGACCGTGAGTTCCCAGTGGTCTTCCCATCCGAGGGGCTGGAAGATGATGCTGATGACCTCTCCGATGGACTGGAGGATCGAATCGGTGGTGGCATCCGCCCCGGGGTAGTTGAACGAGCCGTCGTAACTGGCAAGGAACCAGACGAACACCGATGCGAGCAGGATGATGGTTCCTGCCTTCTTCACGAATGCCCAGCCCCTGTCCAGGGTACCCTTGATGACGTTGAGGATACTGGGGAGGTGATAGGGCGGGAGTTCCATGATGAAGGGTGCGGGCGATCCTGCCAGGCTCTTCCATTTCTTGAGGATGATACCGGACATGAGGATGACGACGATTCCGAGGGCGTATGCGAACAGTGCGACGAATCCGTTGTTGTCGAACAGTGCACCGGCGATGAGGGCGATGATGGGCAGTTTGGCACCGCAGGGCATGAAGGTCACGGTCATTGCCGTGATCCTCCTGTCCCTGTCGCTCTCTATGGTCCTGGTGGACATGATACCGGGGACACCGCAGCCGGTTCCCACGAGCACGGGGATGAACGATTTTCCGGAAAGTCCGAAGAACCTGAATACACGGTCCATGACGAAGGCGGCCCTTGCCATGTATCCGATATCCTCGAGGATACAGAGTGCCAGGAACAGTACGAGCATCTGGGGTAGGAATCCGATCACGGCTCCGACACCGCCGATGAAGGCACTCATGATGAGGCCGGTGAGGGGATCGCTGACATCGTTGTCAGCACACCACTCTTCGACGGAGGTGCCTATGGGGTTCTCGATGAACCCGTTCAGCCAATCGGTGAGATAGGTTCCGATTCCGACGAAATCGCCGAAACCGATGACTCCCAGGAACACAGCTCCCAGGACCCCGATGAAGATCGGGATTCCGGCGATCCTGTGGGTGACGATCCTGTCGATCCTGTCGGATACGGTATCGGTGTGCTCCTCGGAGACGGGCCTGGTCACGGTATCGGACACTATGGTTCCGATCAGTTCGTAACGGGCATCAGATACTATGGAATCCATGCTGTCGTCGTATTCCTTCTCCAGTTCCGCACACTCTTCCTTGAGCTTGGCGGCGGCTTCGGGCAGTGCCTCGGAGACTGTGGGGTCGAGCTCGACGAGTTTGACCGCATACCATCTTTTCTTCTCATCTGGCACTTTTCCGGAGATGGTTTCCTCCGCGGAGGACACGAGGCGTTCGATGCCGTCTCCGAGGGGGAGTCCGGTGGGCCTCAGTCCGCCCTCGGCAGCGGCGACGGCTGCCTTCACGAGTTCGTCGACACCTTCGGATTTGAGGGCGGAGATGGGGATGACGGGGCAGCCGAGTTTCTCGGACAGCTTCTGGGCATTCACCGAACCTCCGTTCTTTCTTACAGTATCCATCATGTTCAGGGCGACCACGGTGGGGATGCCCGTATCGAGGATCTGCAGGGTGAGGAAGAGGTTCCTCTCGATGTTGGTGGCATCGACGATGTTGATCACAGCGTCGGGGTTCCCTTCGAGAAGGAAGTTCCTGGTTACGATCTCCTCAGGGGAGTAGGGGGAAAGGGAGTAGATACCGGGGGTGTCCACCAGTTCGGCTCCGTCCGCCCCTCTGATCTTACCGGTCTTCCTGTCGATGGTGACGCCGGGCCAGTTACCTACACGCTGTGAGGCACCTGTGAGTTTGTTGAAAAGTGTGGTTTTACCGCAGTTCGGGTTTCCGGCCAGTGCGATGGTGCAAGGCATCATTCCACCTCCACGATCTCCGCTTCCGATTTACGGAGCGTGAGTTCGTAACCTCTGACGGTTATCTCGACGGGATCGCCCAGAGGGGCGACCTTGCGGACATACACATCACATCCTTTCGTGATGCCCATATCCAGCAGATGCTGTCTGACGGCACCCTCGCCGTTTATTTTAGAGACCTTGACGGTCTCCCCTATTTTCGCATCTTTCAGAGTTTTCATGTAATCACTCCGGCCTGAAGTAGATCTTCGAGGCCATTCTGCTGTCCACTGCAATCCTCGAGCCCCTTACGGCGAGGATTTTGCTTCCTTTGACATCTGAGACAGCCTGGACGTGGGTACCGACGGTGAATCCGAGATCGTTGAGGAACTTCCTTGTCCCCGTATCTCCCGAGATCCTGACGATAACTCCGCAGTCACCGGCTTTTGCGAACGATAAGGGGGTACCGGGGTCCGCAGATGCTGCAGTAGTAGATTGCATACTGTTAGGGAATCCTAAAAATTATATAAATTTAGGTATTCCTAAAAATAATTTATCAATCCAACTTGAGCCAGACCTTGATGAAAAATCTGATACGTATGAGGATCTGACAAAAAATTAGAAGGATGGTGGACCCAGCCGGATTTGAACCGGCGACCTCCGCCGTGTGAAGGCGACGTCATAACCCCTAGACCATGAGTCCGTGAGGGCACTAACACGCTTTCGGTATATCAGTTTACCGTCTTGCACGCTTAACCTTATTTGTTGGACTGTAATACCGCATTTATGTCAGGGGACATCCAGATAGACGACGCCAAATTCGAAGAAGCACTCCAATCGGTGCTTGACCGTTCGAAACACGACTTCTCCGCCATCGCCGGAGGAATGCATGTGGCATCCGGAACGGATATGCCGCTGGTGAGCCCCATTGACGACACCATAATCTTCGGAACCCTCCAGGAGCCCGAGAAGGGTACGGCGACCATGGCTGCTGAGGCCGCCAAGAAGGCGTTCGAGTCCTGGTCGAAGACCTCCAACGAGGAAAGAGCTAGAATCCTCAATTTCGTATACAATTCCCTCGGCACCCGCAGGTATTCCCTGGCGGCCGAGATCGTCCTCAGCACCGGTATGACCCGCAAGGAGGCCATGGCGGAGGTGGACGCGTTCGCGGAGATCCTGAAGCAGGCCGCGGAGGACGCCGCCACCATCAAAGGGAAGCCCAAGGGCGTATGGGGCATCATCTCCCTCGTCAGTTCCCCTCTCGCATCCACCATGGGTTACGCCGCAGCAGCACTCGCCGCGGGAAGCACCGTGGTCATCATGCCCAGCGGTAACTGTCCCCTTCCCGTCTTCTCCGTCTACGAACTCTTCGTCAAGGCCGGTATCCCGGAGGGAGTCATCAACATCGTCTCCGACCGTCTCGACCGTTACGTCACCGAACTGTCCGACGATCTGAACGTGGCGGGGATCGTCGCATCCGGCTGCGGAAAGGGAATGGACGACCTGATGTTCCTCATGGTCGACGAAGGACTAGAGTTCATCAACGAGATCAAGGGAATGACCCCCATCGTGGTGGCCCACCCCACCGACATCAAGAAGGCTGCCGCCGATGTCCTGGAATCCGCGTTCCGCTACTGCGGTCAGCACCTCTATTCCACCTCAAAGGTCATCATCCTCGCGGATGACGAGAGGGAGTTCACCAGGGCACTCATCGAGAGGGCCAAGGACCTCAACATCAACGACCCGTGGGAGGCGGATGCCTTCTGCGGACCCCTCATCTCCGACGAGGCCGAGAGGCGTTTCGAGAAGATGCTGAAGGACGAGGAGGTATTCCTGCTCTTCGGAGGGAAGAGAGTGAAGAAGGAGTTCACCGCCAACGGCAGATATTATTCGCCTGCCATCCTCGCCAGCATGCCCGAGGAGGACGACACCCTCTACGTGGACCAGGCCCTGCCCATGCTCTCCATCCGTACCGTCGCCACAGTCGATGCGATCATTGAGGACCTCGACCAGACCGACAAGGGTCTCGCCGTCGGTATCATGAGCCGCGACAACAGCACCATCAACAGGATCAAGGAGGCTGTGGGGGACGATGTACAGGTCTTCGTGAACAGGAGCAGTCTCGGTCTGAAACCCGCGACCAAGGCGGAGATGAAGAACTTCCTGAAGTGATTCTCAGAATCCCCTCAGCTCAACCTTTTTCAGGTACTTCCTGGCACAATCGTAGAGTGCCAGGGCCTCCTTTTTCTTCAGAGGTTTGCATTGTCCCGAGGCATCCTTCGCGGATACGATCGCGAGTCTTCCCGTCGGTCCGATGCGTTTGGCGATGCCGCCAATCAGATTCTTCGAGGCACATCCCTCGCATACGTGGATAGCTACCTCGTACTCGGTATCCGAGTTCCTCAGGACCTCCAACGTACGGTCGAACCTCTCCGATTCCTCCGGGATATGGCCCCTGCAGGGTACCGAAACGGTCACGAAATCGAACATGCAGGCACCCGCAAGGTCATCGAGTTCATTGGGGAACATGCCCCCGGTCCTGACGTGGATGGGTTTCTTCAGTGCCTTGAGTCTCTTGAGGAAAGGGTACAGGTCCTTCTGTGCGAAGGGTTCCCCTCCCGAAACGGTAATGCCGTCGAGGGAATCCCCGTGGGACGGGATATATTCGAAAATTTCCGATTCCTCTACGCAGGCCCCGTCCTCCTCGAAAAGGAGGGGATCGGTAAGTTCCGGGCAGCGGAGAATGCTGCCGCGTACCTCGATGATGCAGGAATTCCTCCCTTTCCATACGGAGAGGGAGGTCCTGACGAAGCGTCCGATCCTCATAAGAGGCTCTGGATGCCCTTGAGCTCGAAGATTCCGTTCTGCTTGGCAAGGTGCTCGGGCAGTTTGGTCTTCAGCTCGTCGATGGTGATCCTGCTGTCCTTCAGGTCGGCGACGACCTCGATATCCATGGTCTGGTAGGAGATCATCACCTTGGTGAACACGGAGATGAGGTTGATGCCCACCTCAGCGAGCATGGACAGGGACGAATCGATGGAACCCATGCAGTCGGGGACGTTGAGGTTGATCTTCACCAAGTTGGTGTTGGGTTTGAAGAACACGATGGAGACCAGCCAGGATCCCGGGTCGAGGGTAATCATGACCTCCTGTCCGTCGACGTCGCTGAGGATGTCGCCGTATTCGGTGCTGATGTCGAAGGAGCCGTCGGTGAAGGTGACGGGTGCTCCCTTCCTGAGCTCGGTCTTGAGGTTGCCGAGGTCGCTCTTCTCGCGGAACATCCTTCCGATGTTGGCGGGTTTGATACTGATGTGGTTGATCTTGTCCACGGAGGGATCGTTGGATTCCTTCAGCTCCGCGAACCTCTCCTTGATGAGTTCGCCCTCTCCCGCGAAGTTGAGGTCGGCAAGGATGTTCCAGATGATGGTGGTATCGGAGATCCCGGTAAGGGAGACGGAGTTCAGGATCCTGATCTTCTGATCGGTCAGGAACTTCGCGGACTGGACGGTGGAGCCGGGTACGTCCTCGGCGAATACGGTGACCTGTGCGAGGGTACGGAAGTTCTCCTGGGGATACATC
This sequence comes from methanogenic archaeon, assembly GCA_902763685.1. GTDB lineage: Archaea > Thermoplasmatota > Thermoplasmata > Methanomassiliicoccales > Methanomethylophilaceae > Methanomethylophilus. Next base: position 9,148 of record CACWTF010000017.1, on the reverse strand, counting down.
GAGAGGATGAGCTCGTACCTCTTGGGTCCCGCCTCGGGATATTTGAACAGGGTGCTGTAGACGCATCCCCCGTCGACCAGTCCCATGGCATCGGATAGCCAGTTGTCGATCTTGATCCTGTTGTTCTCGATTTTGGTGAATTCCCAGCTTTTCAATGTAATCGTCTCCTGTGAATGTGATCTGTTTCGGATATCCGCGTGAACGTCATATACCTTTTCTATCCGGGTACTTGGGGGTGGACAGGGGTTCGGTCCAAAGCGGGTCGCGGTGGCCCTCGCTGCGGACGTCCGATATGAGATTGGGTATGCTGCCGGTCATCTCCCGGGAATTGACGATCTCGTCGATCATCTCCCTGGCGTATTCTCCCCTCTCGGGGAAATTGGTGTTCTCCACGGCGTCGTCGATGAGTCTCGACGCCTGCCTGAGAAGGGATGCGGCCTTCTTCAGCTTCCTTATGCGGAGCTCCTCCGCATTGACCTCGCCGGTGGAACGCACGAAGCAGTACCTGCCGGGGACCAGGACGGTCTTCCCCACGGTGAACGGACAGACGGAGCAGTTGCGTTTGATCTCCGTAAGTTCCCCGTCAAGGGTGTTGTTCATGATGGAGGACATGCCGCTCCCGCAGACGGGGCAGATGTCCGGCAGGTCCTTCCTGTCGGTCTCGCGGTAATCGATCTCCAGTCTTGCGGCCCCCGAGGTCACCGCGATGCGTCTTATGCGGGCCGCACCCACCCTGACCTCCGGGTTATCCTTCCTAAGTTCCTTCAGGACCAATTCCGCGAGTTCCTTCTGGCTCTCGATGCGGGCCTTCCTCTGCATGACCCTGCGCACAGCCATGGATATCGTGTGTTCGTCGGAATTGTTCTTGGGCACGGAGAGGGTATCCTTACACGGACATATAAGCCTCGCCCGCCTTCCCGGGACCGGTCGGTCACGGTCCGACATCCTAGCCTCGCCAGGATAGTCTGGAGTACTCATTATTTTTGATGATTTTGCAGTAAAAAGTTCGCGATAACCTTTTTAAGACCAGCATCGCGGTCCATTAAGCATGATGCAGAATATCATGGTCGCAGTTGACGGAAGTGATAACAACAGGATAGCTGTGGATTACGCTGTGGATCTTGCAAAGAAATATGGTGCGAAACTCACCGCGGTGACCGTATTCGACTCGTCCAAGAACGAGGGGATGAACTATCAGAAGGCGTACGTGCAGGAGATCAACGAGAAGAACCTCTCCTACGCCGTGAACAAATCGAAGGACGAGGGGTGCCCCTGTTCCACCATACAGACCTTCGGCAACCCCGTTCAGTGCCTGCTCGAGATCTCCAAGGATTTCGACGTCATAGTATGCGGGAACCTCGGCCGTTCCGGATTCGCCAGGATACTGCTGGGAAGCGTCTCCGAGAAACTCGTCAGGTTCGCCCACTGCCCCGTGTACGTAATTCGAAAGAAGGAGTGAACGATCATAGCCCGGTATGACCGTACGTCTGCCGGGCCTGAAACATCTTCTTTTCCCCGTTCAGTCAGGATTATATCGAACTATGTGTTTTGTGGGCATTGCGCGGGGGTAGTCGAGCTGGCCAAAGGCGCGGGACTTAAGATCCCGTCCGTAGAGGTTCAAGGGTTCGAATCCCTTTCCCCGCACCACTTTCAATTCCTGCTGCCAGATTCACGCTGGACCGCATCGCGGACCTCGCCGAGGGAGACGCCGTGGGCTTCGGCCGCCTTCCTGACATCCTCGAATTCGGGTTTCTGTTTGCGGATTCCGAAGCCTTCGGAGACCTTCACCCTGATCCGCCCGTATTCGGTATCGACCTCATCGAAGCGGTACAGCATCTCGTAACGCTCCGCACCGCTGACCCTCACGCCCCTGGTAGACGTATGTGCCAGGATGTAGACCGACAGCCTTTCGGTATCCTCCTTCCTGCAAAGGCAGGTCAGTTCGAACCCGGGCCTGCCCTTTTTCATTATGCAGTTCCTCAGGGAGGCATCGAGGGCCCCCTCGCCGATGAGACGGTCCACCATCCCTCCGAGATCCTCGGGCACCATGTCGTCGATGTCGCAGACGATCTCGTCTATGGCGGGCAGGGCATCCCCAGACTCTCCGAGGAAGGCCCTCAGCATGTTGGGGATGCCGAATTTCTTGGATCCCAGTCCGTATCCTACCCTTTCATAGATCATGTCGGGCATGTTGGTGAACGCCGATGCGAAATGCTTCAGGAGTGCCGCTCCCGTAGGCGTGCAGAACTCCCCTTCCTCCTTTCCGGCATATGCGGGTATGCCCTTCAGGAGAGAGGCCGTGGCCGGGGCGGGTATGGGGAGCAGTCCGTGGGCACAGTTCACCTGTCCGAAACCGGTGCGTACAGGGGAAGCGATTATACGTTCCGCACCCAGCTTCTCTATGAGCATGCAGGTCCCCACGATGTCCGCCACGGCATCCAATGCTCCGACCTCATGGAAATGTACGAGGTCCACTGGCACCCCGTGGGCTTCGGCTTCGGCATCCGCTATGAGCCTGTATACATCAACGGCATCCTCTCTGACTTTCTCAGATACGTTCAGGCCTTCGATGATGCCGATCACATTGGATAGCGAGCGGTGGTGATGGTGGCCGTGGTGGCCTTCCTCCTCCCCGTCGACGAAGACATGCACCCTGGTGCCCGCTATGCCGAACGTCTCTCCCTTCTCGACCTCCGCCCTGATCCCGGGGATACCCGCGGACCCGAGGATGGTCTCCAGTTCCTTCGGATCGTCAAGGAGTCCCGCCAGGGCACCAAGCATCATATCGCCGGAAGCACCGGCGTTGCATTCGAGATAAAGGGTCTTCATAGTGGTGAGCTCCGGCTGTCGATACCGTTGTCGATGTTGACCACGCTGACGTTGGATGAGCAGGAATTCATCATGGAAAGCAATGCTGAGAGACCTTCGAAGGCCGAACCGTACCCCACCGATGTGGGGACTGCGATGACCGGCACGTTGACCAATCCGCCGACGACACTGGGGAGTGCCCCCTCCATGCCTGCCACGACCACGACCGCACGTGCGGCGGAGAGGGTATCGACCTTGGACAGGAGACGATGGATCCCTGCCACGCCGACGTCGTATACGCGTTCCACCCTGCTTCCGAGAGCCTCGGCGGTGACTGTGGCCTCCTCGGCCACGGGGATGTCGCTGGTGCCGGCGGTGACGACAGCCACACAGCTGTTGGGGGAGGGCTCGGGCGGATTCCCGATGATGCATATCCTCGCATCCTCCCTGTAGGAACATTTTTCGAACTCTTTCCCGAGGGTCTGGAACATGTCATTGTCACATCTGGTGACCAGTACGCAGCCCGCACCTCCTCCGATGAGGGCACGTGCGATCCCTGCGGCCTGTTCCGGGGTTTTGCCAGCACCGTAGATGACCTCGGTGGCACCCTGCCTGATCAGTCTGTGGGTATCCGCCTTGGCATAACCCAGATCCACGAACGGCTGTATACGCAGCTGTTTCTCTGCTTCCTCCGGGGCGATCTCCCCGTCCCGCACCATTTTGAGAAGTTCAAGGACGTTCACAGTCTGGGTCTCCTTTCTTTGTAGGATACCGTGCGGTGATATTTTAAGAGTATACGTTCGACCTCCGCCTTTTCGGACTCCAGGAGGGGCTGCTGTTCGCTGACCGTCTCCAGCACGGCATCCCAGCCGTTGGTGCGTACGCGGAACTCGCGGAAGCCCAGGGAACGGAGGGCCTCCTCGCAGTTGCTCACGGTATCCAGAAGGTTCTGGTCCAGCCTGATGCCCGTGGGTACCCTGGTGGCCAGACAGGAATTGGAAGGTCTGTCCCAGGTGGATAACCCGGCCCGGCGGGACAGTCCCCTGACCTCAGGTTTCCCGATCCCGCAGATCTTCAGAGGGGATTGTACCCCGAATTCCGCCAATGCCCGGGTGCCGGGACGGTCGTCCGGATCGTCGGTGGCGTTGGTACCGTCGATGAGCACCCTTTCCTTTTCGGTAACGGAGGCTATGGCACCGAGCACGCGTCTCTTGCAGAAGTAACATCTCTCGGCTGTATTGGAAATGATGTCTGGGTCATTCATCAGACGTGCTTCCGCGACACGGAATTCGGCACCGAGATCCTTCGCCATGCGTTCGGCCTCCTCCTTTTCCCCGTGGAACTGGAAGGGGGTGGAAACGAATACGGCAACGGCATCCGCACCGCTTTCGACCGCCGCATAGAGCAGATACGACGAATCCGTTCCTCCCGAGAACGCCACCGCCACTTTCGGATTCCTGACGAAGAAATCACGCAGCGATTCAGGTACTGTAGATGTCTGGCACATGTTTTTCCTCCGGGGTGTGGCCGTTAGGTTCGCACACTGTTGCATTGGGCTGAGCGTTTTCGTGCTTTTTTACTTTTTTTAGGGGTATCCTTTTTATGTCAGTTATGTTTTGCATCATTCGGAGTAGTTCTTTTGGTAGACAACACAGAGAAACCGCGCAGGCCTGCTAAGACCGGTTCCGAACAGAAACCCACCGGCAGCAGGAGTAATGCGCCGTCCGCCGGACGCAGGGACGGTCCCCGCCCGGCAGCACATTCGAGCAACACCGACGGTCAGCGCCGCCCCCAGGGTCAGTCCAGCGGACCCCGTTCCCAGGGTTCCTTCAGCAGAGGGCCCAGGCCGCAGGGTCAGTCCAGCGGACCCCGTCCCCAGGCAGCAGGCGAGCGTTCGGCTCCCGTGAAGTCCGCCCCCAAAGCTCCGTTCCCCAAGAAGAACCTCGACGAGGAGGAAGGCCTCGGTCTCCCGGAGACCGACGAGTCCTCCGATATCAAGGCCGCTCGTCTTCCCAAGAAGAACGACGCTTCTAACTACAGCATGTCCTACCGCGGATCCTCCCAGAGGGTCTCCGGACGCAGCACTTCCTCGCCCAACAGGCAGAACAAGAAGAACGCCGGCGGAGGAAAGCCCGCCAAGGCAGCGTCCCAGAGACAGTCCATGCTCAACACCCACAAGCTCGCACCCTTCAAGTACGACATGAACGAGATCCTCTCCCAGTCTTCGATGGATCCCACCATGGCATCATCCTTCCTTGCGACCATCATCGCGAAGGCATCCCGCATCTCCACCAAGGAGGCAAAGGATTACGCCAAGACCTTCGTCGATGCCGGAAACCTCACCAAGGATGAGTTCGACAGGGTCTCCAAGCTCATGGACAGGTACAGCAAGTACCGCTGAACATGAAGTCCGTCGAAATGACCAGGGGCAGGACCTTCGTCCTGGCTCTGGAAACCGGTGAATCCGTCAAAGGATGCGTGGAATCTTTCTGCAGAGACCATTCCGTCAGATGCGCGAAGGTCACGATCCTCGGCGGGATGCAGAAGGGTTCCTGTTTCGTCTGCGGCCCGCGTCTCGAGAACGGGGCGGAGGCCATACCGATATCCCCGTTGTCTCATACGATCGATGCACCCATGGAATTCGCGGGTGTCGGTACCGTATTCCCGGACGAATCGGGTATGCCTGTCATGCATCTTCACGGTTCGGTCGGACGCGACGGCGGGTCGGTCACGGGTTGCTTCCGTCAGTCCGCGACTGCTTGGTTGACCCTCGAAGTGGTCATCGAGGAACTGCTCGGCGATACTCCGGTCAGGAGATTCGACGAGGAGAAAAAGGTGGCACCTCTCTTCATCGAATGAGGAGTGCCAGAAGTGATTTTTCAGCGACGGTTGTAACTGTCGGCCCAGCGGTTGAACACCTCATCGGCATAGTTGTTGATGATGTTCTGGTCGGCCCTGTCGTTACCGGGTACGACGAATCCCGCGATGGGGAATTCCGAATCGCAGTAGGGACACCTGACGTTGGGGCAGCGGTCTCCTGCCTTGGGGCAGTACTTGCACGCGACGGCCCTGGACTGGAAGAGGCTGAACTCCCTTCCGCATTTGGGGCAGAGATACCTGCGTGCGGCGATCTTCAGATTGGGGGTGATGCCGGCGGCCTTCTCCTCAGGGGTCAGGTACATCGGTGCCTGGGGAGAAAGGGGCGTGTTGGTGTTCTGATACTCGTACTTTCCCATTTTTATGCCTCAGATTCCTTTGGCCGCTTTGACGACAGCGGTAAGCAGGGACTCATCGGAGCACTGCTCGACGAAGGTTCCGGTGACGATGATGTCGGCACCCGCTTCCCTTGCCGCGGCGGCCGCTTCGGGGGTCCTTATGCCTCCTCCGACTATGAGGGGGACATCGATGTTCATCTTCACGGTCTTGATCATCTCGGGGGGAACGGGTTTGTCCGCACCGCTTCCGGCCTCGAGATAGACGAGCTTCATTCCGAGGAGTTCGGCTGCGATGGCGAATCCTGCTGCCTGCTCGACATCGTCGCGGGGGATGAGTTTGGCCTTGGCGACCCTGCCGACGGTCATTCCGGGTTCCACGACGATGTATGCCATGGGGATGGTCTGTATGCCCAGCATCTTGACGTAGGGTGCTGCTTTGGCGTGATAGTGGGTGATGTACTTGGGGTCGCTGCTGTTGACGATGCTCATGAAGAGCATGGCGTCCACCTCGTCGGAGATGGCGTGTACGTCAGAGGGGAAGTAGATGGTGGGAAGACCGGTCTCCTCCCTCACGGCCACGGTGATGGCGTTGAGGCTCTCGGTGGTGACCCCAGTGGAACCTCCGATGAGGAATGCATCGGTGCCCGCATCCTTCAGTTTCCTGGCAATCACCTTCGCGTTCTCCACGGTGAGTTTGGCGGGGTCGGGATCGAGTAGGGTAAGGTGCATGGTTCCGTTCTTGATCTTTTCCTTGATGTACTCTTTCACGTCAATCATATAGCAACACCCAGTATGAATGAGATAAGTGCAACGAACATCGCGACCTTGGCGAGTTTCTCGGCTTTGTGAGCATCACTGAATACCGTAATTGCACAATAAATGAATATCGCATCCGCCGCAAGGACGGTAGCGTAGAGGATCCCGAACATGTTGAAGAGGAACGGGATGAAGCTCAGTGCGGGACCGAGGATGAAGAACACCGCGGCGATGATGGCTGCGTTTCTGGTTCCGATGGCCATGGGCAGGGTGGTCCTGCTGCCTTCGTCGGATTCCATGTCCTCGATGTCCTTGGAGATCTCGCGTCCGACGGATACCAGGGCCGCGAGAAGTGCCAGTACCCAGACCTGTGAGAAATCCCCGACGATGGCTCCCGCGAAGAGGAATACCGCTCCCGTGAGGACTGCGATGGTGATGTTCCCTATGAATCCCCTCTGTTTGAGCATGGTCTCGTAACCGAACATCATGACCGCACATACCGCGACCAATGCCGCACAGACCCAACCGAGGAGAAGCGAGAGCAGGATCGCGACGACAAGTCCTGCGAGACCCAGGTTCCTGGCCGCCTTGGGGGTGATCTCACCCATGGGGACGGGCCTGTTGGGGTGGGCAGTCTTGTCGATCTCCGCATCGATGTAATCGTTGAGCGAATTGCCTCCTGCCACGAATGCTAGGACGATGGCGCACCCTATCAGGATGTTCAGCCATTTGTCGGCGATGCCGTAGCCTGCTGCGATGAAAACCGAGACCAGCAGTCCGATGATACCCATCAGGCCGTTTCCGAACCTGAAAAGGCGGAGGTATTTGTTCATCAGCCCCCTAATCGCGTACGCGTATTATAACTTAAGGTGACACAACATTTAGCACTAGGTTTTCTTGGATCATCGATATGCCTGTTTTTCGATAGGATTTCTGCCTGATTCAGAAGGATTTCTATGAATTTTCACTGTTTTAAGACTGTTTTTACGCCAAATACAGACCGTACGGATCGTACCTGCGATACTTGGTCTAGTGCTACATAGCACTATACCGACGGTACAGATCCGGACATGGCATCGGATGCTGCATTGTTACATGTCGAGGAACGCATCATCATGTACAGGTCGCTGAAGATGAGGATCGAACCGGACTCGGAGCAGAGGAAGGTGATCGAGGCATCGTTCAGATACCACTGTTACGTTTACAACGCACTCATCACCGCCTGCAAATCATATCACAGGAGCAACGGCAGACTTCCTTCCCAGTTCGATCTGAGCAAACTCTGTACGAGGATCTGGAACAACTGTCCCTTCCTTCACGGGTACCTCTATCAGAATGCCATGAACGAGACCGCGAAACGCGTCCTTCAGGCATTCTCCAAATGCGGGGAGAACCGCAGGAGGATGGAGAGGAGGAACAGGAGGAAGTCCAAGGGAAAGACCGATAAGGAGAATACCGAGTTGACCGGATCTCCGGAAACAGGATTGGCCTGTCCCAGGTTCAGAAAGCCCTCCAGATTCCATTCGTACACCAATCCCCTGCACAGGGAGGTCTTTACCGAAAGGAACGGCAGACGCATGATGAAGGTCTCCAAGGTCAAGGGTCCTGTCCGCTGCTATAACCAGAAGGCTCCCGTACCCGGGATTCCCAAGACCTGTACCATAGAGAAGGTTGATAAGGGGACCCATACCGAATATTACGCATGTCTCTCCTGCTGGGACGATATCGAACGCCGCAGAGGGGATGAGTATCTGAGCGGACGTTCCCTCGATGCCGTGGGGATAGATATGGGAGTATCCAAGACCGCCACGCTGTCGAACGGTACAGTATACGGTAACGATCACCTGTACTCGAAACTGCTGGATCTTTTCAGGAAGGGGCACGAGGCATTCAGCACTATGCTTCCGGGTACTCCCGGATACAGGAAGGCAAGATCCCGCCTGAACCATCTCTACGGGAGGCTCAGGGGGATCCGCAGGAACAATGTGGAAACCATTTCCCGTCAGATTGTGGATAATTTCGACATCATATGCATGGAGGATCTGCCTGTAAGAAGATTAAGAAGCAAATCCAAAGGAAAACGCATGACGAACGCATACGACGACGCATCCCTGGGGATGCTAAGGAGGAGACTCATCGACAAAGCGATAGAAGCTGGCCGTAGGATAATCCTCGTCGATCCCAGGTGGACGTCCCAGGTATGCTGCGGATGCGGAGCATGCGTAAAAAAAGGACTGGAGGTAAGGACACACGTGTGTCCCGAATGCGGCCTGGTAATGGACCGCGACCTCAACAGTGCGATAAACATCTTGATATGGGGGTTGACCGGCAACCCTTTCCCTGAAAGATGGGATGAATAGCCTGACGTT
>CACWTF010000016.1 GCA_902763685.1 methanogenic archaeon | reverse complement strand
AATCGGTGAGCATGTCCACCACCGCCTGCCTGTCGATCGGACGGTATTTCGTCTCGTAATCCTCCGTGCCGGCGTAGTTCAGGAAGATGTCGCGGATCTCCTCGTACTCGGGGATGTTCTCCCCGATCTTGGTCATGACGGTCTCCAGATCCCCGTTGTCCTTGATGAGTTTCAGTGCCTTCTTGGGACCAATCCCCTTGACGCCCTGGTTGAAGTCGGTGCCGATGAGCATGCACATGTCCACCAGCTGGGCACGGGTGATGCCCAGTGCCGAGAGGAATTCCTGCGAATCGATTATCTCGGTCTTGATCTCCCTGTAGATGTCCTTGCCCGGCACCTTCCTCCTTCCGGTGAGGGTGAGGTTCCTGAGCAGCAGAGGGGTGCCGAACAGCAGGGAATCGAAATCCTGCGATGCCGCGGCGTACACGTCCCCGCGGTTGCACATGAATGCCGCCTGCTGCTCTCCGTCCGACGGTGCGAGGACCATGGGGAATCCCATGTAGCCGATGAGTTCCTTGGCGGATTCTCTGACCTCGGGGGTCATGCGGGAGGTCTGCTGTGCTTTGGTGTAGGCGGTCTTCATATCCCCCTTCTCGATGGCTGCCTTCCATTCCTCCTGGGCCTTCTCCCTCCGCTCCTTGCGTTCCTCGAGGGTGGCGGCCTTCAGTCTGTGGGGTTTGCCGTCGAAGACGAAGATGGGTTCGATCCCCGCCTCCACCAGGTTCGCGGTCCTGTAGAGCAGTCCTGAAAGGTGTGACGTGGTCCTGCCCTTCTTGTCGCAGAGGGGGAACCCGTCGGGCTGCCTTATGGCCGACATGAACTGGTATGCGATGTTGTACGTGTCGACGGCGACCTTCTTGCCGCGGAGGTCGGTGAGTTCTATGTTCTTCGGTTCCACCAGGTCTGAAAGGTTAACTCCCATCGGATATCACTCCGCATTGGGCCCGTATGTCTTCCAGAGGGCGATCTCGTCGGTCATGTCGTCGAGTTTGAAAAGCGAACTTCCCGCTACCAGGCAGGTCGCACCGGCCTCGACGCACATCCTGCCCGTCTCGCGGTTGATCCCGCCGTCCACGGTGATCTCGAGGTGAGGGTTGTGTTCGTCGGCCCATTTCCTGATGTACTCGATCTTCGGGAGACATTCTTCATGGAACTTCTGCCCGCCGAATCCCGCGTTCACGGTCATGATGAGCACCTGGTCCAGTTTGTCGAGGTAGGGGTCGAGGTCGGTGACCGGGGTGGGAGGATTGAGGGTCGCTCCCGCCTTGATGCCGTGGTCGATGATCTTCCTGAGAGCCTCGTCCGTACTGCCGGAAGCCTCGGTGTGGACGGTTATCCAATCCGCCCCGGCTTTGGCGAAGTCGTCTATGTAGCGGGCGGGATCCTCGATCATGAGGTGTACGTCGAAGGGGAGTTCGGTCCACCTCCTGGCACTCTTGATCACGGGTGCACCGAATGTCAGGTTGGGGACGAACATCCCGTCCATGACGTCGAGGTGTGCCCAATCCGCTCCAGATCTTTCGATGCGGGCCAGTTCCTCACCGAGTCTGGAAAAGTCGCATGAAAGCATAGAAGGAGCGATTTTTGTCATGATACCGCATCGGATTATGATAGAAAAACATTAACTCCTGATAGGGGAACGGCGGTACATGCGACTCCCGCCCGTCACATTTCCCCGAGGTAGGTATTCGGTTATCCTGGCTCATTCGAATGCGACACAATTATATCGGTAGCGGTAGATTATCCGGGTATGTCATCTACCGCAGGACACGGTTCCAAAGTGAGCATCTGCGATGTGAAAGGCTGCGAATGCGAGGCCGAGAGGTCCCTCAATCTCAAGCAGCTCTCCAAGTGCAGTCTCGTCTTCAAGGGCGAGATCTCCCACAATGCCCACCTGTGCAAAGAACACTACAAACAGTACAAGAAAGAAACCAAGACCGCAAGGTCGATCGATGCTGTCTACTGACGGTGTCCGAGATGTTCGACCTGCTTTTCCTGGGAACCGGCGCCAGCATCCCCTCGAGGAATTCCGCATTGCCGTGCGTCGCCGTTCGCAGGGGGTCGGATATCATACTTTTCGATTGCGGCGAGGGTTCCCAGCGTCAGCTGATGTGCTCCCGCATGTCGTTCATGAAGATCCGCGGGATATTCATCACCCATCTCCACGGGGACCATTTCTTCGGCCTGCCCGGTCTGCTGCAGACCATGGGCATGAGCGGAAGGACCGATCCTCTGGTGGTGTGCGGCCCCCCGGGGTTCTCCGAGGCCCTGAGGATGTCCCTGAGCGTATGCGAGGGCGAGATCGAATATCCCCTCGAGATCCGCGACGTCGATCCCGGGGACACGGTTACAATCGGGGACCTTTCCGTCTCCGTCTTCAGGACCGAGCACGGCATCACCTCGCAGGGTTACGTCCTCAGGGAGCCGGAGGTCCGCGGGACCATCGACGGTAAGCGTGCGAGGGAACTGGGTCTCAAAGGCAAGGACTTCGCCGAACTGGAGAACGGAGGCACAGTCAACGGGGTAAGCCTCGCTGATATCAGTTCCCGTCCGACTCCCGGCAGGTCGGTCGCCTACACAGGGGACACAAAGAAGTGCCAGACCATCACGGAAGCGGTGAAGGGGGTTGATGTCCTGATCCACGAGGCCACCTATGCCGAGGCTGAGAAGGAGAATGCCGAGCTTCATTTCCACAGTACCGCCGCATCTGCCGCGGAGACCGCCAAGGAAGCGGGCGTGAAGGTGCTGATGCTCGTCCACATCAGCAACCGTTACAAGGACCGCAGTCTCATCCTCGAAGAGGCGAAAGCGGTGTTCCCCGATACGTACGTTCCTTCCGATTTCGATTTCTACACCATGACGAAGAACGGCGTCAGATTAGCTTGAGGATATCCGCCTTCGTGATCATCCCGACGAGCTTTCCCTTCCTGGCGACCAGTACCGCGTTGCAGTCGCTCATCATGGCCGTGACGGAGGATATGGGGGTGGATTCCGTGACGACGGGGTAGGATTCCTCCATGATCAGCGAGATCGGGGCATCCTTGAGCTCGTCCATGGTCTTTCCCGCACGGATCCTCTCGAATATGATCTTCTCCGAGATGCTCCCCACCGGGATGTCGCCCTTCAGAACGGGGAGCTGGGAGTATCCTTCCTCCCTCATGAGTTCGGTTGCGATGCGTACCTTGTCCGTACTCTGCACGGTGACGACGTCCTTCGATGCGACATCGGCGGCGGTGAGGTCGTGCCTCTCGCCCTTGGCCATCTCATCCAACGTCTCGAATAACTTGACGACGGTGTCGTAACTCGCCGATATCCTGTTCCTCTCGATCTTGGCGATGGTGCTCTGACTGATACCTGATTCCTTGGCGAGTTCGGTCTGGGTGATATCGAGGGCCTTCCTCATTCTGCGGATGTCAGTGGCCGGCGGGAACTTCATGAGGGGTCATAAAAATATTCCTATTTGAATATATTTATCAGTATCCTTTATTAATAAAAATGCATATCCGCTATTATTAGTCCTATTAACAGGGTTAGGGACGGGAAAAATTACAACAGATGGTGAAACAATGGAAAAGAAGCTTTTCACTTCAGAATCGGTGACCGAGGGTCACCCTGACAAACTGTGCGACGCTGTCAGCGATGCCATCCTCGATGCGTGTCTCAGGGAGGATCCCATGAGCCGTGTCGCCTGCGAAACCGTAGCGTGTACCGGTTATGTTCTGGTCACCGGAGAGATAACCACCAACGCCAATCTGGATGTGCCCGCCATCGTGAGGCAGAAGGTTCTGGAAATCGGGTACGATTCCGGCGATAAAGGACTCGATGGAAATTCCTGCGCCGTGTTCGTTGCCTTGGACAAACAGTCCGAGGACATCGCCGCCGGCGTGGACAAGGCACTCGATTCGGGAGAGAACGTCGATATCGGTGCCGGAGACCAGGGAATGATGTTCGGTTTCGCCACCAACGAGACCCCCGAACTCATGCCCTACCCGATCTCTCTGGCACACAAACTGTCCAGGAAGCTCACCGAGGTCAGGAAGAACGGCACCCTGAAGTACCTGAGGCCCGACGGAAAGACCCAGGTCTCCGTGGAGTACGACGAGAACGGAAAGCCTTCCCGCCTGGAAGCAGTCGTTCTCTCCACGCAGCACGATCCCGATGTCGAGCAGAAACAGATACACGAGGACATCAAGAAGTACGTGTTCGATGCGGTGCTCGACCCCAAGATGATCGACAAGGATACCAAATTCTTCATCAACCCCACCGGACGTTTCGTGATCGGCGGACCCCACGGAGATGCAGGACTCACCGGAAGGAAGATCATCGTAGACACCTACGGAGGATATGCAAGACACGGAGGAGGAGCGTTCTCCGGTAAGGATCCCACCAAGGTCGACAGGTCCGGAGCATATGCTGCCAGATATGTCGCCAAGAACATCGTTGCCGCAGGATTGGCAGACAAATGCGAGATCCAGATCTCCTATGCGATAGGGGTTGCCCAGCCGACCTCGATCATGGTGGACACGTTCCACACCGGAAAGCTTTCCGACGAGAGGATCACCGAGATCGTCCGTGAGAACTTCGACCTCCGCCCCATGGGAATCATCAAGATGCTGGACCTCCGCAGACCTATCTACGGACCCTCTTCTTCATACGGTCATTTCGGCCGTGAGGATGTGGACTTCCCCTGGGAACGCACCGACAAAGCGGACGTTCTTAAGAAGTACCTATAAACACATTAACGGGGCCCTGTTTTCACAGGGCCCCTCTTTTTCCGATATAATCTAAACGTGAATTCAAATCGATTGTTCACAAGTCGGCACAAAAGAGATGATCAATCTTATCATCAGCGGAAAGATCAAGATCCTCTGAGTTTTTCGCTGTAACAGTATAATATAACTAAACACATTATCCAACTGACCGGGACCAACCCCTCGGTCGGATATGAGGCACTATCATGAAGATTATGGATATTCCCGCATTCGGACCTATGTTCCGTTTCTCTGATGCTAACGTTTACTACTCTCTCTATCTGCTTGCGGACGGACAGAGGCTCGGACGCAAGAAGTTGGCGGAACTCGTCGGTGTCGGTGAGGGTAGCATGCGCCGTATCCTCGAGAAGTTCCGCGATTGGAACTTCGTCAGCATCAAACAGACAGGGATCTCCATAACCAAAGCCGGGCTCAACTTCCTGGACCAGCTGCCCATCCGCCTCATCGACGTCAACCTTGGAGATTCGGTCAAGGGTGATTTCTCACAGGGAGTAATCGTTTACGGGGTATCCTCCAAGATCGTCAATGGTATGCAGCAGAGGGATGCCGGAATCAAGGCCGGTGCCGAAGGATGCACCACCCTCGTCATCCGCGATGGGAAGCTCATGATCCCTCCTGACTGGAACATGGATGAGCAGACCCCTGAGCTTGCGTACAAGATCCGCAAGGACAGCGGAATAACTCCCGATGATGCCATCATCGTGGGCAGCGGTTCCTCCAAGATCGTCGCCATCGAGGCCGCTCTCAACGCCGCTTTCGAGCTCATATGAAACACCTCACCAGCTGGTCTGTCTTCGAGAGATTCGAGGACATCCCCGGCGAAGGGGAACTCCAGGACAGATTGTCGGCCGCGGGCATCGAGGGCCTAGAGCTCTTCACGCTCTTCGATCCTGTCGATGTCACTTATTACGGAGTGCCCTCGGTGGTCTCCGTGCATCTGCCGTATGCGATAGACTGGCACAGTGCATGGGAGGGAAGGTCGTACGACGATACGGGTTCCGATCCCAAGTATTTCTCCTTCGGATCCGACCGCGATGAGATGGTCACCAATCTCCGTACGGCCATCGATGCCGCCGCACCCCTGAATCCTGCATACGGTGTTCTGCACGCAGGCAACACGGATATGAGACAGGTAATGCAGAGGAAGCATGATGACGACGGCGGAAGGGTGATCCGCGATTTCGCGGAATTCCTTAACTGCACGGTATCCGCATATCCCGGCGGGGAGCCCCCTTACAAGTTAGCCTTCGAGAACCTCTGGTGGGAAGGACTCAAGCTTCGGTCCCCCTCCGAATGGAGGATCCTGGAGGACGATCTGGAATTCGACAATTGGGGTTTCACCCTCGACACAGGTCACATGATGAACACCGTCGACGATGCCTACGATGAGGATTCAGCCATCGACGGGTTGCTGGAGATCATCGGGGGATACCCCCAGGATATGATCGACCGTATCGGTACTGTCCATCTGCAATGCAGTACGAGTGCGGAGTACAGGTCCACGTTCGAAGTGAGACATCTGAGCCAGGATACAGATATGAAAGCCTGGTTCAATTCCGCATACGAGCATGCGGGGAAGATCGACCAGCATCGTCCTTTCGCCTCGCCGAGAGTGCGCGAAATCATAGACATCCTCAAGCCTGATTATCTGACCCACGAACTGTACGGTGCGGGTTCCGGTAATCGCTGGGGCGATATCATAAGTCAGCGTAATCTGTTTAGGGGATGATCCAGCCCCTGAAAGGAGCTGGTGTAAGGTTTGATTAGGGGGTTCTCTGAAGTTCTTAGATGAATCCCAGGACCTGTTCTTTGTCCTCATCTGCAACTTTCGTTACTTCGAGAGCTTTTTCTAGAGTGCAACCGAACCCATTCATCATGCCGATGATGTCCTCGGCTGCTTTCTGTTCGAGCCTTCTTTGATCCCGTCAGCCTTTATCTCCGCAACCCAATCCGTCATCTTTATCCTCTCGAGTGAAGATAGGTCTATGTCGATTTTATACTTCGCATCGAGGATCTCCTGGCATCTCTCGTTCCCCAATCCTTTGGAGAACACCAGATTTTCCAATCGTTTACAAAAGATGTGCCAGCCCCTTCCGGAGCTGGATTATGGTTTGATCAGGAGGTTCCCTGAAGTTCTTCGATGAATCCCAGAACCTGTTCTCTGTCCTCATCTGCAACTTTCGTTACTTCGAGAGCTTTTTCTAGAGTGCAACCGAACTCATTCATCATGCCGATGATGTCCTCGGCCGCTTTTCTGTTCGAGCCTTCTATGATGCCGTCATCCTTCCCTTCGGTGTACCAATCCGCCATCCTTACCCTCTCGAGTGAAGATAGGTCTATGTCGAGTTTATACTTCACATCGAGGATCTTCTGACATCTCTCGGTATCCAGTCCTTTGGAGAACACCAGACTGAGCATGTCTGTGACTGACTTCTCCTCCCTGTCCTCGGACCTGCCCGGATACACCATCACGATGTCCATCAGACTGTCGAAGTCGGTACTCACGGTATTGCTGGAAAGGGGCTGTATACTGTACGCGAACACCTTCCCGTCCAGGTTGCCGGAGGATTTGGGGCACACCCATACCGAGTAACATCTCTTCAGGTCCTGGTATTCCCTTCCTCCGGCCGATTCCTCGTTCTGTGTCGCGAGCATCATGGCCACATCCACCTGAGCACGGTCGGTGAGACTGTACTGTGTATCTGTGCGTGCCTGTATCCCCAGATTGAAACCTAACCTGATACACTTGTTCTTACCCGGCACGGCCGCTTCCGCGATCGTAGCCAGTCTCACGCTTCCAGTATCGGGGTCGAAGAGTTCCGTGCTGAAATCCACGGGTACCCCGTTCTCATCGGTCACGATGCACTTCTCGATCTCGTCGGCATCGATCCCCCTGAACTCCTCGGTCAGATAACCGAATAGTTCGGCGAGGAGACGCCTGTTGCGGAACACCGTCTTGGCACAGAGGCCCATGACGGTATCCCTTTCATTATCTCTTTTGGTCATTTTCTGTCTCTTGCGGAATTCCATCCGCATGACGTGTTTCGCATCTGAGGATAAAAAGCGGGGACTGTACAGTTAGCACCGTACACCTTCATACACCTGGACATTCTCCTCCGCGTCCCCCAACTCTTTTATAATAGCGGTCTATTGGTCGGACAGAGGAATAATAAATGGCCCGTTTCAAAGAGGCTGAGCACAGGCTCCTTGAGAAGTCCGTCTGCATGAACTGCTATGCGACGAACCCCGTCAAGGCAGTCAAGTGCCGCAAATGCGGATACAGCAACCTTAGGCCCAAGGCAAAAGAGAGCAGGAAGCAGTAAGCGCTTCCTGCCTTTCCAGGCTATCGGTTGCGGCGGGAACGTCCTTACGGGGACGCCCGCTCCAACTTAATTTTCACATGTTTAGTTGTTATTATTTTCTTTAACAATCCCTCCCTTTTTCCAGATTATTTATAGGTAAAAGTAATCGGGTATTGCAGGGGTTTTCATTGAAAGCGCTGGTTATCGAAGACAGGACCACGATGTCGCAGATGTTCTGCGGAATCCTCGAGAAATTCGGTATAGAGCACAAGCTGTCCACCACGGTGTCGGATGCACTGGAGGAGATGGCAGCATACAAGCCCCAGATAGTTATCCTTGATTCCTCCGTGGACCGCGGAACCGGTATGTCGTTCATATCCGCGGTCACCCCTGTGGAGGAAGAGAAGGAGAGCAGGAAGGAACGTAAGAAGAAGATCGAGGACGGTCCCGGAATCCTGGTCATCCGCACTATATACGAAACCGTGCCTACCGACTGTCCCTTCGTCAAGGCCTCCCTGGTACGTCCGTTCACCGCCCAGCAGCTCACCGAGTCCATCAAGGCCATCGTCCCCAAGGAGAAGAGGGCCGAGGCTCCCGCGCTGTACAAGGAGGCACAGGCATCGAACCCCGAAGTGGAACTCCAGCGCAGGGGGATCACCTACGGGGAATCCTATGTCTTCTTCGAAGAGAGGCCTGTGGTCATCCATCAGGTCATGCAGATCTTCTCCAACGCGGGATACGATATGCTGCTGGTCACCCATCTCAGGGCTAAGGTGGCAAGGGAGAAGTTCGGACTCGATAAGGGTGCGGAGGTCTTCACACTGTCAGGTTCCAATTATCCGCTGGGTACCATGATCACCGCGGTGCAGGACTTCCTGTCCAAGAATAAGTATCCGCTGGTCGCGATAGGCGACCTGGATATCATCATCGAACACTGCGGCCTCGATATGACCATGAGGGCCATACAGCAGATGCTGTCCCTCAGGAAGACCCGCAGCACAAGATTCACGGTATTGTTATCGGTGGACGGCAACCTGCTGACGCAGAATGTCAAAGGCCTTCTCACCGGAATGATGACCGAATACAACAAAGAGGAATGAAAAATGGCAGTAATCGAGAAAGTTTGGGCAAGGGAAGTTCTGGATTCCAGGGGAAATCCTACCGTGGAGGCGGTCGTCACCGTCAACGGTCACGAGATCTCCGCGATAGCTCCTTCCGGAGCCTCCACCGGAATGTGGGAGGCACACGAACTCCGCGACGGGGGCAGCAGGTACACCGGAAAGGGAGTGCAGAAGGCGGTCGAGAACGTCCGCACCACCGTGGCCAAGGCCAT
This sequence comes from methanogenic archaeon, assembly GCA_902763685.1. Lineage (GTDB taxonomy): Archaea > Thermoplasmatota > Thermoplasmata > Methanomassiliicoccales > Methanomethylophilaceae > Methanomethylophilus. Next base: position 14,567 of record CACWTF010000016.1, on the reverse strand, counting down.
CACCGGTATGGATCCCACCGATCAGAGGGGAATCGATGACCTGATGAACAAACTGGACGGTACCGACAACAAGAAGAGTCTCGGAGGAAACGCAACCACCGCCGTATCCTTTGCCGTCGCCAGGGCGGGAGCCATGGTGAGCAATCAGCCCCTCTATCAGTACGTGGGTAAGGACCACGTCACCCTCCCTGTGCCCATGTTCAACATCATAAACGGCGGAAAGCACGCCGGAGGCGACCTCAAGATCCAGGAGTGCATGATCCTCCCCGTCGGAGCCTCCAGCTTCTCCGAGTGCCTCAGGATGGCCGCCGAGACCTATGCGGCTCTGAAATCGATCCTCAAGAAGAAGTACGGGGTCGGAGCCATCAACGTCGGCGACGAGGGAGGATTCGCACCCCCTGTCAACACCGTCTCCGAGGCTTTCGAGACCATCATGGAAGCCATCTCCGCAGCGGGATACCAGCCCGGGAAGGATATCTACCTGGGTATGGACTGTGCATCCTCCGAGTTCTTCGACGAGAAGAGCGGAACCTATGACGTGGACGGAATGACCCTTAACGGGGGAGAGCTCCTCGACCACTATACGGAACTCATCAGCAAGTTCCCGCTGATCTCCATCGAGGACCCCTTCCAGGAGAATGACTTCAAGACCACCGCGGAATTCACCAAGAAGGTCGGAGCCCACTGTCAGATCGTGGGAGACGACCTCTTCGTCACCAACAGCAAGCGTCTCGCCATGGGAATCGAGCAGGGTGCGGCCAACGCATTACTCCTCAAGGTCAACCAGATCGGAACCCTCTCCGAGGCCCAGGATGCCCAGGAGATGAGTTATAAGAACGATTACAAGGTCGTCGTCTCCCACAGGTCCGGAGAGTCCGAGGACACCACCATCGCCGACCTTTCCGTCGGATGGGGAACCGGACAGATCAAGACCGGAGCGCCCTGCCGCGGAGAGAGGACCGCCAAGTACAACCGTCTGCTCAGGATCGAGGACGAACTCGGAAGCAAGGCGGTCTACCCCGGCAAGAAAGCCCTCAGGTTCTGATCCACATGTCCGAGAAGCTCTTCATCGCCGACGAGAACGAGATCCGCAGCGGTTCCGTGATGGATGTCTATTTCGACCGTACCAGGAAGATACTCGAGGCCAAGGGGCTCTCGGATACCAGGGTGGTAGCCGAATTCACCAGCGGGGGACTCCCCAACAAATGGCCGTGGGCGGTGTTCTGCGGTCTGGAGGAGGTTATCCGCCTGATGGAAGGCGTTCCCGTCGATCTCTATGCCGTGCCCGAGGGAACGATCTTCAGGGCCCGCGACAGTGCGAGCGTGCGCGTCCCCCTCATGAACATCAGCGGTGCATATGCTGAATTCGGCGTCTACGAGACCGCCATGCTGGGGATGCTCTGTCAGCCGTCCGGTGTCGCCACCGCATCCGCCAGGGTGAAGTGTGCCGCCAAGGGCAAGACAGTATTCGCCTTCGGCAACAGGAGGATGCACCCCGGTATCGCCGGCGTGCTCGACCGTTCCTGCTACGTCGGAGGATGCGACGGCGTCTCCTCCACCTTCGGAGCGGACCTGTGCGGCACCGAGGCCGTCGGTACCGTCCCACACGCATTGATGCTCACCATGGGCAGCAACGAGGCCGCCTTCAAGGCGTTCGACGAGATCATCGACCCCAAGGTGCCCCGCATCATGCTCATCGACACCTTCGAGGACGAGCGTGCCGCCGCCGTGGCCGCCTGCAAGTCCGTGAAGGATCTGAAAGGGGTGAGGCTCGATACCCCCTCCTCCCGGAGAGGCAATTTCAAGGAGCTCATCAACGAGGTCAGATGGGAGCTCGACATCAACGGATACAAGGATGTCAAGATCATCGCATCCGGCGGATTGAACGAGGATTCCATCAAAGCCGTCGTGGATTCGGCCGTGGCAGGATTCGGTGTGGGTACATCGATCGCCAACGCCCCCACCCTTGATTTCTCCATGGATATCGTGGAGAAGGAGGGCAAGCCCATTTCCAAGAGGGGTAAGTTCTCCGGCCGCAAGTACGCGTACCGCTGCCCCTGCTGTTTCGAGATGGGCGTGGCACTCTCCCCTACCGAAAAGGTCAGGTGCGAGAGGTGCGGAGTGGACATGGAGATGATCGAGAAACCCATCCTGAAGAACGGTAAGCGCGTGGCCCCTCCGAGGGCACCTTCCGAGATCAGGGAGAGCGTCCTCGAGCAGCTCCGCACCCTCAAGGAACTCGCCTGACATCCGGCCGTTTTGTCAGAAATTGTCCCATCCAGTGGTATATAAAGCTGACCCGCATAGAAGCCACAGTTTCTGTGCGTTATTCGGACCTATTTATATGGTATCGAATAGGGTCGTGACAAGCCTTATATGTGCCTCAAAGGATGAGGTGAAACAGAGTCGGTGAGAGCCGGAGGGATTGGATGGATGCCTCTCATAGACTGAATCAGTTGGGGGAATACTTAGGGAATTTACCATCGCTCCGGATCCTTATAAGACGTGCTCTAGTATGCTAAATCGCATGCTAGGTACCGAAAATCCGCAGTATTTCACCAAAATCTACTGTTCCTGCGGCAGATTGGCCGACATCGACCGCATGGCCTGCAAAGTGAAGAAGAGCCTTCACAAGGACCTCGAATGTGCCCGTTGCAGGAACCTCCGCATCGCCCGGGAGATCGAACTTTTGGATGAGAGCCCGGATGCAGAATCGGGCGAGATCTACATCTGATTTCCTTCGTTTTCCGAAGTGATTTATAAATCTTATTTTTGTTACGAGTTTTAGTATTCGTAACACCATATAATGGCCTCGGAAAACGCTATAAATCCGGTCTCGGAAGAGCTAGGAAGCAGGCTGAAAAATGTAAGGGAAAAGGGGTCCCGGAAACCTGGGACCGATAGGTTTCAGTCGACGTTCATGATCTGCTTGTAAAGCTCATGGACCTTGTCAAGGAGCATGTCGCAGTCGATCCTTCCTTCGCTCGCGATGACCGCGGCAACGGAGGAACCTCCGCACCCTACGCCCTCCTTGATGAATCCCCATTCGTAAGCCTGCAGGCCCTCGTAGGGACTCTTGCTGTAATCCATGTTGATGTAGACCATGGGGATACTGTCGGAGATGTGTTCCATGATCCTGACCATGCTCGAGTTGGGATCGGAGAGGAGCCACCTGGTGGTGCCCTGCATGATGTTGCCCACGATCGAAGGGTCGAGTTTGATGGCGGCGGCCATCAGCGGTGCCATCTGAGTACCGCCTCCGAAGATGACCGGTACGTGCTTCGCGGCTCCGAGGACGATTCCCACGTTGACGGGCATCATGGGGTCCCCGAAGAGTTCGATGGCCTTCAGAGGGTCGTCGGCAAGATCCCCGATGGAGATCCCCGCATTCCTGAATCCTTCCATGACGAGGTCCCATTTCAGCTGCTTGGGGTTCTTGGGGGAACTGCTGCTGACCAGGTTCTCCCTGATGACGCCCATGGCGAGCAGGACGGCGAGGGCGGTGGTGGTGCCTCCGGCACAGCTCTCGCTGATGACCACGAAATCATGGGATGCGGCGAGCTGCTCGCCCAGGATTCTGCCGTACTCGAAGCTCCTCTCGACATTCTTCAGCGTGTGGCCGGTGGTGATCTTGTCGCCGCAGCTGCCGCCGACTTCGATGCAGGGGATGTTGAGGGGGATCTTGCTCCCGCCGTTGATGATGCAGAACGGCATCCTGGAGAGTTCCAATGCCGCCTTGGTGAGGGTGGCGGGGGTGGGGATTCCTCCGGGGTTGATGGGGATACCCTTCATGCACATGACCTTGCCCATGACGAGGTATTCCGCATCCGCGGGCCCGGTGTAAAGGGTCAGTTCAGGGGTGTCTCCCGCCTCGGATACCCCGGGGATGGTGGAGGTGAGCGTGTTGCCGATGGTGCAGGTGAACACTCCCCTCTTTCCCCATATCCTGTTGATGATGTCCAATGCTATCTTCTCGTTCCCGCGTACGCCGAGGGACGGGGGCAGTTCTGTGATCAATGTATCTTCTCCATTAGTTTGGGTACGAGGGAGGCGAGTTCTACCTTCTCTCCCTCTTCGAATGCTTTGAAACTGGTCCTGAACGGGACATCCATCAATATGTGGGTGCCGGTGACGCAGGAGGTCCCGTGGTCCACGAAGAACACCATGTTCTCGACGTCCGAGAAATACTCCTCCATCAGGCTGTCGATATGTTCCAGAACGGCGATCTTCTTGTGCGGGTCCTTCTGATGGCTGTACTCGTCGACCTCATCCATGTGCAGGAAGACGTGGCCTCTCTTCAATGCCTCCCTCGCTATGGGGAAGCGGTCCTCCAGCCGGGGGACCATCTGGATCTTGTGGCCGATAATAGATGCGATCCCCAGGGCCGTGGGGCTGTCGGAGATGGCCGTCATGTGTCTGATGCAGTCATGGGCGAGGAACCTCTGTCCGACCTTGCCGATCCCCCAGGGATATACGGTGAGGCCGTCCATCTCCCCTGCCACGTGGACTATGAGTTCCCCGAGTTCCCCTGGAATTGGCACGTAGGGTCCGTCTACGGGAGCCTGCGGCGTTTCTGGGATCTCATAGGGATATTCCATGGTGATGACCGAACGTCCGTGGACGAAGAACTTGATCTGCGGGTTACGATCCTGAAGGAGATACATGTTCTCGGTGACGCACTCCTCCAGGTCCTCAGCCCTGTCGTCCACGTCGTATGCCCACTTCACGGTCCTGCCGTCGATGAAGGCCGGACTCAGGCGGAAAGCTGTCCTGCCGTGGGACATGTCCATCTCCAGGCCGTATGCTTCTATGGCCGCCCTCGCCACATCCGGGGGATGGCCGGTCCAGAACTCGTTAAGGAACATCTGTGTGTACCCGCGGCCCGTGGTGTGGTTGAGATAGGGGGCCCTGCTGCGGATGAACGGCATCCTGGCGACCTCATATGGTTTCCTGCCGCCCAGGTCGGGGTGGGGATCGTCCTCCATCCCGTCCAGAAGGACGAAAAGTACGTTCGACATCTATTCACATTCTGAGGATGCACTATGCATCCATCCTACCGACAATATACGTCCCTACCGATATAAAGCACACCCCGCATGGAATAACCATCCAATGGTATATCGGTTCAGATTCTGTGCAGAGCTATGGCTGCCTGCCCGGTGGATATGCCGCCGTCACCGTTGGGCACCCGGTTGTGGCACAACAGTTCCAGACCGTGTTCGGCGGCGAGCTTTTCGGCCATCGCCACTATGGGGGTATCGTACGACACTCCGCCGGTGATGCCGATATATCTCTCCCCGTTGGCCTCGGCATCTTCCGCTGCGGACGATACCATCTCCTTCAGAACGTTGTAGACCACCGAATAAGCGGCGTCCGCTTTGTTTCCGCATCCATCGAGATGCGAGAAGAGATGTGCGGTCCTGATTACCCCGTTTTCAGTGAAGGTCTCGAATCCTTCGGTCAGTGTACCCTTTGCGAGGAGTGGTTCCAGTTTCATCGCAGGTTCGCCGTCATAGGTGCGGATATCGCAGATACCCAGATAGAATGACAGTGCATCGAGCAGTCTTCCGAACGAGGATGTCATGACGCTCTTGCCCATCAGTTTCTCTAGGATCGCGGCCTCCGAATCGGAGAACGACGTGTGGTTGCCGTCCCCGTTCATGGAGTCTATGGCGAATCTCAGTCTCCTCAGGTCGGTGAGGGCCTTCTGCCCTCCCAGGAGCGGTATGTATTCCAAATGAGCCAGACGTTTGTATCCTGAATAGTCGCAGGACAGGATCTCGCCGCCCCACGCCTGTCCGTCATCGCCGTGTCCGGTACCGTCGATGGCTAGGCCGGTCATATGTTCGATGCCCCCTCTGTCGGTCATCAGCGATGCCACGTGGGCCCAGTGGTGCTGCACATCGATCAGATCCGCGGAATATTCCTCCGCGAGCTCCGATGCGAACCTGCGGTTGAGATACGCAGGGTGCAGATCCTCGGCGACGATCTGCGGTTCGCATCCGGTTAGGGACATTTGGAAACGTATGGCGGTCTCCAGATATTCGGGGACGCCGATGCCTTCGCCGTTGCCGATGTGCTGTGTGGGATAGATCCGTCCGTTGACCGCCACGCTTCCGGCGAGATTCTCCTGTGCACCGACCGCCACCGCACTCCCCCTGCAGGGGACATCGATGTGCGACGGTACCGCACCGCGGGACTTCCTGATGTAGAAGGTATTGTTCCCATACAGCCTGACGACGCTGTCGTCGGCACGGTTGACGATCTCCTGGTTGTGCAGGAGGTATGCATCCGCACCGAGTACCAGCACATCGCTGTCATCGAGGATCATGGGTTCCCCCGGAACGTTGGCCGAGGTCATGATGAGTGCATCCTCGCCGAGGAGGTCGAACAGGATGTGGTGCATCCCCGTATAGGGGAGGAACATCCCCACGTTGTCGAGACCGGGGGATACGAGTTCGGATATCTCCGACACACGTTTCCTTACCAGGACGATGGGTCTGAGGGGGGAGGTAAGCTGTGCCTCCTCTTCGGGTGTGGGTTCTCCGTACTTCCTTGCGGAATCGAGGTCCTTCACCATGACCGCGAACGGTTTCTGTTTCCTCCCGTACCATTCGCGCATGCGTGCGGTCTCCGAGAGGAGGCAGCAGATATGCATCCCGCCCCAGCTCTTGGCAACGCCGATGCATCCATCCCTGAGCAGCTCTGCGAATCCCCGGATGGGGTCGCCTGGTATGGCGATACCGTCTTTATCCACAAGACGGTAGGTCGGCCCGCACTCCCCGCAGCAGACGGTCTGATGATGGAATCTCCGATCCTCGGGGGAGGTGTATTCCTTCCCGCAGGCGGGGCAGAGGCCGAATCCGCCCATGGACGTGTTCATCCTGTCGTACGGCAGGGAACGGAGAAGGGTGAATCTCGGTCCGCAGTCCGTACAGGTGGTGAAGGGATAGCCCTTTCTCCTGCCGGAGCGTATATCCTCGATGCAGCGGTCGCAGATGGCGGTGTCCGTGGGGATCGAGAAACCGTCCCTGGGCCCGGATCCTGATCCGACTATGGAGAATCCGCTGATGCTGTCGGGCAGTTCGCTTGCTTCCTTCTCTATGGACTCGATCTTCGCGAGTGGAGGGAGTTCCTTCAGGAACTTCTCCAGGAACCTTTCGCCGTCATCGATATCGATCGTCACGCGGGAGCCGTCGTTGCATACTGTACCCCTGAGACCCAGGGATACCGCGGTACGGTAGACTGCCGGGCGGAAACCGACGCCCTGGACGGTCCCTCTCATGACGATCCTCATGCTGGGGGGAAGGAGGTGGATGATTATAGAATGAGCGATTGCCTGATAAAGGGCCCGCCCCATCCAGATAGTGATTTGAAGAATATGAGTGCAACCGTCGGGATTCGAACCCGAGTAGCAAGCTTGGAAGGCTTGAATCCTAACCAGCTAGATTACGGTTGCAACAAGCGGATGTATCTGTCTGGCCTATATAATGTTTACTGGACGGATTGCCCGGCGGTCTCCCGTTCGTTCCGAGAAGGTTCCGAGGATTCCGATTATGTAGAAATATTACATTATACAAATCCAATCGCGAGGGTCATGTTGGATGTATGCTCTTATTGTTCTTCTTTAGTATATTACAGATTATTATATCCATTGCTGGCTCTTATGACAAAGTCTATTTTTCTCGTTACTAACCGCATATCAAAAAGTAATATTTATGTACAAAAATTTAGGAATAACTAAATATGATTGGATGAGTTATCCTATGTCTATTTATATCAACTGAAGGATAAGGGCTCCGATATAGGTTCGTGTAAATCCCACACTGTGGGAATTGGAGAAAATCGCATGCACATTATGGAAGGATATCTTGACCCCATTTGGTGTCTGGTATGGTTCATCGTTATGATTCCCTTCTTCTATGCGGGAATCGTCAAACTGCGCCAGGTACTCAGGGATCATCCTGATCAGAAAATGATGGTCGCCCTGTCCGGAGCCTTCATTTTCCTTATCTCATCGCTCAAGCTGCCCTCCGTTACCGGATCAAGCGCACACCCCACCGGTACCGGAATCGCCGTCGTCTTCTACGGAGTCGGCGTCTGTGCAGTCCTCTCGACCATCGTCCTGATCTTCCAGGCCCTCCTTATCGCGCACGGAGGATTCACTACCCTCGGAGCAAACTGCGTCTCCATGGGTATCATCGGGCCCCTTGTCGGTCTCGTATTCTGGAAGATCCTCAGGAAGGCCAATGTCGGAGTCTTCGTCTCGATGGCCGTCGCCGCCGCCCTGGCAGACCTCATAACCTATGTGATCACCGCAATCCAGATGGCACTCAACGTCTTCACCACCAACAACGCCAACTTCGTCGATGCATTCGTCGATTTCATGAGTGTCTACGCCGTTACCCAGATTCCCCTTGCAATCATCGAGGGTCTCATCCTGGGAATGTTCGCTCAGTACCTTGTCACCGCAAGGCCCGACCTGTTCGAGATCGCTGAATCCAACAACGTTAACCCCTTCGCGAAGGAGGCCTGAACATGGGACTCAGCAAGAATCAGAAACTCTACATCGGATGCTTCGCGGTCATCGGAGTCTTCTGCGTGGCCACCCTGGCATTGGCTGACGGCGGATTCGGCGGATCGGACGATGCCGGAGGAGAGTCGGCAGACAAGTACGGATATGAAGCCTGGACCGGGGACATCCTCACGATCATCACCGGCGACCCCGATTACGAGCTTCCCGGCGAGACCGAATCCATGCTCTTCGCAGTACAGGCCGCCATCGGAGCTATCATCATCGGATACTTCATCGGATACAACGCCGCTGTCGGCAAAACCCTGAAGAAATCCGAGGAAGAGAAGAAGGAATGAAACGCAAGACCGGGGGGATAAGATGTCCGAACAATTGGAAATGGATGAATTGGCATACAGTTCCAGGATGGTTGATTGGGCTCCCCTCGGCAAACTATTCTTCGTCCTCTGTCTGCTTATCGTAGGCCTGCTGACCAACAGCATACTGGTGCCCCTGATTACATTCTCAGTCGGCATAGCCCTCATGGCCTACTCCACCAACATGAGGATCCCCCTCATACTCTCGCTCGCCATCGCAGAGGCGATCGTCATAATGATAATCGGGAGCGGTATGATATCCATCATGGGAGACACCGACGATCCCGCACTCTGGGAAGGTCAGCTCCTGTGGTTCAACGTCCACATGACGGATGCCAGTTTCCAGAAGGCCTGGCTCATATTCTTCAGAGCCATCGCCGGAGTGACCCTCATGCTCTCGTTCGCAAGCTCCACCCCCATACCCCATCTCGCTCACGCTGTGAGGAGCATCAAATGCCCGGTGGAGATATGCGAGCTCATCGTACTCATCTACCGTTATTCGTTCCTCTTACTGGAGAGGTTCCTGATCATGCTCGATGCGGCCCAGTGCCGTCTCGGCTACAACGGGGCCATGACCGCTGTGAAGTCATACGGTGGTGCCATGGCAGGCACTTTCATATTCTCGATGGAGCTTGCGGAGAAATCCGAAGCTGCCCTCGCATGCCGCAACTACCAGGGTTACTTCCCTATCTACCGTATGCCCAGCCCGATGAGCTGGAAATGGATCGCAGTCGGTCTGGGACTGTCCGTATTGCTCTATCTCATAGGTACCGAGACCGCCGACTGGATCGACATGACCGCCCTGTTCGCACCTGTCCTGGGGTGGTAAGATGTCCAACATATTCGAGATGGATAACGTCACGTTCGCCCACCACCCGACCATGCCCAATGTGCTGGACGGTTTCAGCATCGCGGTGGAGGAGGGATCCCGTACCGCCATCCTCGGTGCCAACGGTGCCGGCAAGACCACCATGTTCTACACCCTCGCGGGGGTCTACAAACCGCAGTCCGGGGAGGTGCTCTTCAGGGGGGAGCCCCTCGACTACTCACGCGACGGTCTGACCCGTGTCCGTTCCGAGGTCGCTGTCGTTCTCCAGAATCCCGACGAGCAGATGTTCTGTTCGCTGGTGGAGGAGGACGTGGCCTTCGGTCCGCTCAACCTCGGCATAGACCGCGACGAGATCGAAACGAGGATCGACAAGGCCCTCCGCGACGTCAGGATGACCGAGTACCGCAGGAGTCCCCTGCAGCAGCTGTCCGGCGGACAGAGGAAGAGGGTCGCCATCGCAGGTGCCCTGGCGGTGAATCCCAGCGTCATGATCATGGACGAGCCCACCGCCGGTCTGGATCCGCAGGCCTCCATGGAGGTCCTCGAACTCGCGGAGAAACTGCATCTCCAGGGAGTCACGGTCCTCATCTCCACCCATGACATCGACCTCGCCTACACCTGGGCGGACAGTGTCAACGTCCTCAGGAACGGTAAGAAGGTGTTCAGCGGCACCTCCGAGGAATTCTACAGCAACCAGGAGGAGGTCCACCTGTGCGGTCTCCTCTCCCCTTCCACATTCAACATGAACCGCGAGATATCGGCACTCAGAGGGGTGCCGGAATCCCCCTACCCGCACAACGTCAGCGAATTCCTGTCGAAGTTCGGGAAGGCGGGAGCAGGAAGGGTGTTCTGCGTGGCCTGCCCCGAAGACCGGGTCTGCGACATCTACGACGAAGCCGTCAGGGAAGCGGGAAGCGGGGCCAGGATCGGGGTGTACGGTTCCGATACCAGGTACGGTCTCAGCGGGAAGAAGATCGATTATTACTTCGACGGCATCGACTCCTGTTTCACCGAAGCGGTCCTCGGCAGGGATTCCGTGCTGTTCTACGATCCCGTCTACGATCCGCTGATCAAGGAGAGGGCAGGTGCCCTGAAGGAGTTCGGTTCCGATATCGTATTGGAGGAAGTGAGATGACCCAGACCATCCTGGAAGCGAACGATGTCTGCTACAGATACAGCAAGAAATCGGGCAACGTGCTCGATCATGTCTCCCTTCGTATCGACAAGGGTGTGAAGACCGCCATCCTCGGTGCCAACGGTGCCGGAAAATCGACGCTGTTCAGCGTCCTCAACGCCCTCTACAAACCGGATTCGGGAGAGGTCCTCTACCACGGGGAACCCTTGTCATACAGGAAGAGGAACATTCTCAGGATGCGTTCCGAGGTATCCATCCTCTTCCAGAACCCCAACGACATGCTGTTCAGACCCAACGTGGAACAGGATGTGGCCTACGGCCCCGAGAATCTCAAACTCCCCAGGGAGGAGATCCAGAAGAGGGTCGACGACGCACTTTTCGCGGTCGGTATGAGCGATTTCAGAAAATCCCCGGTGATGAGGCTGTCCTACGGACAGAGGAAGAGGGTCACCCTGGCGGGAGTACTCGCCATGCATCCGCAGGTGCTCATCATGGACGAGCCCACCGCGGGTCTCGATCCCCAGATGGCCTACGAGGTCATGGAGATCGCCGAGCAGCTGTGCTGCAACGGAGTCACCGTGATCATGTCCTCCCATGATACCAATCTCACTTATTCGTGGGCTGACGAAATCCACGTGATGCAGAACGGGAAGTGCGTTTATTCCGGCACCCCCGAAGGATTCTACAGCGACAAGATCGCGGTCTATCAGGCAGGACTGCTGGCACCATCCGCATTCCTCATGAACGAGGGACTGTCCAGCATCGGCGTGGTGAGCAGGGATCCTTTCCCCCGTACGCAGACCGAGGTATCGGCCAAGATCGCGGATAACAAGGGCGGCAGGTTCGGTACCCTCCACATCATGGAGATTGCCCCTGATTCGGATATCAACGCACTCGTAATGGATCACGGATTCGGGGACCTGTCCACTGGTATCTACGGGATGTCCGCCAGAAGGGCACAGGATACCTCGAAGGCCAGGATAGACTTCATGTACAACGGTCCCGAGAACTGCACCATGAAGTGCATGGCCGGCCAGGATTCCCTGGTACTGTGCGATCCCGTGATGGTCGAGAGTGCGAAGAAATCCGCGGAATTCATCAACAACGGCGGTTACGGCGACATCAAGGTCGACGTCATCCGTCTCTGAAATTCCGATCAAAAAAGGTGGGTGGGAACCCCGAAGGGTCCCCGTTTAATGGTTTTACTGTTCCTCTGCGGGGTCGCAGAGAACGAACTTCCAGACAGCCCAGGCGAGCAGTCCACCGATGATGGGTGCGATGATGAAGACCCAAAGGTCTCCGAGTGCACCGTCACGGAAGATAGCAAGTCCGATGGACCTTGCGGGGTTGACGGAGGTTCCGGTGAGGTTGATTCCGACGAGGTGGACCATGGCCAGTGCGAGACCGATGTAGAGTCCGCCGTTGATTGCTCCGCTGTTCTTGGAGGTTGCTCCGAAGACGACGAGGACGAAGATGAAGGTCAGGATAATCTCGACGAGGAGTCCGACCCAGATGGTGTCGTTGACGCCATTAAGGGAGTTGGCTCCGGGAACATCGGACGCAGTGGCCGCGTCCCAGGTAAGGTCGAATGCGCCCATGACAATTGCGGTGAGGATCGCTCCTGCGAGGATAGCACCGATGATCTGGCAAACGACGTATCCGATGAGATCCTTGGTGTCGAGTTTTTTGTCCATGAACATAGCGATAGAGATTGCGGGGTTGAGGTGGCAACCGGAGATCTTTCCGATAGTGACGGACATTACCATGACGGTAAGACCGAAGGCCAGTGCAACGGAGATGTATTCTCCTCCGATACCGGGGCCTGCCCAAATTGCTGCACCAACTCCGAAGAACACCAGTACGAAGGTACCGATGAGCTCAGCGATGTATTTTCTGATAGATGCATCCATAGTAGATTCCCTCCTAGAAGGGTGAACGAAAATTTTGCTTCCCTATTATATAATTTATCCCCGTTTTTGTTAAGTTTTCACGTTTCCAGCAAAGTTCTATAACTCTGAATATCCATGCGCCCGCAATGTCAGATGGGGTAATTTTTGGGACAAAGGCAGAGGCATCTCTGTGGAATGAAATCGCCAAGGCGGACAGCATAAGCAATCCTGTGAACCGCGACAAGGCTCTAGCTTCCGTACTCAACAGGATACTTTCCAGCGATGAACCCGTCGAATCCCATATCCTATGCCGCATGATAGAACTGATCTCCGAGAGGGAGGCCGAGGGATGGCAGGATGACGTCCGCGATCTGACCGAACTCAGGAGACCCCGCGACTGCCGCCCCATACTCACCGCCGCCTCCTGCCTCACCCATAAGGGCATGCTCACCGACGCCGAGAATTACCTCGATACTCTCGGAGAGGCCCCTGACAAAGCCATGTACCATTATGTCAGGGCGGAGATGGCCTTCGCCCGCGACGAACTCCGCGAATCCAAGAACGAACTGGTGCTGGCACTGTGCAGCGACAGACTTTATCACGATGTCTACGAGATGCTCGTGAAGGTGGAACCCAACGTAAACTGGGCCGCGTTGGAAGCCTGCGAACGCATGGCCAACGGGCTCCGTTACGAAGAGCCCCCGGTGGATTCCACTCCCGAGACGGAACTTTACACGATCTACCGCGAGTGGTATCAGGGGAACCACGACAGTGCCACCCGCATGCTCATCAATTCCTCCGGATACATAGACAAGGTCGCACCCTACTGCATCCTGTCCGCCAGGATGTCCCGCGACGAAGGGGATTGGCATTCCTGCCAGATGATGCTGGAGGAAGCCAACCGTGTGATGGAGAACGACGTCGCACTGCAATGCGAGATCGGTAACGCGTATCTCAAGGGCGGAAGTCCCGATGTGGCATTGGCCAGATTCAGGGATGCGGAGGCGTTCGATCTCGCCAATCCCGCTGTCGTAAGGGGAATGGTGGACGCCGAGCTGGCACTCAAGAAGAACAACGACGCGTTGCATATCATCAAGGAATTCCTGACCTCCGAGATGGCCACGTACAGGGATTTCGTGAACTATTCCAAGGCCCTGCTGAACATGGGATTCTACGAGGATGCGGCGGAGGCCGCCACCAGGATCCTCTACACGCACCCCGGGGACGTGACCGCATGTGTCATCCTCAGCAGGGTGGCTCTCAACGACGGTAACTTCCGCGAGGCGGAACTGTATGCCAAGACCGGTGTCGCGAAGAACAAGAAGAACGCGGAGGCCCTGGCTCAGCTCGCCAAGGTGCATCTCGCCCTGAGGCGTCCCGGCAAGGCATCGTCGATCGCCAAGAAAGCCATCGCAGCCGACGGGAAATCATTGCTGGCACTTACCACCCTCATGGAGATCTACCGTGAGACCGGTGACAACGACCGCGCCATGGAGGCCTGCCGTTCCATCCTCGAGATGGATCCCGGCAACTCCGCCGCGGCGGACATCCTCGCCAAGCTCGAGATGGCCAAGGCGGTGCGGGACTCCTCCGACGACGAAGCCATCCCGCAGGTGCTCGGGGCGGAGGATTTCATCAGGCTCATATCCACCCTCATCAGCGAGGAGAAGTACACTGAGGTCGAGAAGCTCTGCAAGGACAACGACCACCGTTTCGGAGGCGTACCGGAGGTCAGGAGACTCCGCGGCAATGCGGAGTACGCTCTCGGCGAGTACCTGAAGGCATCCGCATCCTTCGCTTCCGCCGCCGTCCTCATGAAAGGGGA
>CACWTF010000015.1 GCA_902763685.1 methanogenic archaeon | reverse complement strand
TCGGTGTCGAAAGAGATCAGATTCACCGCGCTGGCCCATAATCTGAGACTGATTTTGGAAGGGGGGTCTGATCAGGTTCTGATGATTTCGTCAAAGCCGCGCCCACGGGCACGCGATTATAGTAAAGAGAAGTGTGAAAGGGGCGGTTTACGCCCCTAATGAGTTTGATCACTGGAGCTCAGCGTCGTAGACGCCGGCCCTGACATCGGCCTGGAAGGCCTTTGCCTCTTTGCCGTCGATGGTGACACCGAGGGAGACGCAGTTTCCGGCGACTTCCATGACACGTGCCTTGACGGTTGCTCCGAGAAGATCGTCCTGCTTCTGTGCGGCGATCTTCTTTGCCTGCTCGACGGTCAGGTTTCCGACCTTGGTGGTCTTGGGGTTGCCGGATCCGAGGGGGATGTTGAGCTCTGCCTTGATCAGGGCGGACATGGGGGGAGTTCCGACCTTGATGTCGAAGCTCTTGTCGTCGTTGATGATGATGGTCACGGGGACCTTCATTCCATCAAATGCCTTGGTCTTCTCGTTGATCTTTGCAATGACCTGTCCGATGTTGACACCTTTGGGTCCAAGTGCGGGGCCGAGAGGGGGTCCTGCGGTTGCCCTTCCTCCATCGACCATTGCCTCTACTTTGTCTGCCATATTCAGCTCTCCTTTTCAATTACTCTGACACTGTCGCCTTTGACGGTAACAGGGATGGGGACCATGGCCTCGACGAGTTCAACAGTGATCTCCTCTTTGGCCTGGTCAATCTTCTGGACTCTTGCCTTCTCTCCCTTGAAGGGACCGTTGACAAGCTCCACGATGTCGCCCTCTTCGATACCGACCACGGCGGATACAGGCACCAGATAGGGGCTGATCTCCTCGATGGTGGTCTCGGCGGGCGTCATCTGTCCGCTGTCTTTCTTGACAACGAATGAACGTGCTTTCTTGATATCACGGGTCTTCTCCTGGAGACGGTCGGTGTTCATACCTTCGACGAACACGTATCCCCTGAGACCGATGGGGCTGAGGATCGCGTAAACATCCTTCTCTCCCTGGGCGGCCTTTGCGAAAAGACTCCTGGTAACTTCCTTCTCCTGATCGATCTGGGTCTTCAATACGAGAAGGGATTGTTTTGCAACTGCTCCGAATTCGCAGGTGTCGGATACGCCGCCCGCGTTGGCGGTGATGGCGACATTCACGGTGTCACCGTACCTGGCTCCCCTGGGACAGATGATCTCCAGTCTCAGGACCTTGGCGGTGGATCCGGGGAAGGACACTTTGAGTTCGGGTTTGGAACGGAAGTTGTTCCACAGTTCGGTACCCTGTGAATCGTACAGAGCTACGCTCCACTCGGGTGCATTCTCGGGATCAGAAGCTTTCACATCGAAGGTAAAGATAGCGTCCGTGCCATCAACAGCAGCTTGGAAGTCCCAAAATACGGAACCTCCAGCACGGACGTCCCTGACGCCGTTATCGCCTGAAAAGTAGGTCATTTGTACTCTCTCCTCAGAAGTAGGTGGGTAAGTAGGTCATTATCCACATGACAGCGAATCCGACGGCTCCGAGGATCAGTATACCGAGTGCGGAGATCTTCGAGGTCTTCAGATACTCTTCCTTGTCCGGAGTGTGGGCCATCTGGAGGATCCTTCCGTATTTTCCCCTTCCGAAACCGCCCATTTTGGACTCAAGGCTTTTCTGAATCTGCTCCGCCTTGCCGCCTTCAACGCTGTTGTCTGTCATTTGTTTACCTTCCGATGTACCGTTAAGGTACCGTCTTTCGCTCTTTCGTTACCACTAAAGGTAGCAAATAAGCAACACCCTAACTAAGCATGTTTATTTTAAACGTTTCGGCACTTCCCTCTATATAATTAGTTTAAAAGGACGGAATAGTCCCCGAACATGTCAGTACGATACTTTTTTTTATGAGAGGCTGATTGTCAATTATTACCCATTGAAGGGGGTTTGAACATGGAAGAGATTTTGTGCAACGTGGAAATCGTGAAAGACAACAACAACTTTATCGCCAGGATCCAGAGCGACCTCGGCGGAATGAGGGAGTACAAATCTTCCAACTTCGAGGAAGTCCTTGAACAGATGACCATGGATCTCCAGGAAGAGTTCGAACTCGCCTGAAGGAGGCTAGATCATGGCAGACAAAATCAAACAGGTTAGCGACGCTATGGACATGCTCGCCGAGGACACCTCAGTCCCCAGGAACATCAGGAAAGGATCCGCCGACGCAAAGGCAAGGCTCCTCGACACCAAGGATGCTCTCGATGTCCGCGCAGCAAGTGCGATCAACATCCTCGACGACCTTGCGAACGACCCCAACGTTCCCCTTCACGCAAGGACCCTTATCTGGCAGATCATCAGTCAGCTCGAGATGATCGCCAAAAACGCCTGAAACCCTCAACGCCCCGGAAACGGGGCATTCCTTTTTTCAATTCCATCAAAAAATTATCTCTCCCCGGCTTCTAACCGGGGAGGGAAAGAGGTTTGGGGAGGATTCAAGCCAGTTTCTTGGCTTCCTCGACTACGAACTCGGAGTCCTTCTCGACCTTGGCGGCCATGGCCTTGCGATCGTCGCAGAGCTTCTCGGCAAGGGCCTTGTCCGAAAGTGCCAGGATCTCTACCGCGAGGGTGGCGGCGTTGTCTCCGCGGTCCATTCCGACAGCTGCCACGGGGATTCCCGGGGGCATCTGAACGATGGAGAGGAGCGCATCGTAGTTCAGGGATCCGCTGGCGGGGACACCGATGACAGGTTTGCAGGTGAAGGATGCGATGACACCGGGCAGAGCGGCGGAAAGACCGGCGATGGAGATGAACACGTCGGCGTCGCTTCCGGTCACCAGTTCCTCGACCCTGCTGGGGGTCCTGTGGGCTGATGCGACGGCGATGTCGTAAGCCACACCGTACTTGTTCAGGACGGTGATCGCTTTCTGTGCGATGGGGAAATCGCTCTTGCTTCCCATGATGATGAATACTTTGGCCATGATGGGAAAAATGGCGAGTCAGATATTTTTGACTTGCGAGCAAAAAAGTGGATGGCGGCCGGCCGGGGCCGACCGCCTGGATTTGGGGTTTAATCAGCTCTTGAGAACGGTGACAAGGAAGATACCAACGGCGATGACTGCACCGATGATGACTCCGAGGAGATAGACGATGGTGTTGTAGAGAATGTCCCAACCCTCAACGTTCTTGATTGCCTCGACAGGTCCGTCGAAGATGAGGTATCCGTAGATGATTGCGACGAGGAGTCCGACGACCACCATGATGAGTCCGTATGCCCTGTTCTTTCCCTTTCCGAAGTATGCGGAGAAGATTCCTGCGAGAATCATGACAACCGCGAATACCATGATGATGAGGGAAGCAAAATCCCAGCTGATTATATCCATATGCATGTCTCCGTTTAAACAGGGCCCATACGGACACCTGTAACTGGGCAGTTAATCTACAAGTCCTTATTAAAGGTTTAGGGGTACGTCCAGATTAAAAACGGCGACTGTCACGCCTTTTCATGCATTTTTACATAATCTGGCTCATATCTCATACCCCCCTGCGGGAGATTATCGGAGACGCCCAAAAGTAAATAGTCCGTTAGAGGGTTATCCCAACAACCGTGATATCATGATGCTTCTGGGAACCGTGGAGGGGATTACGTCCGAGGGCCGTGCCCTGGTCAGATGCGAGAATCTCCCCAACCTCGGATGTGCGGTATTCGATGCCGAAAAGCACAGGATCGGGACGGTGAAAAGGATCCTGGGTCCTGTGGATTCCCCGTATGCATCCGTCGCCGGCGACAACATCACTCCGAAACTCAAGGGCAGGAATCTTTTCTTCAACCAGAGTGAAAAAGATGGCGGATACAAGAGAAAAGGCAGAAAGGGTTGAATCCTGCCCCTATTGCGATAGGGGATATCTGATCCGCAATCCGGTCACCAACCAGATCGCCTGCAACGTGTGCGGAGCGTATTTCGAGAAAGGGATCCTCTACAGGAACTCGCCCGAACCCGCCGGGGTCCAGCTTTTCAGACTCCGCAAATGGCAGCAGAGGATCAGGGTCAGGAACGCGGCCGAACGCAACCTGGCCTTCGCCATGTCCGAACTGGACCGCCTGACCATCGCCAACAGTCTGCCGCGTACCGTGAAGGAGACGGCTTCCAAGATCTACAGGAAAGCGGTCAGCAGGAACCTCGTCAGAGGGAGATCCATCGAGAGCATCGGTGCCGCTTCCGTCTATTCCGCATGCAGGATCTGCGGGGTGCCCCGCACCATCGACGACATAGCCGAGACCAGCCACATCGGGAAGAAGGAACTGGGCAAGACCTACCGCTATCTCTCCCGCGAACTGAAGCTCAGCATAAAACCCGCCCAACCCCAGGATTACGTCCAGAGATACGGGTCCGTCCTCAAACTCAGCGAGAACACGAAGAGGAAGGCCATATCCATCCTGGACGAGGCCACCGAGAAAGACCTCACTTCCGGACTGGGACCGTCAGGGATCTCCGCGGCCGCCCTATACATAGCCGCCAACCTCACCGGGGAACGCCGTTCGCAGAGGGAGGTATCGATTGCGGCGGATATCTCCGAGGTCACCCTCCGCTGCAGGTACAAGAAACTCTCGGAAGCTCTGGGGATAGAACTGGACTTCTCCTGATTCAGGGTCTGAACCATTTGAATTCGAGATATTCGACCTCGTTGCTGATACGGCAGAACAGGATCTGTTTCTTCACACCGCCTGAAAGGCGGACAGTCCTGGAGATGTCGGGCCACATGGCGACGGTCGATGCGGGCACCGCATGCACGAGATACCTCGCATGGCACTCGTCGGGGGATGCCTCGTACACCCTGAAATGGGTACCGTACTTGAATCCGGTCTTGACCACGAGACCCCTCCCGCGGAGGTCCTCGTAGGCACGGAGACGCAGGTCGAACTCATCCTGGGTCTTTCTTCCCAAGGTGACCAGCTCATCCCTCGTCATCTCCTTCCCGCCCTTGCCGGTGACGGTCAGTTCACCGGTGCCCATGAGGTAGCACCCCTCTATGAGGGAGAGCTGCAGTACTCCCTGAACGTTCTTACCGTAGAATGCCTCGTTACGTAACGCTTCGCCGCCTTCCGTATCGAAGACGAAGATACGGTCCCCGACCAGATTGCCGCATACAGGACTTACCCTCTGGGTGGGTGATACCTTCCCTTCGGGATCCAGGATGGCCATCTTGTAGTATGTGAGGTCGCCTTCCTCGTCGACCACTCCGTAGAGCAGCTGCTTGCCGCGGTCCTCGCTCTGGGCGATCTCGTCCATGAACTCGTTGATGTTCAGAGCGGAACGCTCGGATACCGCACAGACCATGTACAGCGGCGGGGATTTGCTGGGGGACATCCCGCGGGGATAGACACGGAGATCGAAACTCCCGGATTCGGGTTTGACGATGAATCCTCTCTCGCGCAGATCCTTGAAGACAAGGTATTTGATGGCGAAATCACGGACCTTGCGTGAAGCATAATCGAAGAACTCGTTGAATGCCATCGGTTTCTTCCCGTGCAGGATCTCCAGACGGTCCAGCTGCAGCAGGAAGGCCGCTTCCACCAGGTCGAGTTCAAGACCGCCTCCGCTCAGGGGATATCCGAAGTTACCCTTGCTGAACGTCTGACTGGCCTCACGGACGTCGTTGATGAAGACAGAACAGTCCTTCACTACACCTGGCATATCGCTTGAATCGGCTCGCAACTATATGATGTATTCCGACGTGCAATCGGGACAGTTACGTCCGTTTATAACAACATTTTTATAGAAGTTCAAACTATTTAACCACTAGTTGTAAACTGCAGGTAAACAACGAGGTGTAACATGAACGATATGGATACAATCCTGGCAATCGTCGAGAACCCTACCAGAAGGAGGATCCTCCAGGCGGTAGTAAGGGAACCTCACTATCCTCTGCAGCTGTCCAAGGAGCTCGGGATCAGCCAGCAGGCGATTGTGAAGAACCTCAATCTGATGGAGAAAGAAGGGATAGTGGTCAGCTACAGGGAAAGCAGCGACCGCGGACCGGAAAGGATCTTCTACAGACCCAGCTCCGAATTCACCATCACCATTGACATGAGAAACAACATGTTCGAAGTGAAGATGATCCCCGCCAACGAATCATCCAAGAAACCGGAGACGAAGGAACTGGAGCCCAAGAAGACCGCGGAGGAACGCAAGCTGGAGGAGGTACGTGCGAGGATCTCGCAGATAGACCGTCAGATAGCCGAGTTCGACAGACGCAGGTCCGAGATCGTCAGGGAACGCAACGACCTGATCAACGAATTCCTGCAGATGGCGGACATAACGAACATGGATTACGAACACAGGGAACTGCTCTACGATATGCTGAACAGGCCCAACTGGAGCGCCGAGGACATCTCCAAGAAACTCGGTTTCAACGAGACCCTGGTGTCCAGGATGATAGACGACATCCTGCAGTACTGCAGGGACATGGAGAGGTGATAATATGACTTCCAATGACAGGGCGATCAAGGTAGCGGAACTGAAACCCGGAGAGGCGGGGAAAGGTATCGCCAGACTCGATCCTGAACTGATGAACATCATCGGTATCAAATCCGGGGACATCGCATTGGTCACCGGTAACAAAAAGACAGCCGTCAAGGTATACCCGGGACCCATGGAGGATTCCAACAGGGGCATCATAAGGCTCGATGGTTCGACCAGACGCAACGCGGGAATCTCCCTCGACGAGAGGGTCGACGTCAAGAAGGCTGAGACCAAGGAGACCGCGAAGATCACGTTCTCCCCCACCGAGGAGCTCAGGCTGCAGGGCGGAGAGGACTATCTGGCACAGGCACTCGTAGGCCGTGCCTTCGCCAAAGGCGACGTGCTCTCGCTGAACATCATGGGCAACAAGATGGACCTGGTGGTCACCTCCTTCTCGCCCACCGCGGAAGCGACGGTGATGACCGCATCCACCAAGGTGAAGATCAACGACAAACCAGTCTCCAAGGAGAACATGGACATCCCGAAGGTATCCTACGACGATGTCGGCGGTCTCGGCGACGTGATCGGACAGATCAGGGAGATGGTCGAGCTCCCGCTCAAACACCCCGAACTGTTCAAGAGGCTGGGCATCGAGGCTCCGAAAGGCGTGCTCCTGCACGGACCGCCGGGAACCGGTAAGACCATGCTGGCGAAAGCGGTGGCCGGAGAGACCAGCAGCAACTTCGTCTCCATCGGCGGACCCGAGATCATGAGTAAGTTCTACGGCGAATCCGAGGGCAAGCTGAGGGAGATCTTCAAGGATGCCGAGGAGAACTCCCCGAGTATCATCTTCATCGACGAGATCGACTCCATCGCCCCCAAGCGGAACGAGGTGCAGGGAGAGGAGGAGCGGCGTATCGTCGCACAGCTGCTGTCCCTGATGGACGGTCTGAACTCCAGGGGAAAGGTCGTGGTCATAGGTGCCACCAACAGGCCCAACTCCATCGACGAGGCACTCCGGAGACCCGGAAGATTCGACCGTGAGATCGAGATCGGCGTGCCCGACAGGCACGGACGTATGGAGATCCTGCAGATCCACACCAGGGGCATGCCACTGGCCAACGATGTCGATCTGGGACAAATCGCTGACAAGACCCATGGATACGTCGGGGCCGACCTTGCGGCACTCTGCAGGGAGGCTGCCATGGCCGCTCTCAGGCGTGTGCTCCCCGACGTCAACGTCGACGACGAGACCATCCCCAGCGAGGTGCTGAACAAGATCTCCGTCGAGATGACGGATTTCCTGAACGCCATGAAAGGACTGCAGCCCTCCACCATGAGGGAGGTCCTCATCGAGAAGCCCAACGTGAAGTGGGATGACATCGGAGCCCTGGCCGACGCCAAACAGCAGCTGAAGGAAGCGGTCGAATGGCCTCTCAAGTACGGCAAGGTGTTCGCCCACATGAACGCCAAACCCCCGAAAGGAATCCTGCTCTACGGTCCGCCCGGAACGGGAAAGACGCTGCTCGCAAAAGCTGTAGCCACCGAATCCGAGGCCAACTTCATCTCGGTGAAAGGGCCGGAGTTCCTCAACAAATGGGTCGGCGAATCTGAGAAGGCAGTCCGCGAGACATTCAGGAAAGCGAGACAGGCCTCGCCCTGCGTGATCTTCATGGACGAGATTGACTCGATCGTACCAGTGAGAGGTACCGGAGGCGACAGCAACGTCACCGAGAGGGTGGTGTCCCAGATGCTCACCGAACTCGACGGACTGGAACCCATGAACGATGTAGTGGTGATCGCGGCCACCAACAGGCCCGACATGATCGATCCCGCCCTGCTGAGGCCGGGCAGATTCGACAAATCCATCTACGTCGCACCTCCCGACAAGGAATCCCGCCGCTCCATCTTCGAGATCCACACCCGCGGAAAGCCCATGGAGTCGGACGTCGACCTCGACAAGCTCGCGGACCAGACCGAGGGATGCACCGGAGCTGACATCTCAGCCATATGCAACGAGGCAGTCATGACCGCAGTCAGGCGTCTGGTGGCAGGAGGCAAGGTGCCCACCGAGGAGGAGATCAACAACTGCAAGGTCTGCATGTCCGACCTCGAAGGTGCGGTGGATAAATTCGGACCGAAATCCCAGGAGAAGATAAAAGAATACGGCGAGAACAGCATCTACAGGCACTGAAACCACCGGGCCCTTCGGGGCCCGGATACCTCCGATCCGGTTTTCCAACCGTATTAATCTTTTTGCTCATCGTTATATAGATACAAGGTCATTTTTCAGCCATGTCTAGAGAGGACATGATCAACATCACCCGTTCCATTCTTGCCAGAGCGGGATTCGATGTCTCTTCGGCGATATCCATCAGGAGCATATGTTTCGATATCGTGGGAAGGCGCGACAAGACCCTTCTCATCATCAAGGTCCTCTCCAACGTCGACGCATTCTCCCGCGAGAACTCGGAGGAGATGAAGGTCATGGCCGAGGCCCTGGACGCCAGTCCCCTGGTCATCGGAGAGGCCTCCAGTTCCGGCCCTCTTGAGAAAGGGATAGTCTACAGCCGTTTCAAGATCCCGATCGTCTCCAACGAGACCCTGGCGGAACATCTTCTCGAGGAGGTCCCCCCGTTCATCTTCGCCGCACCCGGTGGACTGTACGTCAAGATCGACAGCGACGTCCTCAGGCAGCTCCGCGAGGAACGCGGCATCAGCCTCGGTACCCTGGCGGAGGCCGCGAAGGTATCCAGGCGCACCATCCAGATGTACGAGTCCGGCATGGGTGCGATGATCGATGCCGCTCTCAGACTGGAGGAATACCTCAACGAACCCATAGTGCAGGCCCTCGATCCCTTCGAGTACAAGAGCGAGGGGACCGCCGCGAAGCATGAGATCTACAACGGCGGCACCACCGGGTCCCAGAGACTCGACCGCCTGCTTAACATCGGATTCGCCATCACCCCCATCATCAGGGGGCCGTTCGAGGCCATCTCGCGTGACACCACCCAGAACACAGTTCTGCTGACCGGTATGGACTCGGACCAGACCAAGATCATCCAGAAGGCACTCATCGCCGCGGAACTGTCCAACCTCTCCAACCGCCCCTCGGTAATGATCGTCCAGAAGAAACAAAACTCCGATAACATCGGCACCACCGCCCTGGTCACCGACGAGGAACTGAAGAAGATCGACGACAAGAATGTCCTCACCGATATGATCCTCTCCAGGAGCACAAAGAAATGATCTCCCTGAGAATCGGCGGATGCGACGTGGATATCCTACCTGTGGTAAACGGACTCGTATCCGAGGCGGACAAGGTACGCGAAGCTTATGGGAAATACGAGGCATACGGAGCTTCCCTCGGGATCGAGGCCCTCGAGGCTCTGAAGAGACGCGAGGAGATCGGTGTGGACGACATCGAGGTCAGCGAATTCGATATCGTCTATGCCAAGAAGATGGCTGTCTTCGGCGATATCCAGACCCCGTCGCCCGCATTCTGCGAACTCGTCGACCTCTGCGCCGGTGACGGGAAGAACGTCATCCCCCTAGACATGAAGGATTACGATTACGATACCGCTTACATGGAATGCATCTCCGCGACGGAATTCACCGCCGCCCACCACCTGGCCAAGAAGGCCTACAAGAAGGAGATGGACCAGAGCTCCCCCGAGAACATGGCTTTGGAGCTTGACAGACTGGTGTCCAAGAAGAAGGGCTTCGCCCGCCTCAACCGCAGGAGGGAGGAGTACATCGCGAAGGAGATAGCGGACACGGCGAAATACCGCGGCTCGCTCCTATGCGTGATAGAGGTCGAACGCGTCGACGGCGTCCGTTCGATACTGGAGGCTTCGGAATGACCGACGGATGCGACCAGTGCGATATGTGGAGACGGAAAGGGGCATTGTACTGTCCGGTATGCGGCAGGTGCCTGGAACCTACCAAACGCCCGATCATCGATACCCTGATCCTCCTCGGTGTGACGGCTGTCGCGTTCATCATCCTGGCGAATACGCTGTACATGGTCCTCAACTTCGCAAGCATCTGCGGCGAGTTCGGCGGTATCTACGCCAGACTTTCCTTCGGATTGTGGGATTTCGACCTGTGGACGTATCGCGGCATCTGGATAGACATCTACATAGCGGCATTGGTCGTGATTGAAGCAGCATGTCTGGCGTACGGGATATGGCGCATTTGGACGGTCCTGAAGGAGAAACCTTCCGATTACCATGCACAGGCGACCACCGGCATCGCAACCGCCACCGCCGCGTTGGCGGTATCGCTTCTCGTCTCCGTCGTAGGAGTGCTGATCTCCTCCCTGGTGGACCAGGTCCCCAGCACCGACTGGCTCGATAACTATTCGACTTATGAACTGGCGTTCCTTTTCACGCAGGCCGGATTCTCCGAGGAGATGATGTACAGGGTACTGTACATCGGCGTACCGATGACTGTCATTGCCCTCATACTCCGCAGGGACAAACGTTCATGGCAGTACCTCTTCGGCGGATTCGGGATCAGCAGGACCGCCGCCATATTGATAATAATATCCTCGGTTCTCTTCGGTCTGGCACATTATGACGGCTGGGGCTGGAGCAAGGTTCCTCTGGCCCTTGCGGGCGGACTCCTGTTCGGCTACGTCTATTCGGAATACGGCCTGTACGCATGCATAATCATGCATACCGCCAACGACGTCATGAGTTCGATCGGTTACCTGGGCCTGCCGTTCCTGACGGTAATCGCCGAATTCTCCCTGATCGGACTCGGCGTGTTGGTACTCATCCACTGGGCACTCCACCCCAACAGGAAACTGCTTGATGTGAAGAACATGGAGAACTTCCCCCAGAAACTCGAGATGAATCTGAAGGAACAGTGGGAACGTCACTGACCCAGAAGTCTTCTGAGACGAGCCTGGGACTCGACTGCGGATTCCAGGGAACGTGCTTCGATTATGTACCTGCCGCGGTAGTTCGAGAGCAGACCCAGGACGTGCGGGAAATCGATCCTGCCGTCCCCGATGGTCATATGATCGTCCTTCTCCCCCAGGTTGTCGTGGATGTGGATGTTGCGTATACGGTCCCCGAACAGCTCCGCCATGCGGTCGATCTGTCCCGAGGTGTGGGCATGGCCTATATCGAAGCAGACCGAGAGGTCGGTACCGTCGATGATCTCCTTCAGCTCGTCCGCCTGGATACCCAGCATCACGGGGAAATTGGGCATGTTCTCTATGCAGGCATAGAGGCCGTACTCAGCCGAATAATGCTCGATCTCCTTCATGGAAATCTTAGCCTGTGCGATGGAACGTTCGCGTACCCCCTTCACGGCGAGATTGATGATTCCGGGATGGACGGTCACGGTGTCGAGATCCAGGTCGTTGGCGGCCTTCATCTCGGCCACGATGTTGGCCACCGCTGCCTCGCGTAGACGTTCGTTGTTGGAGGCCACGTTGATGTCGGCGATGCCCGTGTGCACCGAGAAAGTGAGGTCGGAATCCCTGATGAGGGAAGCATGTTCCAGACAGACCAAAGGTGCATAATGTTCGAGTTCCGAGAAGATCTCCCAATGACGGAATTCCCTGGAGATGTTCTCTAATGCTTCCGGGAAGGGGGTCTTGCCGAACTCGGGGCAGGACACGCCGATGGCGTTCATGCCTTTACCTCTTCCCCGTCCACGGTCATGGGGGCGACACGGTCGATGACCTCGTCGATGTCCCCGTCCGTCTCCACACAGACGCTGATGGTGCCGAGAACGGTGCGGTAGTCCACGAATGATACTTTGCCGACGGTGGCCACCTGCTTGTTGAGACTGAATACCGTCTTGGAATGACTGCCGCGGGTGCCTTTCTGCATCTGGCTGCGGGCGGTGTCGAGGATCCTCTGACGGCGTATGAGTGCAGAGAACTGGACCAGGTCAGCCTGTCCGGAAAGTCCTTTGGTATCCTCTTCGAACTGTCCCGTGGGGAAAATGCTGGCCAGTGCGGCCCTTACCTTCTCGGGATCTTCGCTGGGGAATACAGGACAGGTTACCGTTACAGTCTCCATGCCCGACTATCGGATATCCGCCTTTTATAGATACTGCCGGGGTCTCCGATAAGGACATAAATCCGCACAGGCATAGGGGCTCGTTATGAAGGACGAGGTTCTGTCGGCGGTAAGCAGGAGGAATATGTTCCTGGCTCCGGATGCGTTGGAGGTCATAGAATCCAATGGATATTCGATGGAATTCGTCAACACGCTCCTTAACTCCCTCTCCAAGAACACCGTGTTCGTGATGAAGAGCGATGTCGTGAACTTCCTCAACGGCGACAAAGGCATCATGGAACCCGAGAAGGTCATCAAGCCCAAGGTCAAGAGGGATTCCGACCTCTCCATAATCCCCGGTTCCGACATC
Organism: methanogenic archaeon; assembly: GCA_902763685.1. Lineage (GTDB taxonomy): Archaea > Thermoplasmatota > Thermoplasmata > Methanomassiliicoccales > Methanomethylophilaceae > Methanomethylophilus. The sequence goes on along the minus strand of CACWTF010000015.1, from coordinate 11,448 downwards.
ACCGGACAGAGCACCTGCACCGGTACCATCGAGGATTTCACCAAATATTTCAGGAGCAGATACAACATCCTGAAGAAGATCATCCTGAAGAGAAGGGATTTCGATCCTCCCCTCTCCATAAGCAGGGCGATGGAGGTGGACCGTGAGGTCAATATCGTCGGCATCATCTACGAGGTGAAGACCACCAAGAACGGCCACACCATGCTGGAGATCGAGGACGAGACCGGCACCTGCAACGTACTCATCAGGAAGGATACTCCCATCAGCAACGAGCTCTTCGTCAACGACGAGGTCATCGGGGTCACCGGTAAGAGGAGCAAACCGTCCCAGGGAAACGGGAAATACTCCGCCCGCAGCGGTTTCTTCAACGCTAACAAGATCTACAGGCCCGACGTGACCGAGAAGAGTTCCTGGACCCCTTCGGATTCCGATTCGTCCATTGCTTTCCTTTCCGATATCCACATCGGCAGCAGGGAGTTCCTCAAGCCCCAGTGGGAGAAGATGATCGCATGGCTCAAGGCTAACGCCTACGAGAAGAACCTCAATTACCTTGTCCTGCCGGGAGACGTCGTCGACGGTATCGGGGCATACCCGGGTCAGGAGTACGATCTGGAGATAGACAACATCTTCAAGCAGTACGAGACCCTCTCCGAGTACCTCAAGGAGATTCCGGACCACATGAAGATTGTCATGCATCCGGGTAACCACGACGCATGCAGGCTGGCAGAACCCCAGCCCGCCCTGAAGGAGATCTACACCAAATCCTTCGATTCCAACATCTACATCACCGGGAACCCCATCAATCTCAACGTGGAGGGCAGGATCGTGACCTCCTACCACGGGAAGAGCATCGACGACTGGGTACAGAGCGTCAGGGGAATGTCCTACGAGGACCCGCCGGCGGTCATGAAACAGATGATCATGAGAAGACATCTGGCACCTATGTACGGTCAGAAGAATGCCCTCGCCCCCGAGAAGAAAGATTATCTCGCGATGGAGCACCTCCCCGACATCTTCGTATCGGGGCACGTCCACGGCGCGGGAAGGCTGGAATACCACGGTGTGAAGATGATCAACGCATCCTCATGGCAGTCCCAGACCGATTATCAGAAGAGGAACAACTTCAATCCCGACCCCGCCATCATGCCCGTCGTCCACCTGGGTACCGGCGAGATCACCATGCATGATTTCCTGAAATGAGGAATCGTTTTTTGCCATAAACAGCGACACGGCTGACATGTGCCAGACTTCCGAATTCTGAAAAAAGTAATACCCGGTCAGGCAGGTTGCCCTGCCCTTCCGGGAAATGGTTTCATAGCCAGTTCAGCGCGAACACGGCGATGATGAGGAACGCACCGAGTATCAGCATACCGTAGCTGATAGCCCAGATCACGGTGAACCACCGTCTCATCTTGACGGGGTCCTCCCTGATCTCTTCTATGCGTTCCATCATGGACTTCACTCGGTCGACTCTCCTTTGCCCTTGAGGTGTTTCAGACGGGTTGTTTCTTCCCTAGACATCTCTTCGAGACGGAATTTGACGAACCTCTCAGCCTCCTGGAACTCGGGGATGATCTTGAACTCCAGAGCGTTCACACGCCTCTTGGTCTTCTCGATCTCATCCAGGAGCTTCTTCATGGTGGTCTCGACCTCGGCTGCGCGAATCAGGGTCTCGAGAAGCTTCTCGAAAGCTGCTCCCGCATCCTCGATGTAGGCAGAGGTCTCGATGATACCGTAACCCTTGTTCAGGAATCCACGGCGAACATTCTCCGCCTCTACTTTGGGGACCATCATTCCCATGATGGATTTGCTGCTGAGATTGACGACAGGGTACGTCTTGAGTGCGTATGCTGCACTCAGGACGTTGAGTTCTCCGTCGACTGCCTTTGCAATGGTGATCTTCTTCATTGCAAGCTGGAAGTCCGAAGTTACGCCTGCACGCATCTGCCTCGCCTTCTCCATGATCTCGAAGAACTCAAGGATGAGTCCATCCCTCTTCATCTTGAGGATCTTGTGTCCCGACTGGGACAGTTTGATCCTCCTTTTGAGGTCGAGGAGCACGGAACGGGTCGGGGTGATATCGCGGGCTGCCATCGGTCATCACTCCTTCTTCAGGTACTTCTGGATGAGCTTCTTGCTGATCCTGGTGAGCTGATCGACATCGAGCTCCTTCAGGATTTCCCAAGCGATGTCGAGGGTGGTCTCGATGGAACGGTCCTCGTCGATACCCTGGCGGACGATACGGTCCTCGAAGAGATCGGCGAAGTCGAGGAGCTTCCTATCCTTGGCGGAAAGGGAGTCCTTACCGACGATTGCGACGAGACCGCGGAGGTCCTTACCCTCTGCGTAGGATGCGTAGAGCTGGTCGGACACGTTCTTGTGGTCGTCACGGGTGTGGTCGGGACCGATACCGTTGGACATCAGCCTGGACAGCGAACTGGATACGTTGACAGGGGGGTAGATACCGTTCCTGTGGAGATCCATGGAAAGAACGATCTGACCCTCGGTGATGTATCCGGAAAGGTCGGGGATGGGATGGGTGATATCGGATCCGGGCATGGTAAGGATGGGGATCTGGGTGATGGAACCCTCTTTTCCCTTGATCCTACCGGCACGCTCGTAGAGCTGAGCGAGATCGGTGTACATGTAACCGGGATATCCACGCCTTCCGGGCACCTCTTCACGAGCTGCTCCGACCTGACGCAGTGCTTCACAGTAGTTGGTGATGTCGGTCATGATGACGAGAACCTGCATTCCGAGGTCGAACGCCATGTACTCCGCGGTGGTGAGTCCCAGACGGGGAGTGGCGATACGCTCAACGGCAGGGTCGTCTGCGAGGTTCAGGAAGACCACTGCGTTTTTGAGTGCACCGGTCCTCTCGAACTCCCTCATGAACTTCTGCTTCTCTTCGTTGGTGATACCGAGTGCGATGAACACTACAGCGAACTGCTCGTTCTCTCCGCGGACCTTTGCCTGCCTTGCGATCTGCAGTGCGAGATCGTTGTGGGGAAGTCCGGATGCGGAGAAGATAGGCAGCTTCTGACCCCTAACGAGGGTGTTCATTCCGTCGATGGTGGAGATACCGGTCTGGATGAACGCGTTGGGAGATGCCCTTGCCCAGGGGTTGATTGCAGCTCCTGCGATGTCACGCATGTCCTCGGGAACGATCTCGGCTCCTCCGTCGAGGGGCTTTGCGGATCCGGAGAGAACACGTCCGAGCATGTCCTTGGAGACGGGCATTTTCATGGTGTCTCCGAGGAACTTAACGGATGCGGACCTGTCGATACCGGAGGTACCTTCGAAGATCTGGATGACGACCATTCCGTTAGCGGAATCAAGAACCTCTCCGTTCTTGATGGATCCGTCGGAAAGCCTGACAGTTACGAGCTCCTTGTATCCGACGGGTTCCTCGGTCTTGACGAAGACGAGAGGACCCTGGATGTTCTCGATTGTCTTGTATTCTTTGGATACGGTTGCCATTTTCAAGCCTCCAGTTTAGAGATCTGCTCTTCCATGTCCTTCTCGACTGCGGCGAGCTCAGCATCGATCTGGGGGTCCTGCTTTGCCTGCTGGAACCTCTCCCTTGCGGGGATGTATGCGATCTTGTCGACTGCGACACCGCTCTTGAGTGCCTTGTCAGCAAGGTCGGAGTACTTCTTGATGAGTTTCAGCATGGTGTACTGCCTCTTGAGGGGGCAGTAACAGTCGACCTCGTCGTATGCGTTCTGCTGCAGGTAGATCTCACGGATCATCTTGGCGACCTCGAGGATGATCTTCTGCTCGTCGGGGAGAGAGTCGGAACCGACCATCTGAACGACTTCCTGAAGCTCAGCCTCTTTCTGCAGGACCTTCATTGCCCAGACTTTCAGGTCAGGGAAGTCCTCGGCGACGTTTGCCTTGAACCAGTCAGACAGCTGTGCGTCGTACATGGTGTACGAGGTAAGCCAGTTGATGGTGGGGAAGTGACGCCTCTCCCTGAGCTTGGTATCCAGTGCCCAGAAGACACGGACGATACGCAGGGTGTTCTGGGTAACAGGCTCCGAAAGGTCTCCTCCGGGAGGAGAAACTGCTCCGATGACGGAGATGGATCCGTCGTCGCCGCAGAGGGACTTTCCACGGCAGGCACGCTCGTAGAACTCTGCGAGCCTTCCGGAAAGGTATGCGGGGTATCCCTCTTCTCCGGGCATCTCTTCGAGCCTGGAGGAGATCTCCCTCATTGCCTCTGCCCACCTGGAGGTGGAGTCTGCCATGAGTGCGACGTTGTATCCCATGTCCCTGAAGTACTCTGCGATGGTCATACCGGTGTAGACGGATGCCTCACGGGCTGCTACAGGCATGTTGGAGGTGTTGGCGATGAGGACGGTCCTCTTCATCAGAGAATCGCCGGTCCTGGGGTCCTTGAGTTCGGGGAACTCGGTAAGAACCTCGGTCATCTCGTTTCCACGCTCACCGCATCCGATGTAGACGACGATATCTGCATCGGAGTACTTTGCGAGGGACTGCTGGGTAACGGTCTTTCCGGTACCGAATGCACCGGGGATGGCTGCTGCTCCTCCCTTTGCGAGGGGGAACATGGTGTCGAGGACACGGAGTCCGGTGACGAGAGGTACGTCGGGGTTGTATTTCTCCGCGACGGGCCTGGGCTGACGTACAGGCCATTTCTGCATCATGGGGTACTCGACGCCGTCGACTTTCACGATGGGCTCCTCAACAGTGAAGGAACCCTCCTTGATCTCTTCGACCTTTCCTTTCTTTGCGTTGGGGGGAAGCATGATCTTGTGGACCATAGGGCCTTCCTGCACGGTTCCGACGACGGAGCCTGCGGAAACCTCGTCGCCGACTGCGACTGCGGGTTTGAAGTCCCATTTAGTTTCCCTGCTGATTCCAGGTGCGGTTTTACCGCGGCCGATGAAGGGTCCGTTGCACATCTCCATAAGAATAGGGAGAGGCCTCTGGATTCCGTCGTAAACGGAAGTCAGGAGTCCGGGACCGAGCTCAACGGCAAGGGGGAGCCCGGTGTTGGTGACGGGCTCTCCGGGTTTTACACCGGTGGTATCCTCATAAACCTGGATGATTGATTTGTCGCCGACTATCTTGATAACCTCACCCATAAGCCTCTCGTTTCCAACGTGTACGACATCGTACATCCTGGGGGAGATACCTACGGCGGTTACGACAGGTCCTGCGACTCTGTAAATTACACCTTCAGTGCTCATTCATTCATCCTCTGTCTTAAACAAGTCAACGCCAATGACTTTCTTGACCTTCTCACGAAGATCGCTCTGGTCTCCGCCAACGGGTACCACGACGGGCTGGATGGAATCCATGACCTTGGTCCTGTAGTTGTTGGGGAGGTACTGCAGGTCTTCCGCATTAACTGCGAGGATACCGACATTGGCATCGGCCATCGCTTCCTGCATTTTTTCCTGGTAATTTGTCTGGTCCGCGACGAAAACGGTCCTGACCCCCGCGAGGCGGAAGCCGAGGGTGAAATCGTCACTACCGATAACTGCTATCTCCATCAGATCACCAACAGATTCTTGATTGTGTCCCTGTCAAGACCGCTGTTAATGCCGTGGGCAATGGTCCTGATCTTCTTGACCTCATCCTCCTTCATGATCATGTAGACCACGACGGGGAGGACTGACAGGGGGTAGGTGTGCGAGACCTGAATCGCCATCTTGAGCCTGAACCTTTCCATTGTAAGGATCAGGAGCGAGATGTTGGGGGTCTGGGAAAGCATCGTCTTCAGTTCCTCGAAGACCTTCAGGCTCTGCAGCTCATTGAAAGCGGCTTCAATGGTGGGTGCTGCGTTCGCCTGTGCGAAGATCTTATCAGTGAGCTGTGCTCCACCGGGGATGAAGAAATCGGCTGCCAGAGATCCATCCACGTTCTCCATCTTGAATTTCATGATGGTCTCGATGTTCTTGAGATCGATCACGTATTTGATGTAAGTACGGAAGATGTTGGTAGCCCTATCCTTCCCGGTGATGGAATCGAGGACACTCTTGTAGTATCCAATCGAAAGCTCGTCTTCGATCCTGGTGAGGACGTTCTCTTCCTTGTAGAGGTGGATTGCCTCGTCGGAAACGGAAAGTCCTGTCTTGGATTTGAAGATGGCCAACGCATCCTCGATGGAGGGAGCGGAGATGATTCTCTCGATGTCGTCCTCCTTGAGGGATCCGGCGATGACAAGATCCTCCCTGATCATGTCCGGGGTGAGACCGTAGTTCTTACCGCGGAGCACGACCTTGAGATTCTCAAAGTCCCACTTGGTAAGGTAGGCTGCGATCATGGTCTTGAGTTCGCCGTTTGCCGATTCCAGAATACTGCGGAACTGTTTGGACATGTTCATGTAGGTTGCATACTCGAGAAGATCGATACCGGCGTGCCTGGTACCAAGGTCGTTCATCTCCTTGGAGTAACCAGCTTCGCTGATGTAGTGCGAGATCTCGGGAACGGACATCATCAACATCTTGTTGTAGTCCTCTTCCTTGAGGAGTTTGGAGGTCTTAGCCTTCACCCTCGCAGACATGTATGCGTAATTACCTGTTCCGCTGCGCTTGAACATGCTTTCTCACCCAAACAGGATATCGGATAGCTGCTTCAGGTTACTGTCCCAGATGTTCTGAAGGAGTACACGGTACTGCATGTCGACTTCGAACTTTCCGTCCGCGCTCTGGAGGATGAGGCCGGCGCTGATGCGGGCGTCCTTCTCCACGGAGGTGACTCCGAGGTCAGCTGCGGAGAAGTTATCCTTCTCGGACATGACTGCCTTGGGCTCGGGGATGATGTTCTTAGCGGATGCTACCATTGCCTTGTAATATGCCAGCTTCTTGTCGGCGGGCATTGCCTCGAGCTGCGCGAGTACGGACTCGAAGGCCTCGGCGAGGATCTCCTTCTTCTTGGACAGGACCAGCTTTTTGCTCTCCAGTTCAGCGCTGGTGCGCTCCTGGCGGGCAAGGGTCTCCTTGGCTTCTGCGACCCTCTTGTCCTGCTTCTGTTTCATGTCGGCGATCTGGGCTTCCGTCTGGTCGTTGATGGCCTTTATCTCAGCGGCCTGGGCCTGCTGGATACGGGCGACCTCCGCTGCGGCGGATGCCTGGATCTCCTTCGTGACGCTGTCTAGTGCCAATTAAAGGCCCCCAGACTCACATAACGAAGATTGCCATGATAGCGATAACGAGACCGAAGATGACGATGGTTTCAGGGAGAACGGTGAAAATCATTGCCCTTCCGAAGAGGGAGGGGTTCTCAGTGATTGCACCGACTGCTGCTGCACCGATGTCTTTCTCTGCGAGTCCGGATCCAAGTCCTGCGAGTCCGACTGCGAGTCCTGCGCCAATTGCAATAAGTCCTTCTGTACCTGCTGTTGCCATATTAATCAAACCTCTTTGATGTTGTTTGCATTTTTGCTGAAAAATGTTTTCTTGCGGACCTCTGAGAGAGGTGCGAACGCTTCTCCTCCTCCTTCATAGAACCTCATCATGAGTTCGACGAACTGCAGCCTTAGGGCGTGCAGACCGGCGGACAGGATTCCGAGGGTCCAGACGACAAGGTGTAAGAAGCAGAACAATAAGATTCCGACAATGAGCATGATTACTCCGCCCATGGGGTCGAATGCTACGATCTCGACTCCGTCCTGGAAGTTACCAGTGGCCTTGGTGGTCATGATCATTCCGAATATGATGTAGTTGAATGCGAGTGCCATACCAGCTTTGGACATGGTAATCGCCGCAAGCCTGGTGTAGGACAGAATCCATCCGATAACCTCAGGCAGGGACATGATAGCCTGCATTCCACCCTCTGCTTTTGCGTTTAATACGATACCGATCACGAGACAGACAATAGCCAGAACCAGCTCGATGAGGGGAGTTCCGCCCGTAAGCTCGAGCTTGCTGAACATCATGTCAGTCAGTGCGAGACAAAGGAAGATGATACCGAAGAAGACGAAGACGATTCCTCCCTTCTCCAGGATGGCTTCCTTCACACCGTGCTGCTTGGTGACGTTGACGAGTGCGCAAACGAGACCGATGAGCAGGTGGATGACACCGATATAAACAGACAGTTTAAGCAAGAAGGCAACATCTTCAAGTTTTCCGACTCCCACTCCGAAGGTGTTGGGATCTTCCTGACCCCAAGCTCCGACAGAGCAGATCGCGTCAGTGAACCAGGAGGGGAACTGAGCTCCGAGGATCCAATCCCAGGATACGGTAGTTCCTCCGACTGCGACATGGTTCTCATGCCACACCCAGGTTCCGGCTTCCCATTCTCCGCCGACGAAGTGCATTCCCAGCATCTCACCGTAGAAGAATAGTCCGAATATGAACGCCCATATTCCTCCGAAGAAGAGGACGAGGGCGATGGCGCGCCAGTCTTTGTGCTTGGTCTTCTTGAGTCCGTATGCTCCCAGGATGATGAAGGGGATGGCATAACCCATGTCTCCCACCATGAATCCGAAGAACAGGGGCAGGAAAATAGCGATCAGGAAAGTGGGGTCGATCTCGTTGTATTTGGGAACGGACACCAGACTGGTCGCGTACTCGTATTCGCATACGATCCTTCCGTTGTTCTGCTTGACGGGAACATTCTGGAAACGAGGCTCCTGGGCTTCGGTCTCTTCGACCTTCCTCCCACGGGTCTCCTGGAACTCCACATAGATGTCATCGCCGAGCTTGCGCTCAAGGTTGGCTTTGACGGAGTCCATCTTTTTGGTAGGTACCCACGCGTCGATGACGTATGAGTACTTGCTCACTGCGATCCTAAGGGGAACACTACCCTTTTCGACCACAATGGCCAGCTCTTCGTCGCATCCCTTAAGGAAGGACATGTACTTCTCTTTGAGTTCCTCGAGGGTCTGATTGCACTTCTCGATCTCTGCGTTGGCAGCCTCGATCTCAGCGTCAATCTTGGCACAGGCCTCATTCGCTGCAACCTTTTCGGTGCATGCGGGTACCTGTATCTCTGTGAACCCTACATCTGCGAGTGCTGCGAAGGCTTTCTCCTTGTTCTCCTTCTTCACGAAGACAGCGACGACGCCGCCCTCTTTCTTGTCGAAGGAAGAGAAGACCTCAGCATCCTCAATGGAAACAGATGATGCGTCGTCGGTAGTGGTACCGACGAGAACGGCCAGGCTCTTGTACCCGCTGTATTGGTCAAGAGTAAGCTCGTTCAGTCTCTTCAGAAGTTCAAACGTGTTTTTCTTAGAGTTTAATTCAGTGATTTTCTGGGTAAGATCATTCCTTGCGTCGACGGTCTTGAGGACCTCATCTTCGACGCCCTCGACATCACCGGCGGAAATGCGTGACTGCACTTCCTCCACTGCGATGTCGGCGGTCTTGGTATGCTTGTTGATCCCAAGCTCTTTTTCCATGGACCTGACCTTGATAAGCCTCTCAGATGCCTTCGAGGTTGCCTCGGTGGTGGTTCCGATGGAGAGCCCGTCGTCGCCGGTGGTATGATCGATGATGTGAATCGATTTCTCGCTGTAGAATGCGTTGATGGCATCCTCCATGCGGGATTTCGTACCCACAATCACAATCCTACTCATCGACTCAGGAAGAAGCATTTATTGCCCTCTCGAATTCGTTCGTGAGGAAATCGTTGACTTCCTTGATCTTTTCCCTTGCGGCGGCCTCGATGGATTTGGCCTCCTCCTCGCCAGCGGCGAGTTTCTCGGCTTTTTCCTTATCGAGTGCGGCCTGCTCAGCTGCCATCACAGACTCGAACTCAGCACGCTCTTTGTCGGCTTCGCTCTGAATCTTTGATACAGAATCCCTGCGGGCCTGAGCTACAGCGGATTTTTTGTCTGCCTCTGCCTGTACGACAGAAGCGTCCGCTTTAGACTCAGCCTCCTTTATTTCCGAAAGTATGTCAGTTCGGCTCAAGTTACACTCCCCGACCATTCGTGCGTGAGCGTAATCACTTGGGGTACTTAATGATAACCCCCGTTTTTATTATAATAAAGGAAAAGGCAAAGGTATTTATCGCGGAAACACCGAAAAACACAATTTCTGCGAGGGTCAGAGGTCGATATGCCTGATGACGATATCCGTTTCCCCGAGGATCTCTTTCGAGAGGTCATCCATGTATCCTTCGTCATAGACGATCTCCTTGATACCGGAGTTTATGAGGATCTTGGCACAGAGAGAGCAGGGGAAGGTGGTGGTGTAGATCGTAGCATCCTTCACACTCGTACCGAAGTACGCCGCCTGTGTGACAGCGTTCTGTTCCGCGTGCACACCGCGGCACAGTTCATGCCTAGTGCCAGACGGTACATTCATCAACACTCTGAGACAACCTTTCTCCTCACAGTGGGAGACTCCTCTGGGGGATCCGTTGTATCCTGTGGAAAGGACATGGCTATCCTTTACGATGACAGCTCCGACCTTGCGTCTGAGACAGGTGGACCTGGTGGCAGCAAGTTGTGCCATTTTCATGAAATACTCATCGCGGGAAGGTCTTTCCATGACTTTCTAATGATGATACGTGTATAAAGACATGTCCAACTCAAAAAATTTATCCGAATAATCTATTTCGGCTTCCATGCAAAGGAAACAGATCATCACCATTTCCATCATCGGAATCGTCGTGATTCTGTTCCTGGGTATTGTTTATTTTGTCAAGGAAAACTCTGGTGTCAATCCTCCTTTCACGGTGGTCGAATCACAGAGCATGCAGCATAACGATAACCAATCAGAGATAGGGATCATAGATACCGGAGACATGATTTATGTCCAGAGTCCGGACAATTGCGATATAATAACCTATGTCGAAGGTTACAAAACCGGATATAAATCGTTCGGAGATTACGGTTCCGTGATCGTTTACAAAAGAGATACGGGAAATCCTGTGATTCACCGCGCGATCATTTACCTCGAAAAAGTCGGCTTGAAATGGAATATAGAATCGCTTAATGGTTATTCGGGAATATGGAATATAGATGGTACCAATGAGTGCATGAATGTATCTGGCACTTTATCTATGACATTTGATAATGATTATAAACCACGGACTTGTACAATCAATTTAGATTCCTTGACACAGAGCGGATATCTCACTTTGGGAGATAACAACAGTGATTTCGATCAGGATACCGGTGTGATGTATGGTAGACCGATTTCAAGAGATATGATCAAATCCGTGGCTCAGGTGGAAATACCTTGGCTCGGTTGTCTGAAACTCATGATGAACGGGAAAGAGGATAGGATCGACGCCCATGCATCGAACAGCATAGAATATCTCGAGATATCATTCGTAACAATAATCCTCATCGTTATTTCCATTTCGTATATCTTCGACGAATTGATGGTTTACAGGATCTCGAGAAGAATCTGAAAGACCCCCACCCCTCCATTTCCACTGGAAAATTTTAGGGTCAAATGTGAATTCAAACACATCTTGAGAATGAAAAAATGGGTATTTTTTATTAAAAAATACCAAAAAAAT
>CACWTF010000014.1 GCA_902763685.1 methanogenic archaeon | reverse complement strand
GAGGACACGATGGAACTCCCGGGAGAACAGATGCGCCGTATGGGCTACAAGGTCCAGTCCATGCTCGTCGACGAACGCATGGAGGGCAGCAGTCTCGAAAGGGCGAACGAGGCTCTCAGGGTATCCCTGAGGCTGGGAGAATCCGCCATCGTCCTCGGAGAGGTCAGGGGAGAGGAAGCCAAGACTCTCTACGAGAGCATGCGTACGGGCCGTGCCGGGAGTTCCATCATGGGTACCATCCACGGCGATTCCGCCAAGAGCGTGTACGACAGGGTCGTACATGATATAGGAATCTCGCCGGAGGCGTTCATGGCCACCGACGTCCTGATAACCGTGGGGACCACGAAGGAAAGGAAGACAGGGACACAGACGAGGCATGTGAGCGAGTTCGTGGCCACCTCGAACAGGAAGGGGGTGTTCTGCGATCTCAGCGACATCTCCAAGGCACTCAAGACACCCGTGCTCCTAAGGGCACTCACGACCTGCGGTCTCACCGAATCGGAGGCGGAGGAGGAGATCCTCGCCCGCGGAGAGATCAGGAAATATCTCGCGGAAGCGGGAAAGACGGATCCTCAGTATTTGGGTCCCGAATGGGTTTGCATCTCCAACGAGTATATCGACCGCAACGCAGGGAAGACCTGCGAAGCTTTGGTGGGAGGTTTCAGGCAGAAATATCCCGTTGGAAACAAGGGGGGTGAGAGCCAATGAAAGACCGGTAAATCCTGTAAGGACGGAAGGTGATTTTGCACCTTTTCCGCCCAAAATCCCCTTTTTACAAACGCTCCATCTGTATTATTTCTATATTGCAACTCTTATCATTTATCCAATCCGAACGAAGATCGGATTTTAGCGATTGTTTATCGTTATCCACCCGTTTACAACAATCGTTACGTTAGTCATTGGTAGCAGATCATACTTTTTGAAGTCGGTATATAAAGCCCCGTTTTTGATGAAAATCATTCACTTTTTTGAAAAACATGTATATTTTTGCGAAAATTCCGGCGAATTCCTTCCACAATTGGATTGTTTTGAGGTCCTGTTCACATTTGTTCATTGGATGGGTTTTTATTATTCATCGCAACAATTACAATTTTTTTGGTTGACGATTTTCCATCCCTCTGGGTATTGTTTTCGGCTTCGATATCGACACTTGGATGTATATACCATTGAGTTGGATGTATAGTTGGGCGAAAAATGTTCATTTCGAAAAAACACTTAAATTATTCAGGTCCTTGAACTAGCTTCGAGGACATAACATGGAAGTCGAGCAATGGTTAGGTGAAGACAACCAATTAGGTATCGATATTTGGAACAAGAAGTACTGCTACAACGGAGAGACGTTCGATCATTGGCTCGACCGTGTATCCAACTACAACGAGGACGTCAAGAGGATGATCGTCGAGAAGAAATTCCTCTTCGGCGGACGTATCCTCGCCAACCGCGGACTCAACAAGACCGGTCTCAAGGTCACCTATTCCAACTGCTACGTGATCGCACCCCCCGAGGACTCCATCGAGAGCATCTTCGAATGTGCCAGCAAAGCCGCCCGTACCTTCAGTTACGGAGGCGGAGTGGGAATCGACATCTCCAAGCTCGCACCCCGCGGGGCCAAGATCAACAACACCGCTTCCAACACTTCCGGAGCGGTATCATTCACTGACCTCTTCTCCATGGTGACCGGACTCATCGGTCAGCACGGACGGAGGGGAGCCCTCATGCTCACCATGTCCTGCGACCACCCTGACCTCGAGGAGTTCATGAGCGTCAAGACCGACCTCGACAGGGTAACCAAGGCCAACATGTCCATACGCGTCTCCGATAAGTTCATGGAGTGCGTCGAGAACAAAGATACCTTCGTCCAGACATTCGTTCGCCCCGAGACCAACGATACCATAGTCAAGAACCTCGATGCGGCCGAATTCTTCAAGAAACTCTGTTACGCCAACTGGGATTTCGGAGAGCCCGGATGTCTCTTCTGGGACCGTATCAGCTCCTGGAACCTCCTTTCCGAGTTCCCCGACTACGAGTACGCGGGAACCAACCCCTGTGCCGAGGAGCCCCTCCCCGCCGGAGGAAGCTGCCTGCTCGGAAGCCTGAACCTCTCCGAGTTCGTCCACGACGGTAAGTTCAACGAGGACGAGTTCCGCGAGGCCGTCGCCATCTGCGTCCGTGCCCTCAACGACGTCCTCGAGGAGGGTCTTCCCCTCCACCCCCTGCAGGAGCAGAGGGAGTCCGTCAACAACTGGAAACAGATCGGACTCGGAATCATGGGTCTCGCCGACATGCTCATCAAGATGGAGATCACCTACGGATCCTCCGAGGCCATGGACTTCTGTCACAAGCTCGGATTCATCATGGCCGACACCGCCATCAGGGAGTCCGCCATCCTCGCCAAGGAGAAGGGAATGTTTCCCAAGTGCGTCATCGACCAGATCATGGCCTCCCCCTACTTCATCGAGAACACCTCCGATGAGACCAGGGAGCTCGTCAGGCAGTACGGACTCAGGAACTCCCAGCTCCTGACCATTGCACCCACCGGAACCCTCTCTACCATGCTGGGCATCTCCGGAGGTATCGAGCCCATCTTCGCCACCCACTTCGAGAGGAGGACCACCTCGCTGTCCGACCATGACCAGTTCTACAAGGTCTATCCCCCCGTCGTCAAGGACTACATGGACAAGCACGGCCTGAAGGACGACACCGACCTGCCTCCCTTCTTCGTCACCGCCCAGAACCTCGACTACAAGCAGAGGCTGGTGCAGCAGGGAACCTGGCAGATGCACATCGACGCATCCATCAGCTCCACCGTCAACCTCCCTGAGGAGTTCCCCGAAGAGAACGTCTACGACATCTACATGTACGCATGGAAGATCGGATGCAAGGGTGTGACCGTCTTCCGCGACGGATGCAAGAGGCTCGGAATCCTCACCACCAAGGAGAAGAAGGAGGTCGAGTCCAAGAAGAAGGAGGAGGCCATCGAGTCCGCCACCTCCACCCAGCGCGGTATCGTCAGGAACGTCGCCGACAACGTCATCGGAAAGAAGAGGAAGCTCATGACCGGATGCGGAAGCCTTCACTGCACCGCATTCTTCGACCCCGTCACCGGCGACCTCATGGAGGTCTACCTCAACAAGGGATCCACCGGAGGATGCAACAACTTCATGATCGGACTCTCCAGGATGATCTCCCTCGCCGCCCGTTCCGGATGCGACATCAACGCCGTTGTCGACCAGCTGAAATCCTGCGGTTCCTGTCCTTCCTACACCGTAAGGACCTTCACCAAGAAGGATACCAGCAAGGGATCCTGCTGTCCCATGGCGGTCGGCTGGGCCCTCATCGACATGCACGACGAGATGATGAGGCAGGTCAAGTCCTCCAACCTCATCGCCCCTCCCAAGGAGATCGGCCCCAAGAAGATCGTCATTAACCCCTGCCCCAAGTGCGGGGACGAACTGACCTTCCAGGGCGGATGCAACGTCTGCAGATCCTGCGGATGGACCAAGTGCGAATGAGCACTCTGGGTCTTTTGTGAAATCACTTCCCCGGGGGTTCCCCGGGGTTAAAAAAATAAAAGGTTTCTTGGAAAGTCTTACTCTTTCGTCTTCATCTTCTCGATGTCCCTGTTCCGGATGTCGACCCTCTTGATCTTTCCGGAGGTCGACTTGGGGAGTTCCTTGACGAACTCGACTGCCCTGGGATATTTGTAGGGGGCGGTCTCGTGCTTGACGTAGTTCTGGAGTTCCTTGATGAGGGCATCGCTGCCTTCGTATCCTTCGCGGAGCACGATGGTGGCCTTGACCAGCTGACCCCTGACGGGATCGGGGATTCCGGTCACCGCGCATTCGAGGACCGCGGGGTGGGTGAGAAGGACGGATTCGATCTCGAACGGACCGATCTTGTATCCCGAGGATTTGATGACATCGTCGTTGCGTCCGACGTACCAGAAGTAGCCGTCCTCGTCCTTCCATGCGACGTCGCCGGTGTGGAACCAGCCACCGCGGAAGGCCTCGGCGTTCTTCTCCTCGTTGCGGTAGTATTCCATGAGGAGTCCCGGGACGCGGGGCTCGCATTTGATGACGATCTCTCCGGACTGTCCGGAGGGGCACTCGTTGCCGTCGGGATCGACGATCCTCACCTCGAACTGGGGTCCGGGCCTTCCCATGGAGCTGGGTTTGGGCTCCATTCCGGTGATGTTGCAGACGCTGACGGTGGTCTCGGTCTGTCCGAATCCCTCCATCAGCTTGATGCCGGTGGCCTTGTACCAATTGTTGAACACATCGGGGTTTAGTGCTTCACCAGCGATGCAGCAGTACTTGAGGGACGAGAGGTCGTGTCCTTCCAGTCCGGCGTTGATGAACATTCTGAACATGGTCGGGGGACAGCAGAGGGTGGTGAGCCTGTGCTTCTCGACGATGTTGAGGATCTCGTGGGGCTCGAACTTGTCGTAATCGTATACGAAGACTGCAGCTTCCATGATCCACTGGCCGTAGAGCTTTCCCCAGGCCGCCTTTCCCCAGCCGGTGTCGGCGATGGAGAGGTGTATGCCGTTGGGGTCCACGTTCTGCCAGTGCTTGGCGGTGACCACATGACCCAGACTGTACAGGTGGTTGTGGAGGACCATCTTGGGGTTGCCCGAGGTTCCCGACGAGAAGTACATCAGGGTGGGCTCGGTGGCCTTGGTGGGTACCCTTTCGAGACTGTCGGAAGCGGATTCCATCTCCCTGTCGAACTGGTGCCATCCCTCCCTGTCGGAGTTCACGACCATCTTGATCTTCAGGGTGGGGATGTCCTCCGCCTGGTCGACCGCGTCGCAGACACCGTTCATATCGGTGCATATGCACGCTTTGATATCGGCTGCCCTGACGCGGTACTCGATGTCGTGTTTGGTGAGCATGAAGGTGGCGGGGACCATGATGGCTCCCAGCTTGTGCAGTGCCACCGAGACGTACCAGAACTGGTAGTGGCGTTTGAGGATGGTCAGCACCATGTCGCCCTTTCCGATCCCGAGGGACCTGAAGTAGTTGGCCGCCTTGTTGGAGAGCCTGCTGATGTCGCCGAAGGTGAACTTCCTCTCGTCACCCTTGGGGTTGCACCAGACCATGGCGGTCCTGTCGGGCTCGTTGGCGGCGATGACATCGACTACGTCGTATCCGAAGTTGTAATTATCTGGATACTTGAAGGAGAGGTGTTTCAGCAGTCCATCCTCGCCGTACTCCTCCTCTACGAATCTCTGGTTGAGGTTCATCATTTGGACTCACCTTTCATTACGGATGCGATGAACTTGCAGCCGTTCTTGGATGTGGCGTAGATGCCGTGGGGTAGCCCGCTGTTGTAGTACACGGAGTCTCCGGGTTCGAGGTCGTAGGGGTGTCCGTCGATGATGAACCTCATGGATCCCTCCAAGACGTAGTCGAACTCGTTGCCTTCGTGGGTGTTGAAGTGGACGGTCTTGTCGTTGTCTCCCTCGATGTAGGGGGCGAAGACGACGAAGGTCTCGGAGAGCCTCTTGTTGAGGGTGTATCCGAGGTGGTAGTAATCATATCCCAGATGCCTCTTGATGGGCAGTCCGTGACCGTTCTTGACGAAGGTGCACTCGGACAGGTGGGGGTTCTCTCCGGTGAGGAGTTCCACCATATCGATGCCGCATTTCTGGGCGACCTTGTACAGGAAGGTGAAGGAGAAATCGAGCTCTCCTGACTCGTATCTTACGTATTCCTCGGGGGTCTTCCCGACGATCTCCGCCATCTCTTCGACGGTGATGTCGCACATCTCACGCATTGCCTTGACGCGTTCCGCAACTTCTGCAATTATAGGTTCCATGTTATCACTCAAGCGTCCGGCCACAGCTCGTGGGCGGTCTCTCTGAGTTTGTATTTCAATATCTTACCTGCGGCGTTCATGGGGAAATCATCCACGAATGCCACGTATTTGGGTGTCTTGTACCACGCGATCTTGCCGCGGCAGTAATCCAGGACGTCCTGTTCGGTCATGTCCTCGTGTCCGGGGAATTTGACGATGAACGCTCCGGGCTGCTCGCCGTACTTCTTGCTGGGTACTCCGACCACCTGGACGTCCTTGATGCCGGGGCACTTGTACAGGAAGTCCTCGACCTCCTTGGGGTAGATGTTCTCCCCTCCGCGGATGATCATGTCCTTGATCCTTCCGGTGACGTAGAAGTATCCGTCCTTGTCCCTGTAGCCCAGGTCTCCCGAGTGGAGGTATCCGTTCTTGTCGATGACCTTGGCGGTCTCCTCGGGCATCTTGTAGTATCCCTTCATGACGTTGAATCCCTTGCAGCAGAACTCCCCGATCACTCCGTCGGGACAGGGTTCGTAGGTCTCGGGATCCAGGATGACGGTGTCCACTCCGGGCAGTTTCTTGCCGACGGAGGAGCACTTCTTCTCGAGGGAGGGCTCGTCGTAACGGGTCTGGGTCATTCCGGGGGAGGCCTCGGTCAGTCCGTAGACGATGGTGATCTCCTTCATGTTCATCTTCTCGACGACCTCCTCCATGGTGGAGATGGGACAGGGGGAGCCTGCCATGATTCCGGTCCTCAGGGAGGAGAAGTCGAACTTGTTGAACAGTTTGTGGTTGAGGATGTTGATGAACATCGTGGGTACGCCGTACACGGAGGTGCAGTGCTCCTCCTCGATGGTGGTCATTACCTTGATGGGGTCGAACACCTCGCAGAAGCACATGGTGACACCGTGGTTGATGCAAGCCATGACCCCCAGCACGCAGCCGAAGCAGTGGAACAGGGGGACGTTGATGCACAGGCGGTCCTCGGGGCCGTAGTTCATGTTGGCTCCCAGCCAGTAACCGTCGTTGGCGATGTTGAAGTGGGTCAGCATGACTCCCTTGGGGAAACCGGTGGTACCGGAGGTGTACTGCATCATGGTGACGTCGTGCACGTCCACGGAGTCCTTCCTCTTCTGGTACTCTTCGTCGTCGACGGTGACCGCCAGGGATTTCACCTCGTTCATGGAGTACATCCCGCGGTGCTTCACGGGGCCGAGGAATACGACCCTCTTGAGGTGGGGGTACTTCTCGCTGTGGAAGTTCTCGCGGGGCATGGTCCTCAGTTCGGGGACGAGGTCGTAGACGACCTGCACGTAATCGGTGTCCCTTACGCCGTCGATGAGGAACAGGTTCTCCATGTCGGACTGTCTGAGAACGTAGTCGAGCTCTGCTGACTGGTAGTTGGTGTTGATCGTGAGCATGATAGCTCCGATCTTGGCGGTTGCGAACATCAGGGTGACCCAGTCGGGGACGTTGGTGGCCCATACGGCGACCTTCTCGCCCTTCTGGACGCCCATACCCATGAGTCCCTTGGCCACGCGGTCGACCTCCTCTCCCCACTGTTTCCACGATAGGCGGAGTTCCCTGTCGACGTAGACGATGGCATCGTTGTCGGGGTGGTTCCTGATGCATTTGTCCAGGAGGTCCCCCAGCCTCTCGTTGCTGGTAGCCTCCTTCCTTGGAGTGCACGGCATGTTCGCACCTCAGAACGGGGTGTACAGCACCGCATAGATCTCTTCGGGTCCGTCGACCGCTCCCACGTAGTGGGGAACGACCGAGTTGTAATACGCGCTGTCTCCGGGTTCGAGGACCTTCTCCTCTTTTCCGTAGATGAACAGGATCTTCCCGCTCACGACGATGATGAACTCCTCTCCCTCGTGGGCACTGAGTTCGTGGACGTCCTCCTGTCCGACACGGATGAACATGGGTTCCATGTGCCTGTCGGTCTTACCCTGTCCCAGGGGGAAGTACTGATAATGTCCTTTGGTTCCGTTGGAGGTGGCTTCCGCCTCCCTCTCCCCGAATTTCACGACAATGGGATCGGGGGTGAACTGGTCGTCTGTGAAGGTTCCAACCCTCTGGCCGAGTGCACGGGAAAGCCTAATAAGAGTTCCGATAGGTGGATAAGAAATTCCCTCTTCGTACTCTTTAATGGATTCAAGCTTAAGTCCAGAGTTCACCGCGAGCTCTTCCTGAGAAAGCCCGAGCTGTTCCCTGTACTTACGAATCCTCTTTCCTACTTTATTCATGTCGGCCATATTATTGCCTCAGCGCCCCCTAATAATAACTGAGATAAAAGGTTTAGTTTTTTAACAGATGTCTGGCTCATATAGAAACCCCGGCATCCAACTGTTATATACGGCAGAGTCTATCGGTGTCCGATGAAGTATCTGGACAAGAGAGTCACCGTCGTCTGCGGACACTACGGGGTGGGCAAGACCAATCTTTCGATCAATCTCGCTCTCGACTGTGCGGAGGCAGGAGACAGGGTCACCCTCATCGACATGGATGTCGTGAACCCGTATTTCAGATCCTCCGATTATTCCGACGTCCTGACAGCCAGGGGCATACGCGTCCTCGGACCGAACTTCGCCAATTCCAACCTCGATACCCCCTCCCTCCCGGCCGCCATCGGCGATGCCATCGCAGAGGGGGAGAAGGTCATCGTCGACGTGGGAGGAGATGATGCCGGGGCCACCGCCCTCGGGGTATACCGCAAACATCTCGGGGAAGCGGATCCCGATGTGCTGTACGTCATCAACCGGTACCGTTCGCAGACCACTATGCCAGAGGAGGCGGTTCAGATACTCGCCGAGATCGAGAGGGCGGCTCACATCAAGGCCAACGCGATCGTGAACAACTCCCATCTCCAGGGCTACACGACCCTTCAGACGGTCCTCGATTCCGTACCCTTCGCCGATAAGGTGTCGGAGATGACCGGTCTTCCCGTCAGGTTCACGACCGTGCCTGCGGGACTCGACCCCTTAAATAAAATACAGAACATGTATCCGGTATGTGCCTACGTTAAGGCACCCTGGGAACAGGCAGGTAATTGAATGCCGAAAGTAATAGTTAACAACGACAGGTGCAAAGGATGCGAAATGTGCGTCATTGCATGTCCCAAAAAAATTCTCGAACTCGATCATTCAGTGACTAACGGTAAGGGCTACCACCCCGCACACATCACCGACGCCTCGAAATGCATCGGATGCGGTTCGTGCACCATCATGTGCCCCGACTGTGCAATCATCGTGGAGGTGGAGTGAATGGCAGACAAGGTCCTCATGAAAGGAAACGAGGCCATCGCCGAAGCCGCCATCGCAGCAGGATGCAGGCACTTCTTCGGATACCCCATCACCCCCCAGACTGAGGTCGCGGCGTACATGTCCAAGAGGATGCCCAAGATCGGCGGAGTCTATCTCCAGGGAGAATCCGAGGTCGCATCGATCAACATGGTCCTCGGAGCGGGAGCCGCAGGCGTCAGGGTCATGACCTCCACCTCGTCCCCCGGAATCAGTCTCATGTCCGAGGGAATCTCCTACATCGCCGGATCCGACGTACCCTGCCTCATCGTCAACGTCGAGAGAGGAGGACCCGGTCTCGGAGGAATCCAGCCATCCCAGTCCGATTATTTCCAGGCCACCAAGGCCACCGGCCACGGCGACTTCCACCTCCTCGTGTTCGCACCTTCCACCGTCCAGGAGACCGTCGACCTCATCTCCGACGCGTTCGACCTCGGCGACAAGTACAGGATGCCCACCATGATCCTGTCCGACGGACTTCTGGGTCAGATGATGGAGCCTGTCGTGCTCCCCGAGGCCAAGGAGCCCACCGACAGCAAGGACTGGGCCGCCAAGGGACACCAGGGCAAGAGGAAGCACAACGTCGTCAACTCCCTCTACATCGACCCCAGCGAGCTCGAGAGGCTCAACAGGGAGAGGTTCCAGAAATACGAGAAGATCAAGGAGACCGAGCAGAGGGCCGAGGAGTACCTCGCCGATGATGCTGAGATCATCCTCGTCGCCTTCGGAGCATCCTCCAGGATCGCCCACTCCGCCGTCGACATGGCCAGGAAGCAGGGTATCAAAGCAGGTCTCATCAGGCCCATCACCCTCTGGCCCTTCCCCGAGAAGTTCATCGAGAAGCACGTCGGCCACGCCAAGTCCTTCCTCTCCGTGGAGATGAACATGGGACAGATGGTCGAGGATGTAAAACTCACAGTGAAGGACAGGAAGCCTGTCCGCTTCTTCGGCCGTACCGGAGGAATCGTCCCTACTCCCAAAGAAGTGTTCGAACAGATCGTAAAGATCAACGGAGGCGATTGCTGATGTCCAAGATCATGGGCGAGAGGCCCAAGGCACTCGTGGATGTCCCCCTGCACTACTGCCCGGGATGCACCCACGGTATCGTACACAGGCTTGTCGCCGAAGTCATCGACGAGCTGGGAATCGAGGGAAAGACCGTCGGAGTCGCCTCCGTCGGATGTTCCGTCTTCACTTACAACTACTTCGGATGCGACATGGTCCAGGCCCCCCACGGCCGTGCACCCGCCGTTGCGACCGGCGTCAAGAGGGCCAGGCCCGAGGACGTCGTCTTCACCTACCAGGGTGACGGAGACCTCGCCGCCATCGGAATGGGCGAGACCGTCCACGCCGCCGCACGCGGGGAGAACATCGTTGCCATCTTCATCAACAACGCGATCTACGGAATGACCGGAGGTCAGATGGCCCCCACCACCCTTCCCGGACAGGTCACGCAGACCACTCCCTACGGAAGGGACACCTCCGTGGCAGGCAATCCCATCAGGGTCTGCGAGCTCCTCTCCTCCGTGAAAGGAGTGGCTCTGGCACAGCGTGTCACCGTCGACTGCGTGAAGAACGTCAAGGCCGCCAAGAAAGCGATCAAGAAGGCATTCGAATACCAGATGGCCGGCAAGGGATACTGCATCATCGAGGTCGTATCCACCTGTCCCACCAACTGGGGAATGTCGCCCGCGGATGCCCTCCAGTGGCTCAGGGACAACATGCTCCCCTACTACCCGCTCGGTGTCTACAAGGACGTCGGAGAGGAGGGAGAGCAATGAGCGACCTCAACATCCTCCTCGCAGGATTCGGCGGACAGGGTATCCTGTTTACCGGGAAGGTCATGGCATACGCCGGACTGATGGAGGGAAAGGAGGTATCCTGGCTCCCCTCTTACGGACCCGAGATGCGCGGAGGAACCGCCAACTGCAGCGTCTGCCTCTCCGACAACAAGATCGGTTCGCCCCTGGTCACCAACCCTGATGTCCTCGTGGCGATGAACCTGCCTTCCCTCGAGAAGTTCGAGAACGATGTCGTCCCCGGAGGGATCATCATCGTGGACAGCTCCATCATCGACAAGAAGGTCGCACGCAAGGATGTCACCACCATCTACATCCCCGCATCCGAGATCGCGGAGAACGCAGGCATCAAGGGTGCCGCCAACATGGTCATCCTGGGTAAGCTGTTCAAAGAGACCAAGTTCTGTACTCCCGAGAACCTCGACAAGGGACTCCAGAAGACCATCCCCGCCAGGAAGATGGATCTGCTGGACAAGAACAGGCTCTGTATAAAGCTCGGAACCGAGAACTGAAACTACAATACTGGCCCCCGGGAGACCGGGGACCCATCATTTTTTATCACTGGGTCTCTGGACCGATCGCGTTGTCGCGAAGGTGTTTCTTAAGATATTCCACATAGACTGCGGGTGCGATGGTGTGTCCTTCTCCGGGCAGTTCGATGTACTTGCAGTTGGGGATGGAGTTGCCGATGGCCCTTCCTTTGATGGGTTCGACCATGATGTCCATTGCGCCGTGGATGACGAGACTGGGGGCGGTTATGTCCTTGGTCCTCTCGGTGGAATCGAAGTTGTCCATGGAGATCATCTGCTTGTAGACCTCGGCGGGATCCTCGGGGTGCTTGGGGACAGGCATGACAATGCCTTTCTTCGCGAACGCCTCGAACGTGGATTCGGGGAAGCAGAATGCGTTGAGGAACATGTTCACCTCATCCATGGTGCATCTTCCCTCGGCAGCCGCCTTGGACATCCAGTACATGAAATAAGCGGACCTGTGGGGCCTGAACTGGTATGAGGATACCAGCGTCAGGGACTGCAGACGCTTTGGGTACCTGATAGCCAGGGACTGGGAGATCTGGGACCCCATGGACCATCCCACGATGTGGGCCTTGCAGATGTGAAGGTAGTCGAGAAGGTGGATGACATCGTCTGCCATGATGTCGATCTGAATCTCTCCCTTGTATTCCGTTTCGCCGACGCCGCGGTTGTCGAGCGTGATTACCCTGTATCCTTTGAGGAAAGGCACCATACCTTTCCAGAAACGGTGGTTGGCTCCGATTCCGGCGATCAGAACCACGGGTTCCCCTTCGCCTTCGTCCTCGTAATACAGCTTCACGCCGGGCAGTTCAGCAAACATACCCCCGCAATCTTGGCACTTGATTAAAAACATATGCCGATTGCTGTACGTATGTAACTGTACGCTAGGTCCGCTAAATACCGTACTCCCTAACATCATCCATGAAATCTTATAAAGAGAGGTCCGGCAGCAGGTTCTCAGTCAAACTGCTCAACGAGGGCCCGGAGGTAATAGGTGCGATTACCGCGGTACTGGAGAACGGAGGTTCGGTGGATACGGCGGTCAGAGAGGTCTCCGAAAGGGGTCCGCCCGTGAGTTCGAAGCTCTTCCGCGAGATAGTCTACGATGCCGATCTGCGTGTGGAATCAGACATGTTCACCGCTGTGTCGAGGGTGATCTCCTCCCTTCCCGAGGAGTGTTCCTCTTACGGTCTGGCACTTCGTATGGCCATGTCAGCCGCGGACATCAGCGACAGGGCCGAGAGGAGCAGGGTCCTGAAGGATGCCTCGGACATAATCCTCAGCGGTCTGAGGGAATCCGGGAAGACGTTCGCCTCCTCCCTGAACGCTCCCTGCATGGCGGTCTTCGGGCTCGGTATCATGATCCCCATGGTGCTGATGTCCATTCTCCCCATGATGAGCCTCAGCGGCATGTTCGGGTCCGGGACCATGGATGTTCGTTCCGTCGCGTTGGTCACCCTGATCCTCATCCCTTCGGCGATCATGATGATGGTCTCGGGGATAAACAGGAAGAATCCCGTTTCCTGCGGGGGCATAACCGGCAACCCGCTGTTCATCCTTCCGCTGTTCGCGGCCTTCCCGTTGTTCGCTGTGTTCTACTATCTGACCGCCGATACCGTCAACACGCTCTGCTTCTCGGTCATCGGTGCGGGCATCCTCACACTCATCGCAGGTTTCCCCGCTTACCGTACAGAGAGCAGACGTGACAAGACAGGGAGGGAGATCGAATGCATCCTCATCGAACTCGGGAACCGTATGGTCTGCGGGACCCCGTTCGAATCCGCACTTTGCGATTCCCTCCTCTCCAGGAAATCCCTCTCGGGGATCGCCCTCGCCTTCAGGAACGAGATAACCGTCTGCAGGGGAGAGGTCGACAGGGCCCTGTCGAATGTGTTCTCCCCGGTGTCACGCGTGGTCGCGGGAGCGATGTGCGATATCTACCGTACATCGGTAAGGGATCTGGGGGATGCCGGGAAGCTCGCCATCTCCCTGGGCAGGCAGCTGAACGACCGTCAGCTCATCAGGAAGAACATCCGCAACGAACTCAAGGGGATGACCGATACGATGTTCGGGACCGCGGCATTCTTCGCCCCTCTGGTGCTGGGACTCTCGGTCTCCATGCTGGAACCCATCAAGGAGTTGGCCTCGGGTATAAGCATCGGCCCCACCACCTCGATCCTTTCGGTATACCTTTGCGAACTGAGTGCGATAATCTCCCTTCTCCTCTCCTTCATCGAGGGGAAGTGCGACATCGGGGCCGTCGTCCGCAGGTTCGCCTCGATTTCGGCGGTATCCCTTTCGGTGTTCGTCCTTACCCTGAATATCTCATTCTGAGGTTTCCGCGGGTTCCTTCGCCAGTTCGCTGAGGGAATCCGCGAGGAACCTGATCCTCGAACGGTTCAGATAATAGAAATGGCGGTCGTCCTTCTTGTGGGAGCAGATCAGTCCCGCCGCCTTCATCTTACGCACGGCATCGCTGACCCTTTTCTCATCCATTCCGAAGGCACCGTCGGTGAAGGGAGCACCGATCTCCTCTTTGGCAAGACCTCTGACCATGGTAAGGACATCGGGATCCGCGAGGGCTGCGATGATCTCGGATTCGGGGTCGCAGCTGATCCCGAGAGGCCTGCGGTTGGTCAAGCAGATGTGCTTCTCCGCTTTCTTGGGCGTTCCTTCCATGTTTGCCCCATGCCCCCTCGGAATTAATAGATTTCCCGCTTATGTTGGATGTATAGTACATGTATTCGGATATAACTTCCGGAGCGTTCTATCCATCCAATTTTTATGGGTTTTCCATGGGATTCCCGCTGGGTATGGCACCCCTTTATTTCCACTGGAGATTAGGTATAAATATACCTTCGAAAAGGCTTGAAAAATCATGTTTTCCGCTGTTTTTTAGGTTTTTATAGTGTTTCATCGCGATAGTGCCGTTAATCCTAACAAGCGGATCGGAACCCCCGGAAACTCTCTGTGATTGAGCGGCAGAGAGTATGGGGAATCCTTACCATCCGAACCGATAATTGTAAAAATCATACATATGGGAAGGAGGCTGCAGTTACATTGATGTGCCCGTTATCCTTATTAAATAGAAGGATAATCATCCTTTAACAAACGGATTCAGGTCCGTGCGTTGTTTTCGGTCACTAATTGAACGAAGGTAGAATCATGAGTGGAAGTAATGTCGCATCCGATAATGTTGTCAAAACCGGTACAACCACCCTCGGTATGAGGATCAAGGACGGAGTCGTTCTCGCAACCGATCAGAGGGCTACCATGGGTAACCTCATCGCCAACAGCAATGTCCAGAAGGTTTACCCCATCGCCGACAACCTCGGAATGACCATCTCCGGTCTCGTCGGGGACGCACAGCTCATGGTCAGGTACATGAAGAGTCAGATCGCCATCTACGAGATGCAGAAAGGTGCTCCCATGTCCGTCCAGACCGCAGCCACCCTCATGGGCTCGGTCATCCGTTCCGGATTCTACCTCGGTCCCCTCCTCGGAGGATACGACAAGACCGGAGGACACGTGTTCAGCGTCGATGGTGCTGGAGGAGTCATCGAGGACAGGTACTGTGCATCCGGTTCCGGTTCCATCACCGCATACGGTGCTCTCGAGACCCTCTACAAAGACGGCATGACCAAGAACGAGGCCATCGACGTCGCCATCTCCGCCCTCAATGCCTCCAGGCGCAGGGACAACTACTCCGGAGACGGAATGCTCATACTGTACATCGGTCCGCAGGGATACGAGTGGATCCCCAACGACCTCATCAGGAAGAGGTGCGAAGACCTGGGATTCAAATATCCCAACTGAAACCGCACCCTCCCAAACCCCTTCCCAATTTTTTACAACTTTTCGAAAAGAAGCCGATAAGATGAATCCAGACAGACTATTCGATAACCTGAGGACCCAGGTGCAGGGCCTGGTCCCCTCCAACATGGACGTCTCGAAGATCGAATTCGAAGCCTCCCTCGTCGTCATCTATGTCAGGAACTACGACGAGTTCTCCTCCGACCTTGCACTCCCCCGTACCATCGCACAGACCATCCGCAGGAGGGTGGACATCAGACCCGATCCCTCCATGCTGCAGGATACCGATGAGGTGGAGAAGAAGATCCGCAAACTCATCCCCGAATCCGCTGAGATCACCGATATCAACTTCGAGGAATCCACCGGTGAGGCCATCGTCGAGGCCATCAATCCCAACGAGGTCGTCGGTTCCGAGGGAGAGCTGCTCGCCGCCCTCAAGAAGGAATCCGGCTGGAACGTCAAGGTTATCCGTTCCCCTCCGATCCCTTCCAAGACCATCTCCGATGTCAGGGGATACCTCAGGCACGAGTCAGACGAGAGGATAAAGATGCTGAAGAACGTGGCCCGCAAGCTGGTCCGTCCCGTCGTCGAGGGGGAGCAGTGGGTAAGGGTCACCACCCTCGGAGGATTCAGGCAGGTCGGAAGGTCGGCTTCCCTCCTCACCACCAGGAACAGCAAGATCCTCATCGACTGCGGTCTGGACCCCGGATCCGAGGCGACCCCCTATTTCGCCGTGCCCGAGGCAAACCCTATCACCGATATCGACGCTGTCGTCATCACCCACGCCCACCTCGACCACTGCGGAACCCTGCCCGCCCTGTTCAAATACGGTTACGAGGGACCCGTCTACTGTACCGCCCCCACCAGGGACCTCATGGCCCTGCTCCAGCTGGACAACATCAAGCTGGCCTTCGGAGAGGCGAAGAAACCCCTCTACACCGACAAGGACGTAAAGAAGGAGATCCTCCACACCATCACCGTCAAGTACAACGAGACCACCGACATCGCCCCCGATGTCAGGCTCACCTTCCACAATGCGGGACACATCCTCGGTTCGTCCATCGCACACTTCCACATCGGAGAGGGACTGCACAACATCGCGTTCACCGGAGATACCAAGTTCGAGAAGACCTGGCTCTTCAATCCCGCGGTCAACAAGTTCCCCCGCTGCGAGACCCTCGTCATCGAGTCCACCTACGGCGGCCACAACGACATGCAGCCTTCCAGGAAGGACGCTTCCGAGCAGCTCGGCGAGCTGATCAAGGAGGCCACCTCCCACAACGGAAAGATCATCATCCCCGTGTTCGCGGTAGGACGTTCCCAGGAGGTCATGCTCGTCATCGAGGAACTCATCAGGACCGAGGCCATCCCCGACATCCCCGTCTACCTAGACGGAATGATCTGGGAGGCTACCGCGGTGCACACCGCTTATCCGGAGTATCTCAACAGCACCCTGAGGACCGAGATCTTCCAGAAGAACAGCAACCCCTTCCTCTCGCCCATCTTCCACCGTGTGGAGACCGCCATGATGAGGGAGGAGATCTGCCACTCTCCCAAGCCCTGCATCGTGCTCGCCACCGGCGGTATGATGTCCGGCGGACCCGTCCTCGAATACTTCCGCGAGTGGGCCGACGATCCCAACAACTGGCTTATCTTCGTCGGATATCAGAGCGAGAACAGTATCGGAAGGACCATCCAGAGGGGAAGGACCGAGATCACCCTGCCCTACAAAGGCAAACAGGTCACCGTCCAGATCAAGATGAACCGCGAGACCGTCGACGGATTCTCCGGACACTCCGACAGGAAGCAGATGATGAAGTTTATCGGCACCATGGAGCCCCGTCCCGACAAGATCATCATCGGCCACGGTGAGGACAGGAAGTGTTCCGATCTGGCTTCCTCCATATACAAGAAGTACAACATCCAGACCGTCGCACCCCAGAACCTGGAGACCGTAAGGCTCAGGTGATACCGTGAAGTGTGTCGTGGCGATGACCGGGGCCTCGGGGGCCGTCTACGGGATAAGGCTCCTGCAGGAACTGCCCGGGGAGAAGATACTGCTGATGTCCGAGACGGCTGAAGCAATAATCCCCGAGGAGACCGATTATTCCGCCGACGACGTCAAGGCGATGGCCGACAGTTTCTACGAGAACACGGACCTCTTCGCACCCACCGCTTCCGGATCCTTCGATTACGACGTGCTCTTCGTGGTGCCCTGCACCGAGTCCTCGGTGGCCAAGTTCGCATGCGGGCTGGGCACCGATCTCATCTCCCGCACGTTCATGTGTGCCCTCAAGGAACAGAGGAAGATCGTACTCGTCGTGAGGGAGACCCCCAAGAGCGCCATAATGCTGGAGAACGAGCTGAAACTGGCCCGTCTCGGCGTTGTTATAATGGATGCGAATCCCGGATTCTACCCCAATCCCAAGACCGTGGGCGAGATGGTGGACTTCATCGTCGGACGCTGTCTTTCCCAGGCGGGGATAAAGCAGCATCTCTTCAAGCCCTGGGGCGAGTGACTCACTCTTTTTCTCCGAAGACGTCCATCATCTTCGAGATGTCGCTGTCTGCATAGTTCTCTACGATGAAGTTGCACCCGTCGGCCCAGCTGTCGGTGATCTCGTCGAAGAAGTTCTCAGCATAATCCTCCCAGCCAGGGCGGTATTCGTCCTCCAGGAGTTTCTCCAGGGTGGCATCCTTCAGACCTATCAGGTCGGAGTACATCCCCACAAGGGTCTCCACGAAGCCGGATTCGTCCTTTATGGGAATGAATCTCTTGGAACCGTCGGATTCCTCGGTGAGGATCTTCTTCTCGGTGTCGTAGTAATAATCGTCGATGCCGGTGATTAGCAAAGCTCCTATGGCCGCCGCGACGTTGAACGGGATCCTTCCGTTGATCTTGCCGATCCTCTCCCAGTTCTCGGAGAAGTCCTTGTTGAGGGTCTCGGTATCCTGCGTCTCCTCCACCTCCTTCATCCAATCGGAGATCTCCTGGTAGGAGGGGTCGGAAGGGTTGTCAAGGATGTCCAGTACATCTATGAATTCCTGCAGGCTCTTGCATTCGTCTGGGGGGAACAGCTCCTCCGATTCGGTGATGACCGGATGATCGGATTCCGCGGTCTTCCCCTTCAGGAGCATGAGGTCGACGGTGAACGGACCGTATTCGTACACTGGTCTGAAATCGTCTGCGTATTCCGCGAGATACTCGTGTGCCTCCTCGGATACCCCGTAGTCCTCGGGACCGATCTTATGATCCTTGATGGTGAAACGGTGGGTGTACCTGTCGCCCCATCCCGCCATCGCCTGGATGAGCAGGTGGAGGTCGATGAAGGAGGTGTCCTTCGGGATCAGGAACGTCCTCTTGGTAGGGGGTTTGAGCTCCCTCAGCGTCGCCCGGATCCTGAAGCATTCCATGGTCTCACTCGAGGTAGATAGCGGTCCTTCCGGGAGCTGCGATCTTCGCCTTTCCGGCGGGGTCGTACCTTCCCTCGTCATCCGCGGAGAAGACCTGTACCTCGAGTCCGACCTCTGCTGCTATGAAATCCTTGGCGGAGTCCAGGAATGCCCTCTCGTCCATACCGATGATAGCCTCGCGGTCCTCGATGCTTCCCCTCTTGAGGTCGACGGCGGTCTTGGATGCGAAGTTGGAGACCTCCTTGCCCATCCTCTTCAGGTTCTCGTCGGCCATGCATTTCTTGATGAGGTCGGGAGGCGTGAGCTTCCCTTCCTTGGCCATGGCGATGGCATCCTTCACGATACCGATCTTCCAGGCAGGGGAGGTATAGATGACTGCTTTTGTGATGTCTCCCTTGGCCATCTTCTTGATCTCGTTGACATCGGAGATGACGTTCTGCAGGAACACCTCTCCGTATTCCGCCGCGGGGGATACCGCGTCGGCCTCGGGCAGCTGTGCCTCGGAGACCAGTCCGTTGAATCCGGCGATCTCCCAGAGTTCCTCTGCCACGTGGGGGGTCACGGGCATCATGGCGTTGATCCATATGCGGAGTGCCTTAGTGAGCGTGGCCTTGTTCTTTCCGCCGCGTCTCTCGTACCAGCGCATGTCGTTGGCCATGTCGTAGTAGACGACGGTGGCCATGGAACGGAGGTCGTACTTGTCCATGGCTGCCCTGATCTCGTTGAGGTGGGTGCTGAACCTGGACATCAGCCAGTCGTCGATGGGGCCGGCGGGCACGTCGCTCTCCTCTGATACGAGGGCCTCCACGGTGGCCATGATCTTCTCGAGCTTCTGCCTGTAGGTGAAGACGACGTCCTCGTCCCATTCTACATCAACGTACATGGATGCCACGTGGGCGTAGTACAGCCTCATGGCGTCGGCACCGTACTTGGCGACGGCTCCGGGGATGGGCTGCGCACCTCCCTTGGATTTGGAGATCTTGTCCTTGTTCTTGCCGGTGACGTACCAGTTGACCAGGATTCCCTTGGGCTGCATCTCGTCGGGCAGGATGGCACGGTGGTTCAGGAGGAACACCGGGAAGTGGACGGTCATGTGCTCTTTTCCTCCCAGGTTGATGTCCAGAGGGTACCAGTAGTGCACATCCGCTTTGATCTTATCGAGAAGATCGGCGGAGATGCCGGTCTCCTTGGAGACTGATGCAGCATCGCCCTTCTCCAGGATGACGTAGTCGAAGAAGCAGGGCTTCATCTGTTCGGGAGTGATCTGTCCGCTGTTGGCGTACAGCGAGATGGTGTAGTAGACGGGATAGAGGGTGGAATCGGAGATGGCCTCGATGGTCCATTTGCTGTCGAAGGGGAACTTGGTTCCCAGCCATTTACCGAGCCTCACGCATGCCCTCTCCCTGTACCAGTCCAGGACGCCCTGGACGTTGTCATAGTACTCGGGCGGGTAGATGGTCATGTTCTTCGCGTTGGCCTGGGTGCCCTCGGTGAGCTTCTGGTCGGCGTAGTTGATGAACCACTGGTCGTCGATCCTCTTGATGTGGACGGTACGTCCGCACCTGCATACGACCTCGAGGGTGAGGTCCCTGAAGAGATCTGCTTCGCCTGCGTCGATCATGGCCTGTTTCATCTTATCTTTGGCTTCCTCGACACGCATTCCCGCGAACTCTCCGCAGATGTCCTTCATCCTACCCATGTGGTAGCCGTCCTTGTAGACGACCTTCTTGGCTTCCTCCATGGCCTCCTTGAACTTCTCGGGATCCTTGATCTCCGAGATCTTCATCTTATCGATGATGTCCTTGGCGGGGAAGTCGCCGTATCCCTTGATGGAGATGATGGAGATCGGTTCGACGGAATCGATGACATCCTGGGGGATGTTGTAGACGCTGACCAGGTCGGGGTTCCTCTTGACGGCCTCCAGTGCATCCCAGTCGGAGGGTGCGTCGGAGGGGACGGAGGTGACCAGTCCGGTACCGATGTTGGGGTCGACGAAGTCGGCGGGGAACACCGGGATGAGCTTGTGGAGCATGGGTGCCCTGCACATCAGTCCGATGAGCTCCTTTCCGGGTACGGAACCAACGGTCCTCACGTTGTCGAACTGCAGCTGGAGCTTCTCGGCGGCCTGGGGTGCGACGACCCAAGTCTCGCCGTCCTTCTCGACGATACTGTAGTCGATGTCGGGCCTGGCCCAGAAACAGACCTGTCCGTAGACGGTCTCGGGCCTGAGGGTGGCCGCCACGAGGAAGAACTTCTTCTCCTCGCACCAGAACTTCAGGAGGGTGTATTCCTGTGTCTCGGCGAGTCCTCCTTTGGAGATATCTGTCTCCGAGGGGTCGACGGCGACGGGTCCGCACTCGGGACAGAAGGGTGCGTAATAGGGTTTCTGGATGAGGAGGTTGTTCTCCTTCAGTTTGGTGAACTGCCACTCGATGAATTTGGCGTAATCGGGGTAGAGGGTACAGGTGAATCTCCTCCAGTCCGCCAGGAATCCGAATCTCTTCCAGTAGTCGTTCTGATAGACGTCGTTGAAGAAGTTGACCACGTCCATGGGTTCGGTGAGCTTCTCGACCTTCTCGGGGGAGCAGCCGTTCCTGATCAGGTAGTCGACGGTCTTCTCGTCCTTCTTCCTGATCTTGTTGGCGAGGCTGATGCATCCGTTACCGGTACCGTGGGTTCCGACGGGGAAGAGGACGTTGTATCCGGTCATCCTCTTGTACCTTCCGAGTGCGTCGGCGATGGTGTATCCCCTGAGGTGTCCGACGTGGAGGTAACCGGTGATTCCGGGATATGCGAAGATGATCATGAACTTCGGTTTCCCGTCCTTCCTCTCGGACTCGTTCAGCTTCCTGTCCATCCAGGCCTTCTGCCATTTTGCTTCCATTTCGGCGTAGTCGCGTGCCATCAATTCACCTGTTAATTACGCGCGTAATTAGGCATCTACATAAAGTGTTTATCCCCAGATGACCGTTCCGAAGGCATGGCCACCCTCGATTTCTACGACGGTAATGCCGAGGAATACGGCAGGATGACGTTCTCCGCCGATATGTCGGAGACGCGTCAGGTGTTCCTCAACCTCCTGAAGATAGGGGATTCAATCCTGGACCTCGGGTGCGGTTCCGGCAGGGATTCCAAGGCTTTCCTAGAGGCGGGTCTCGCGGTGACCGCGGTCGACGGTTCCGCGGGGATGTGCGAGGTGGCACGTAGGAACACCGGTCTGCCGGTCAGGAACTTACTGTTCACGGAATTGGATTACGAGAACGTGTTCGACGGGGTTTGGGCGTGTGCCTCTTTGCTGCATGTGCCTTCTCCGGAATTACCCGATGTATTGTCGAAGGTACGCAGGGCCCTGAAGGACTGGGGGCTGTTCTACTGCTGTTTCAAGAAGGGGTGGGGCGGACGTACCGACGGGGAAAGGTATTATACCGATATGCTGCCGAACGCCCTTTCCGATCTTCTCGGGGAGGCGGGATTCCTTCCGATCCGCGTTTGGGAGAAGCAGGGAGCCGACGGGACGGTTTGGGTGAACGCCGTATCCCGTAAGACATCGGGATGACGTAAGACGGAACCGTATTCCCGGACGTATTCCCGCGGAGTACATGGGCTATTTCTTGACTTCTCTTCTTTCTTTCGTTTATAAAATCCGAAATCCTGCATGTTTCCCTGACTTACGCTTTCTTACGGTGTATTCTCCATGAAAGACCTTTAATACGTACAAAATATACACTAAATTATGGCAAAAATCGGAGTATACGCACGGTTTTTCCCGATATCGGAATCGATGTCGGAAAGTGCGTAAGCCGTTGTATGATTTTGTCGGACAAGGTATATATACCTGGTAAGACATAGAGACTAATTGCAACAGAAGGGATGGGACCTAACTATTGCAGAAGGAATCACGAATGAGCTTCGATGACGGAACAAAGATCACAATCCGCGTATCCAATGAGGATATCCAAGCCATGGAGGACTACATGGATGCGCACTCGATCGACAACCGCAGCGATCTCATTCGTGAGATGATCCGCAGCTACACCAGCGGTAAGACTGTGGCGAAGGAGGACGAGAACTCGATCGTCCTTCACCTCAGCCCGGTGGTCATGCAGACTCTTGCCAACATGAAGGCGGACGGAACGATCTACGATGAGGAGAGCTACATCAGGCAGCTCGTCATGACCGAGGTCATTCCCAAGGTCTCCATGGAGGACTCCAAGAGCCGTGCGTTCGCTGCGGCACAGCAATCCTCACGGATTATGTGAACAGACCAGTCAGTCAGAAGGGATGGATGCACGGGACACAGCTGAATGTTCCGTGATGAAAAAAGGAGATGTAAGACATGATAAACGTCGAGAACGACATTGCGGTTTCCGGAGACGTACGCGTTGCGGTCATCGGAGTCGGCGGAGCAGGATGCAGGATCGCTTCCATGCTCTATGGCAAGATGAGCCGTGTCGGCGTTATCGCCATCAACACCGACAGGAAGGCCCTCGAGGAGACTTCCGCCGACGTCAGGCTTTACATCTGCAAGGAGGTCACCAAGGGTCTCGGTACCAATGGCGACCCCGCACTCGGAAAGAAATGCGCCCAGATCCATGAGGCGGAGATCACCAGTGCGGTCAGCAAATACGATTACGCCTACATCGTTGCAGGTATGGGCGGCGGAACCGGTTCCGGTGCAGCATCCGTCGTCGCTGAGCTCTGCGACCGTGCGGGCGTCAAGGTGGGTGCAGTCGCCATCATGCCTTTCAGCTTCGAGAGCGGCAGGGCGGTCAAGGCAGCGGACGGATTCCGTGCACTCCACGCTATCTGCTCCGATATCGTCAAGGTCGAGAACGACAAGGTCCTCTCGGTCCCCGGAATCGGAAGCTTCGACGAGGCAATGGGTCTTCTGAACTCTACCATCGTCAAGACAATCAACAACGCTGTCGAGGACTCCAAAGCCATCGTTCGCAACGATATCGCAAGGCACATGGACGGATCCTTCAGCGGTTCCGACGTGGTATCCGTCACTCCCCGCATCGCGGGAACCGGAAAATCCCACTGAATTAATTCTCAAAGGGGCCCCGGTTAGCCATCATCCGGGGCCCACTCCGTTTCTTTTTCTTTTACGTTTGTTTTGACTTCCCTACATTGTCGGATGTCTGTTCGGACGATCCTCGTTCCAAATCCCGATCCTCCGTAATTTTTCCCTTGCTTTCATGTGATTGCGGGGAGTCCCTATTCTAATTATACATTATTTTCTAATATCCTATATATGGAAGACATTATCAATTATTTTTAATATTTGATTATACATTTGTCTAATAAAATTCAATTACCTAGACAAAAATAAAGTGGTGACCTGATGAGAAAAATCGTTTATGCAGCGGCCTTCGTATTCGTCCTCGCGTTCGTCTTCGCAGTCTCGGTGCCTTATTCGTCAGCCGATTCGGCCGTGACAGAGGCGGATTCCGGCAACATCTCTTGGATCCTGATTTGCTGCGCACTGGTATTCATCATGAGTCCCGGTGTCGCATTATTTTACGGCGGGATGCTGAGGAAGCAGAGCATGACCTCCGTTATGGCCCAGACGGCCATCGTCATGGGTATCATGGCCATATCCTGGACGCTGATCGGTTACTCGCTGGCGTTCAGCGGCGACATATTCGGTATCATCGGGAACCTGGACAAGGCCCTGTCGGAGAACATCGAATACAATGTGATCCCCGACGGGAGTACCGTTCCCGAGCTGGAGTTCATGCTCTTCCAGATGATGTTCGCCATGATCACGGCTGGGATCGTCCTCGGAGCCTGCATGGAGAGGGTGAGGTTCAACGCCATCGCCGTGTTCATAGCGGTATGGTCCGTCCTGGTCTATGCCCCGATGGCCCACTGGGTCTGGGGAGGCGGACTGTTCGACCAGTATCTGACCGTCCTCGATTTCGCGGGAGGTACCGTAGTCCACATATGCGCTGCGACCACGGGACTCGCATTGGCGGTCTTCGTCGGACAGAGGAGCGAACGCGTGATGAGGAGGGGGCACAGCATGCCCATGGTCTTCATCGGGTTCGCTATGCTCTGGTTCGGCTGGCTGGGCT
The DNA here is from genome assembly GCA_902763685.1 of methanogenic archaeon. Classification (GTDB taxonomy): domain Archaea; phylum Thermoplasmatota; class Thermoplasmata; order Methanomassiliicoccales; family Methanomethylophilaceae; genus Methanomethylophilus. Next base: position 1,750 of record CACWTF010000014.1, on the reverse strand, counting down.
TCAACGGCGGTTCCGGACTGGCGGCGGACGGTATCGCCGTGAATGCGGTGGCGGTGACCATCATCGCCCCGGCGGCGGGAATGATATCTTGGGCGGCCGTGCAGTACCGTTACGCGGGCCACACAAGTGCCCTGGGCCTGATCTCGGGTGCACTGGCGGGCCTGGTGGCCATAACCCCCGCCGCAGGATACGTGAGGCCCGGTCCCGCGATAATAATCGGTCTGGTGGGCGGGGCACTGTGCTACTACGGCGTGATGTTCATGAGGAACAGGTCGGGAGCGGACGATGCCCTCGACGTATTCGGCGTGCACGGCGTGGGTGCCATCTGGGGGGCCATCGCCACGGAGATCGCGGCGGTCATCGCCACCGTGGCGTTCTGTTTCGCCGCTTCCTACGGTATAATTTGGGTGCTTTCGAAGTTCGTCAGGGTGCGTCTCAGCGAGGAAGAGGAGGCAATCGGTGCCGACATCTCCGAACTGGCCGAGCCCGCTTACAATCTGAGGTGATATGATGAAGATGATAACAGCGGTATTCCGTCCTGAGAAGCTGCAGTCCGTCAAGGATGCCCTGAAGGCCGCAGGAATCAACGCCATGACCATGACCGACGTCAGGGGAAGGGGACAGCAGTCAGGGATCGTGTTCACCAACAGGGTGGGTTCCCTGGTGGTGGACGAGATTGAGAAGACCCGTATCGACATCGTACTGGAGGACAAGGAGGTCGACACCGCCATCGACGCCATAAAGAAGGCCGCCGCCACCGGACATAACGGCGACGGCAGGATATTCGTGATGCCCGTGGAGAGATCCATCCGCATCAGGGATGAATGAAACCGTTTAAGGAAGGGGAGGCGTTGGTGCCGTTTCCGTCTCCTCTTCCCAATCCTGTTTTATCTGAGATTCCGATTAGCCGTCGATAATAATGAAGGTATTGCTGATCAACGGAAGCCCCCATGAGAAAGGATGCACCTACACCGACCTCTGCGAGATCGCGGAGACCCTCGCCAAGAACGGTGTGGATTCTGAGATTTACTGGATCGGGAAGGGTGACGTCGCCGGGTGCAAGGGCTGCGGCTACTGCAAGAAGAAGGGCGAATGCGTCATCAAGGACCAGGTCAACGAGCTCGGCAAGAGGATCGGCGAGTTCGACGGCATCGTCGTCGGCTCCCCTGTGTACTACTCCGGTCCAGCAGGTCAGGTATGCGCCTTCCTGGACAGGTTCTTCTACACCTACGCCAGTCAGCTGGACGGCAAGGTCGGTGCCTGCGCTGTCAACGCCAGGAGGGGAGGCAACAGCGCCACCTTCGAGAGGCTCAACCAGTACTTCCTCATCGCCAACATGATCGTTCCCGGTTCCCAGTACTGGAACATGACCCACGGATTCACCCCCGAGGACGTAAAGCAGGACCTGGAGGGACTGCAGACCATGAGGACCCTGGCCGACAACATCGCCTGGATCCTCAAGTGCATCGACGCCGGGAGGAAAGCGGGCATCGAGAAGCCCGCCAGGGAGCCCCGTCAGGCAACACATTTCATCAGGTGAAGAGAATGGAATACCAGGGAATGGAGTTCGAGGAGCTGGAGGAAGGCTACAAGCTGAAGAGGGGTAAGGACGAGAAGACCGTCACCGTGCCCGAATCCATCGACGGGAAGCCCGTCGTTAGCATCGGAGCCAAGGCCTTCAAGGACTTCTCGGCCGTCACCGCCGTGGGCGACCTCACGGTCTACTACTGCGGCGTCGTCCTCGTGACCA
>CACWTF010000013.1 GCA_902763685.1 methanogenic archaeon | reverse complement strand
AATACTTCTACACATCGGAAATGCTGGACAAGGATGATGTTCCTATTTTCCTAATTGCCGATCAGACCCGTGACTTCAATACATATCTGGTCACAGGTAATATCAGACACTTTCCAACAACTGAATTTGTCATTAGTCCGAGAACCATGGTCGATATAGTAGAGAACGAAACTACCTAAACCGTAATCAGCGTCTGAACCCGCACTGTCTCCTGAACGCCCTCAGGATATCCTGTATCTCCTCGGGATCGAACTGTATGCCCCAGTAGAGCACCTCGTACATTATCCCGACGGATTCGAACTTGTAAAGGGTGTCGATGAACCCGTTGCGGGAGTAGAATCCCAGTCTGCGGTACCTCACACTGACCAGTTTGTCATCCACGCGGGGAGCCTCGATGCACACCACTATCCTCCTGTCAGGGTAGGAATCCTTGATCAGATCCACGATGTCGGTGCCGTAACCGCGGTCCCGCATCTCGGGTGAGACTGCCAGATAATAGATGAATACGTTCTCCTTGTGACGGAAGACATAGTAGAAACCGAGGAAGATATCGCTGTCGAAAACGGCTACGTAATCCGCCAGACCCTTGTCGGCGACCTTCCACAGATCCCCGTAAGGAACGCGCATGCGGCGGTCGAACGTCTCCTCGTATAGTTCCCTGCAGAATTGTTCGACAGGGGTGTCCTTCTCGACCTTCCTCATCGACAGTCCAGACATCGTATCCTGCTAGGTATCCGCCCCAAGTACTTAAATGGAGATTCCGGCCCCCTCTGGGGCCGGGCATAGAATTCGCCCCCGGGACGAATCGCGGCATCCCGGGAGCATTGAAGGCCGGTATGAAGGCCCCTTGTGCATTGCTGCACCCTCCCTTCCGGTCTTCGGCATAGCTATTGTTAAAATCTTATTTATAATTTTAGGACTTCCTAAATTGATACAATATTTAGGTCAGACCGCATATCGGGGAAGGATGATCTCGGAAACCGACTTCGAGGAACAGGAATTCGTGGGAATCGAACTGGATAACGAGAGCGGTTCCGACTGCACGTTCACCGGTTGCACCTTCCAGAAATGCAGATTCACCGGCTGCGAATTTAGGAACTTCAGATTCACCGACTGTGTCTTCCAGGAATGCGTCATAGTTTCCAACAGATTCATCAGATGCAGTGCACGCGGGAACATCCTGGACAGATGTTCCGTCGTGGGACTGATATTCCTGCAGATCGCTCCCGACGGATTGGGATCACCGATAGAATCAGCTCTCAATTCCACCCTCAAATACTGTCAGTTCGAGAAGATCGAAATGCCGAAATGCTCCTTCCGCAACTCGGATCTCATCGAGTGCACATTCACCGAGTGCGACCTCAGCGGGTGCTCTTTCAAAGAATGCAGATTCTCGGGAACAGATATGTCATTCTGCGACCTTCGGAAAGCCGATTTCCGTAACGCAAGGGGATATTATGTGAACCTGAAGACCTGCAAGGTGGCCGAGGCGGAGTTCTCGTTCCCGGAAGCGATCCACCTGCTTGATGCCTACAACATCAAGATCGAGTGACTCACTCGACGGTTTCCAGAAGGAAGGACACGGGTCTGAAACCGTCGTCGCAGGAGATCATGGCGGAATGGCGGTTCTTCATCCATCCGTCGAAGAAGTCCCCTCCGCCGCATGCCAGAGTAAGAACGTATTTCTGCATGACAAGCCAGGCGGCTTCACACAATCCTTCGGGCTTCTCCGCATTGCGGGATATAAAAACTGAACCGATGCGGATCTCGCATTTGTGCTCGATAGGATTCTCGTATATCTCGATAAGGTCAGGGTATTCGCACCTGCGCATCGCGGTAATCCTTACGTCTTTCATTTAACTCACGATTCCGTTGATGAACAACCATCGATCTAATGCACAGAAAAAATGTTATTTTTACTATATAAAAAGTGATTATCCCCTACTTTTTTCGCTAGGAAAGAAACTCTGGGTAACAGTTGTTTATCGGCTCAATCGCCTTTGTGTGACACTTGACCGAGACCGCAGATAAGGCAAAAAACCGAAAAGCCCTGGCTGCGGTCGCATATTTCTTCCTCAGGAAGAAGAGTGCATGAAACCTCTGGGCGGTACGGGAAACCGTGCCGCCCGACTCTTACCCTTCCGAAATAGGGGACAATAATCCAATCCTACTTCCGGAATTTTAGACAAATCAGCGGTTTTGTATAAATACAGACCAATGCGATTACCCAGTATGGGAAAATATGTGATAAAGCAGACATCCGACGGCTGTTACATGTTCAACCTCGTTGCGAGCAACGGTCAGGTCATCGGGACTTCCCAGAAGTACCGTGCCCTCAATTCCGCCAAAAGCGGTGTCGAGTCCGTCAAGAGGATCTCCTACACCCGCGTGGAGGACCAGACCGTTCAGGACGTGAAGAAGCTCACCCATCCCAAGTGGGAACTGTATGAGGATGACGTGGGAGAATTCAGGTTCAGGCTCAAGGCCATGAACGGGGAGATCATCCTCGCATCGCAGGGCTATTCCGCAAAGGCATCCGCTCAGAAGGGTCTCGAATCCGTCAAGAAGAATGCCGAGGAAGCAGAAGTCGTCGTCGAAGAATGAAAAACCTTTGAAAACTTGTTTATTCCAAGGAAGTCTATATCGGAATCATGTCCGGTACGGATGGGAAGCTTCCTCTGGAAGACCGCATCTCTCTCGAAACCTGTTCTTTTCTGGCCATCGTCCTTCCGTTCATATTCGCTGTTCTGTGGATTTGCTCCGCTTTCATCGACGGCGATTGGACCTTCGGCAAGGACAGTCTGTCCCGTATGGGGATCTCGGAAAGTGCGGTTTCGGCAGTGTTGTTCAACGGCGGATGCATCATTACCGGTGCCATGGGCGTTCTCGTGGGTTACGGGACCGCCGTTCACGAGAGAGGATACAACACCTGTGCCGGAGCCGCATACGCCCTCGGGATGCTCTTCCTGATGATGGTGGGGATATTCCCGATGGATCTGGGCACGATCCATTACGTCGTCGCATCAGCCTTCGGTATCCTCATCTTGGTTGCGGTGATCTTCTTCGCCGTCACGGATCACAGGCAGGGCTGGCACCCGGAAATCGATATCATCATCCTCGTCGCTTCCGCCGTTCTCGTCGCCACACAGGAATTCGAGATGTGGGAACCTTTGCTCGTGATCTTCGTCATGGTTTTCACCGTGATCCACGGCATCAAAATACGTCTGTTCCGTGATGCTTTTCCGTTATGCATTAAAAATTAAGTTAATAATGTATAATGCTTAATTAATTAAGAACAATCAAATATACCAAATAACAGACGGAGATATCGGTTCATGGATTACGATGTCGTGATTGTCGGAGCCGGCCCCGCCGGAACTTCCGCGGCTTATTCGCTCCGCGGGAAGGGACTGAACGTCATCGTCATCGACCGTCTGGGGGAATCCCAGTACATGAGGTACCACCGCATCTGCGGTGCGGGTGTAAACAGGAAGACTGTCAGCAGACTGGACATCCAAGAGGACGAGATCCTGAACCATATCCGCACGCTGAGGATTACGTGGCCCCAGGGCAATTCCATCGATATGAAGATAGACGGATGCATCATAGACCGCCCCAGGATGTTCCTGAGGATGCGTTCCCAGTGCATCGCGGACGGGATCAATTTCGCCATGGGTACCGTCAGACACATAATCATGGACGGTGGGATGAACTCCGTCGTCCTGGGCAACGGTGCGGTGATCCGTGCAAGATATGTCATCGGAGCGGACGGTGCCTATTCCATCGTGAGGAAGACCGTCTTCGGCACAGTGCCCGAGATTATGATGCCCATAGAGGAATACCACTCGGAAGCAGAAACCGAAGATGGCGTGATGCAGTTCATCGTTGCCGAAAGATACGGCGGAGGCTACCAATGGTATTTCCCTTACGGCAAGGGAAGGTGCACCGGTGGCATCAAGGGTTATGCCGAGGACGAACCGGGAGGAACGAGGGGAATCAGGACCGTACCCATGGGATGGGTCGAGCACATCGTCAAAGGAAACGTCCTCCTCGTCGGTGATGCGGCCGGTATGCCGAACCCCATGACCGCGGGCGGTCTCCGTACCGCTTTCGAATCGGGGATGAAGGCGGCTGAATCCATCGTCAGGAACGATCCCGCGAAATACGAGAAGTGGTGGAAGAAGTCGAAGACCGCGGACCGGCGTTTCATGAAAGCTCATCTAGTATTCTCATCGATGAACGACGAGGAGCTCTCCAAGTTCTCGAGATACATGGTTCACAAAGGAGTTTGGCTGAACGGCTTCCATTCCGTGATCCACAATCCGCGTCTTACATGGCTTTACCTCGGCTGTCTGCAGGCTCTCCGTCACGGATGGTAAACGTCAAAAACCTGCGAAAATTTTTTGCACGGAAACGGGGCTAGAATCGATTTTTCAGGATTGGTTCGTATCTTTTTACATCTGAAAAAGAAAATCCGTTTAAACATCGTTTCTGTGCAAATCACGGGGTGCACTCTTTTTCGTGATATCGGGGATCTCCTCTCGGTCTGATTTTGATATTAAATCATAATTTATTTCGATAATTACGTATTAAACTTAATTATTCATAATCTTAATTGCATTACAAGATTTTACTCTGTAACTGCTCATTTTTTGATACATTTCCTTGAGATGTTCAATGATTATAATAAATTAAATCAATTAAGTATAATACTTTATTAATTCTATACCCTAATAGAAATATAGATTATGAGCAAAAATTGCTAAAAATCACAGACAAATTCTATTTTGCTCGAAATTTTGATGCGTTTTCTTTCATTTCAAAAGTTTCAGCCAATTAGATCTCTGAAAATATAGGTGAAAAATATCGATATTCGGGGAACCGTTGTTGACAAGCTTTCGATATACTTTTGAAAAAAGTTGATATTTTACAGCTTGAAATCCCTGTTTTTCACGTAATTTGCCAAATATCGAGCATTTTTATAAGAATTTCCATATATCAAGCAAATGAATTAAAAATAAAGTTAAATGCTTTATTAGATTAATTTTTAATAAATATTGGCGAGGTAGTGCAAAAACATGGAACTTACACAATATTTTTTACATCAACATTACTAATCATAATTAATCATAACAATTAAGCAATAAGCTTAATTAATTATAATTATGACAAAGAGGAAAAGATTACCCCGAAAATCCGGGGAAAATGTGGCGGTTACCGAGATCAGGCAACGGCCTTCTCTTCGACGGAAAATACCAAAGAGACATCTCCGTTCCCGAGGAAAGCTTTCATCGATTCGGCGGTAGCATCAGGGATCCTTGCGAGCGGCGTGTAATCCCACGAATTGTTTCCGTAGAAGATCACGATACTGTTCCCGTTGTAGAGCACGATGTCACCGGGGCCGGTGTCCATATCCCTGTCAAATCTGCTCAGGCTGATGCCGATATTGCCCACCTTCTCGAAACTTCCGTAATCATGAAGATTCACGTTGAGCGCAGATGTCTTCAGATATTCCATGAGATCTTCCGCTGCGGTAGTCGAAGCGAAATCCGCATATACGATTCCGTTCGGACCTGATATCTTCAGTGCGTATCCGCCGGTATCGACATCAGGATCAGGTACAGAGGAATTGTCAGGTTTCTTGAAATCGCCGTACATCAGTATCGTACCTCCTGTGATCGCCATCACGGATATTATCGCTACACATACGAAATATGCTCTGGCCAAGGATATCGCACCTTTCGATGGACTTTTGCCATTCGAACAGAAGTTAACATACGTTTTGTGTTTAAAACTATAATGTGCAGAGTATAATCATAATTAATTGTAGCAATAATGTGATTAGCTTAATTAATTACACATCTTCAACTGAAAGCCTCGAAGAGGGGGAAATTCAGTTGATGACGTAGGTGTATCCGTCGGTTCCCTTGTTCACGGTCTGGAACGGGATCTTCTTGTCGAGGAGCAGTTTCTCGATGATGTCGATGTGCAATCCGACTCCGACGTTCATGAATTGGTGCTCGGTGACCGATTCTCCGTTCTTCTCGTAGGTTGGTGCAAAACCCAGATCCATGTGGGCGGTCTTGGTCTGCATCGCGTACACGCAGCCGTTCACGTCGAAGATGGGTCCGCCCGACTGTCCCTTCAGTCCGGGGGAGGAGGTCTCCAATAGTTTCACCGGTGCGGCATCCTTTACGTTCTTCTCGTAGACGATGCGAGTGAAGATCCCTTCGTTGGGGAACGGGGGGATGCGGTTCACTTCGTTGGGAAGACAGAAGTTGTTGTTCTTGAATTCGGGTTTGAATTCCACGAAGGGGTATCCGAGCCTGCAGAGACTCGTTCCGATCTTCAGTGCCTCGGCATCTCCGAACACCGCGATCTCCTCGGTGAAGTTCTCGGGGACGTTCTCGAGTTTGAACGCTGCAAGATCATAATTCGCGAAGATGTGCAGCTGCGAGAGCCTGATCTGGTCCGCTCCGAACCAGGAGGAGTGGTTGGTGATCCATTTGGGGTCCACGGTCATGGAGTTCTGCCTGCCCTCCCTCTCGTCCTTCGCTCTCGATTCCTCGACCTCCTTCATATGCTTCTGGTCGTACTGGAATTTCATGAAGCTGTTGAAGACATGGGCTGCGCTTATGGCCCATCCGTCCTTGCTGATGAAGAAATAGGTGCCGACGTACGAGGTGAGGGTGCCGTCGACGGTCCTGGTGGATACGATGAGCGGATGCGTGAACTTCATAGCCTTCTCGCAGGCTTTCGCGAACATACGCCGTAATGTCCGTGCTGATAAAAGCAATTATCGAGGAAAACGGAAGGATAAGGGTGGGGGCCGTCGGAAGGCCCCCGTTTGATCATGCCAACTCGTCGTTGAGGGCGTTGATGAGCTCGGGCTCGGAAAGCACTACCTTTCCGATGAGGGCGAGGATATCCGTGTTCCTGGACATCAGGGTGACCAGGAGAGGGCTCTCCAACGCAGCCTTGCCGACCTTCATGTACCTGTTCTGTACGAGGGAGGTCGCGTAGTTGGACTTGATGCCCATCGCGTTGCGTTCGTCCTCGAAGTCCTCTTCCTTCAGGGAGGGGAGGTACACGTCGTTGTACAGCCCCACAGCCCGCTCGGGGAGCGATGCGATATCGTAGTAATCACCGGTGAAATCGCAGTTCCCGTCCTTGAGATCGTCGATGATGGCCTTGTACCCCTTGATATCGTTCTTGAGAAAATCGATCAGGGCCTCGTACATCTCGCTCTGGTCGGGAGAAGCTCCGCATTTATCGATGTAATCATCGATCTCCATATACTTGCGTCCGATCACGGCACGCATAAGCCTAATTTGGCTTTCCACATCCATAGTCCCATCCATGGTTTCACCAAACAGATTGCTCTGCACCATATCAACGGGTTTCTATTATTTTAGATTTGCATTCGGACGAGATTTATTAGACAAATCTCATTTTTGTCCAAAAAAGACTGCTGGCAAGGACAAATAACATGTGAATCCGGAGCTTATATTGGTTGTTTGGATTCGTCAAATGAACGCAGTAACGAGTCGGAGCGATTAGATAACCATTTAAAATCGGTAATCGGGGTGGAAGGGGTTCCTTCCAACCCCACAGGTTTCAATCAGAGAACGAATCCGACTCTACGTAATCCGGTTCCGGTTCTTTCACGATGATGTGCCTGTCCCCGTTCTCATCCTTGATGATGTTGGTCCTCACATGATAGACCTCGGACAGCATGTTCTCGGTGAATACCTCCTCCGTAGTACCTACCTGGTAGACGGATTTGTTGGCAACCACCACGACCTTGTCGGAATATTTCATGGTGACATCCAGATGATGGAGGGTCATGATTGTGGTGCATCCTCTCTCAACGGTGATCTTGCGTATCAGTTCGATGAGCTTGAACTGATGATAAAGGTCCAACGCGCTGGTGGGTTCGTCGAGGATCAATACCTTGGGATCCTTCACCAGGGCCTGAGCGATGAACACGAGCTGCCTCTGACCTCCGCTGAGCTCACCGATCTTACGGGAGGCGAACCTTTGGATCCCCAGCAGTTCGAGGACCTCATCCACCTTCTGACTCTCCTCCTCGGAAACATAGAAGGAGAGGTTCTGGACCATGCCCAGGAGTACGATCTCGAATACATTGAGGTCTACTTCGCAATCCGTGGCCTGTTCAAGGTATCCTACGAATTTGCAGGATTCCTTACGGGGGACTGTTTCTCCGTCGAACAGCACGTTCCCCTCATGACTGTGCATATCAGCGATGCACTTCAGCAACGTCGTCTTTCCCGCACCGTTTGTACCGATGATCGTGGTTATCTCTCCGGGGTTAGCCTCGAAACAGATATCCTGCAAGATACGGGTGTTCCCGTAGCTGAAACCGATGTTGTCGGCGACTACCTTCAATCCCTCACCGTCCTCTTTTTGATAAGGAGATAGAAGAAGAACGGCACACCGACGAGGGAGGTCAGGATTCCGATGGGGAAGACGACTCCGTTTCCGAAGAACTTACTCGCGAAATCGGCGATAACCAACAGGGTGGCCCCGCAGACGCACGACATGGGAAGGAAGAAACGCTGATCCTCGCCTATAAGCATACGGGCAACATGAGGGCCGACGATACCGACGAATCCGATGCATCCTACGAACGCCACACAGCTTGCGGTGAGCAGGGAGGTGCAGACGAACAGGACCTTCCTGATCCTGGCGGTGTCGACGCCCAAGGCCTTCGCCTTGTTGTCGTCGAGCTTCATGGCGGTGAGCATCCACGATTTGCGGTAGATGGCGATGAAGAATACCAGGAATATGATGAGGATCAGACTGATGTTTTCCCAATCGGCACCGCTGACGCTTCCGAAGGTCCAGAATACGATACCCTGCAGTGCTTCGGGGGATGCGAGGTACTGCATCAGGGCCTGAAGGGCCTGGAAGAAGAACACGAGTCCGATACCGGCCAGTACCATGACCTCTGCCGAGAATCCCTTCAGCTGGGCGATCAGGTAGATCCCTCCGCAGGCTAGCAGGGAGAAGATGAATGCGAAAGCGGGTATCGCATAGGTGCCCAGAACGGCGAGGGAACCGAGGCCCAACACCATTGCCAAGGATGCTCCGAATCCCGCACCGGCGGATATTCCGAGGGTATAAGGACTTGCCAGGGGATTGTTCAGCATGGTCTGCATGATCGCTCCCGCGAAACCGAATGCGGCTCCGACGATGAGTGCGATGGTGACCTGCGGGAGCTTCAGGTTGAATACGATGACCCTCATCGTCTGACTTGCCTCGCTGGGATTGAAAAGGGTCTTCAGGAGTTCGGTCGGATTGAGATAGGTCGAACTGAACAGGAAATCTATGAAGTATACCAGGATGCACACCAGGATGCCGATCAGGATCAGGGAGTACTTCCCGCGGGTGTATCCGCTGTATTCGAATTTGGTATCGGGTTTGTCGTTGTTTTTGATCATTCAACCGCCTGCGACCACTTCACGGACTTGACGACGAATCCGCGGCCGACGAACTCCTCGCCTGGGGCCAGCAGGATGTCGTCTGCTTCCGAACAATCGATATCGGAGAATCCCAGCTCTTCCAGCTTCGCCACATCCCAATACGGGCGCGATTCGGAGCTGAGGGGTTTGGCCATAAGGACCGAATCCACGACATCCGTACCTCCGAATCCGAGATCGGTACGGGCATCGATGGCCTGGACTCCGCGAAGATAATCCGTCTTCTTCAGATGGTCGATCGTAGCTACCCAATTGCCGTCCTCGATGACGAGGAAGCCTCCGTCCCTCAGCACACGTTTCGCCTCGGAAAGGGCGGTTTCCGGGTCGTCTGAGGCATAAAGTGAATTCCGGAATACCACGGCATCGAATGTTCCGTCTTCGAACGGGAGTTCCTCCATACGGCCGAGGGTGTACCGGATGTCCAATCCGAGCGTTTCGGCGGTCCTGCGGGCCTCGTCAACCATCCATTGGGACGAATCGATGCCTTCTGCGGAATAACCTGCCACGGTTAGGGCAACGGAGACCGTACCTGCACCGCATCCGCAGTCAAGGACCTTGGAACCGCGGGGAATGATTCCGGTCAGGAACCGCAAACCCTCTGCGAGGGAACCGTCGCGGTACTGTCTGACGGTCCTTCCGCCGAAACAGGCCGAGAGGGGATTCCAATATTCCTGCAGGATCATCTCCGCCTCCTCCTCGGCGGAGGGTTTGACCGCGGAGATGCTGAACATGGGGGCGACTGCCTGGGAATCGGTATCGCTGTCCTCGGAGGTATCGTTCAGTATATCGGTCTCGCACCTGACGTCCCTGAACCTCAGTTTCATCAGCATGTTCCTGTCCCATTCGGGGCGGGGCGTACCGATCATCGGACGAGTCTCCCAATAGGTCTCGCGGATCATGTAGCGAGAATGTGCGGTATGGGATGAGGTTCCCGCCTCCGCGTTGCGGCGCAGTGCGTTCCTGAGGACCTCCCCCATCTCCGGATCGAAGAAATTGATGTCGAAGTTACTGTCGAAGATCAACAGTTTCCCTCCGGGTACCAGGACCCTCTTCCACTCCTCGTAGCACTCGAAAACATCGGGAAGGGTCCAGGTGACGTTGCGGTTGATGACCATGTCGAAGGATTCGTCGGGGAAATAGAGCTGGTTCGCATTCATGCATGCGAAATTAATATCCAATCCAAGCTCCCCTGCATTGTTCCTGGCCTCATCCACCATCCCAGGGGTAACATCAACGCCGATCACGTCGTGGCCGGCCATTGTGAGGATGATGGGGAAGAAACCGGGGCCGGTTCCCACATCCAGGATCTTCAGCTTTCTTTCCGGCATATCCCGGAGGAGGAGATCGGTCCATATCTTCTGGGACCCGGTTTTTAGGCTCTCCCTGATGAAATTTGCGTAGTTTTTAGCACTGGAATTCCAACGATCGAGTGTTGATTTTTCGGCTTTCATAAGTTTTCCTCTGATTCTTTTACTATGTAGGAGTCAAGGGGTTTCAGACCGAGGACAGCACCCCGGCCTCGCGCGCCTTCGATCTGGCTGTCCTGAAAGCGACCGTCATCATGACCGATCCGCTGAGGAAGTGCATGAATACCAGTGCGTAGATTATCGCTTCGAACGAATAGTGGCAGGCGATGAAGAACAGGATCAGTTTCAGTACGCCCCAGGCCATCATGATCTCGGTGGCCAGCAGGGACCTTTTGAGTGCCTGGAGCATCGAGGAACCGAGGATGTAGAATCCGTAGGGCGGGATGAGCAAGCAGTAAACGCGGAGCGTCCAGACGAGCATATCCTTCTGCTCCAGCATCGAGTCGGAATATGTGAAAAGGGACATTAGGGGCTCGGCGAAGATGAAAAGGAACACCGACATCCCCACGAGGATGGTTAGGGCGAGTTTGGCGGAATAACGCATCCCTTCGAACATCTTGTCGTATCTTCTCTGGCCGATAGCAGCGGAACATACGGGGATCACTGCGGCACCCAGGGCCTCGATGGGAACGACCGCTAGCCCCACGAACCTCCAGGGGAGATTGTACAGCATCACACCGATGGTCCCCGCACCCATTATGATGAAGATGCGCTGAAGTATGTTGGTCGTATTGTTTACGAGGGATTCTGCGGTTTTGGGTGCTCCGACCTGGAGGACCTCCATCATGTTCGATTTCGTAATTACGAAAGAGTCGCGGCCCAGTCTCAGCTGCATCTTGTCCAAGGCGTACCAAAGGAGACCCAGCACCGTAGCCGCAAGCGCCGCCAGGGAGGTCGCCCAAGCGGCACCGTAGATACCGAGGCCCATCCCGTAGATGAGGACAGGGTCAAGGATCATGTTGAAAATGGCGGTCAGAGCAAGGACGATCATCGATTTCCTGCCTGCACCCTCAGCACGAAGCAGACCTGAGACGATCCCGTTCAGTATGAGGATCCAGGACATCAGGATGTACGGCATCACGTAGTCGTTGCATTCTGAACGTATATCTCCGGCACCCATGAGAGTGATGACGGGATCGACGGCGAAGAAGACTATAACCGAGGCGAAAACGGAGACCACCAATCCCAGGAAGAGGGCATTGGCTGCCAGTTCATTGGCTTTCTGGTTATTCCTCTGACCAAGACGGTATGCGATGGTGGATGATGCCCCGACACCGAGGCCGGTCCCCCCAGCCATTATCATCCAGTATATGGGGGTGATGGTAGCTATGGCCGAGGCAACATTGCTTCCCAGGCTTGTGGTCCAGACGGAATCCACGAACATGTTGACCTGAGTAATCAGATACGAGACTGACAGGGGAACGGCGAGGGACCTGATGGCCCTCTTCGGCTCGCCCAGCAAGACGTCTAGATCCTTTCTGTCCTTGGCCAAACTATCACTCAAAATTAAAGAGGGGCGGAGCCCCTCCGTTTCAGGGCTTGGTGGCGACCAGTCTGAACCTGGTGTAACAGTCGTACTTGTTGTCCTCGCTGATGAATCCGATGTCCTCATTAACGATGACACTGTCGATATCGGCGAACCCCGCCCTTTCCGCGGCGGAGTTATCCCAGGCGGGACGTTCCACGTAGGTCAGGGGGAGATCGCGTTTGAATCCGCGGGCCTTCTCGAATTCCTCGGGTTTGTAGGAGCAGGGGAGAGAGGAGTTTTTCTCCTTCTCATGGATTTCCCTGGCCTCCTGATACTCGTTGCGGATATCGAAGTCGGCATCCCTTTTGGCATGCTTCCCATCGAAATAGATGATCCTTCCCCCGTGCTTCAGCACGCGGAACCATTCGTTCATGGTCTTATCCGGATCGGGCATCACCCACATGGCATCCCTGCTTACGATGATATCGAACTCACCGTCCGGGAACGACATGTCGTCCGAATCCATCACGAGGAACTCGGGGGAGACCCCGAATTTGTCGGAATTCTTACGGGCCTCCAGCACCATCCTGTCGGAAACGTCTATGCCTACGGCATCGTGGCCTGCCATGGCCATGAGGATACTGAACACTCCGGGACCGCATCCCACATCGAGGACCTTCAGCCGTCTTCCCTGCGGGGCCTTCTCGAGGATCAGTTTGGTCCACATGGACCTCCCTGGCTCGTAAAGGTCGGTAGGGACCACGACTTCCGTGAATCCAGGGGCCGAAAGGTCCCAGCCGTCCTTGATGCGCTGTTTCAGTTCGGACTGTTCGGGCGTCATTTACAAGCCTCAGGCCGCGAGTTCGAGTTTGTGGTACCAGGTACCGCTGTAATCGAAGGGCATCCAGTCCTTGTAGAAGTCCTGCAGGTCCTTGACGGGATCCACGCTGGAGAAGGCAGTGGGCCAGAGGGCCTTCGCGATGTACTCGATGGAACAGAAGTCGTATACGTCCGTGATCAGGCACTTTCCCATTCCGTAGACCTCTCCGCTGGTATAGGACTGAAGACTCTTCCAGTTCCTATCGGTGAAGTACTTCTCGATGGATGCGTTGATATCAGCATCAGTCACACCGAATCCAACACGGAACGAATCAGGGTTGTCGGGCCAGTAGGATCCGAAGAAGAAGATCTTCTTAGGGTCGGAGGAGAGGACCTTGGCGGAATCCAAGGTACCGGAGGTCTCGTTGATGTTGTTGCCTCCGCAGTTGTAAAGGAGCTGCCCCATCATCTGGTTGTTCGCTCTGGACTTTCCGAACTGTGCGGGGGAATACATGGGGGTCTCGTTGTATACGGAGATCCTTCCTCCGTTAGCGGTGATGAGGGCGTCGATCTGACTGTACACTGCGTTGCATTTGGTCTCGTACATGGTGGCAAGCTGCTCAGCCCTCTCGCTGACTCCGAATATCTTTCCGAGGAGTCTGATGGAGGCTGCGGACTTGGTAACATCCTGGGAGTGGAAATCGATGTAGATGACGGGGATTCCTGCGTCCTTGAAGTCCTTATCGATATTCTTTGATTCGATGGTGGTCTTCATGTCTTTGGACGCGATGAGAGCGTTGGGTTTCAGGGTAAGTGCCTTGGTGGTGTCCCAGTCGTTGTCACAGTCACCGTAACAGACAAGGTCCTTCAGTGCGGGCATCTGTTTGCAGAATTCATTCCAAGAATCAGCACGGTATGCACTGGCAGTGGTATCGATTCCTACGAGGTAATCGGGGAGTTTGTCTCCGAGCAGGGCGGCCATGGTGATGAAGGGCCCTCCGGATATACTCCATTGAACTGCTACTGCTCCGAACGTATGGTCGAAGGTGTACTCCTGTCCGGCGAGATCGGTGACGGAATAAGGCTCACAGGCTACATTCTGTGCTTTCTCCGCAGAGCTGCTGTCACCTCCGCTCATAATCACATATGCACCGCCCACTCCCGCAATGGCAGCGACGGCGATTATTGCAATAATAATATTCGTGTTCATTCGATTCACTTGGATTTTATATCCTATCGTCGACATAAAGTAGACAGAATATAATGATTGCCCAGACCAAATAAATCCATCCAACTGTTGGTTTGAAAAATTGTTTGACAAATCAATGATATGTAAAACGAGTTGGATTTTATAAATACACGAAAATTATTCATTAAAATAATCAACTTTTGCCAAATTATAATAAAATTATGAATAATAAAATGTAGAAAAATTACAAGAAAGCAAAGGAATTCAGGTAAATCCAATCCGATTGACAGAGTAACGGATGTGTAAAAATTCGACATAATAATGATACATATAATAGTCAAGAAAAGGACTTAACACCTATCGAAAACATCAAATACCGACCCACTTTCGCCAGGATAACAGGGCCACGTAAATCGGGAGCCATAAGGCGGAAACAGTGCTACCTGGGAAGGAGATACTGTGGAAGAACTCAGATTACCGTGGAGTAACAAAGAGGGCATCCTCTTCGGATGCGTGATCGCTTTTCTGTCATCGCTGATCATCGGCGGATACAACTTGTACTTCAACGTCGGGTACGGACCCGACCGTTTGGTCGATTTCGTATGCGATTTCCTGATCGTATGGCCCATCATCTTCCTCATAGCGTTCATTCTCTCCAACACCGTCGTGGGATGGATCGCCGGGAAGTTCGTACGCAGGTTCATGGCCCCCACCGACAGCACGAACACCTACATCTGCTTCAACCTGATCATGTGCGTCCTGCTCATGTCAGTCATACTGACGTTCGTGGGCGGACTCGTGGGCGAGACTGTAGCTTACCTGATGTCGGGAGCGGAGATCGACGTCGCGGGCCTCCTGGAGAGCTGGCCGAGTATCTGGCCCAGGAACTTCTGCATCGCGTTCTGGGTCGAGATGCTCATCGCCCAGCCGGCGGCACGCAGGGTGATGGTGATGATCCACAGAAGGAAACTGGCAAGAGCGGGAGGTGCATGAGATGGACGAGAGCAAACTGATATTCACCATCGGAAGGACGAACGGCAGCGGCGGCAGGGAGATCGCCGCGATACTCGCCAAGAGGCTGGGCATCGTTAGCTACGACACCGAACTCATCAACGAAACCGCGAAGATGGCCGGGATATCGGTGGAAGACGTGTACAAACAGGAGGAGAAGGAAGGGAAGGGTGCGATATCGTTCTACGGCATCCCTGCCTCCAATCCCCTCCACCAGTACCAGTTCGAGGCCATCGCCAGGCTGGCGGACGAGGGGAAATCCTGTGTCTTCGTGGGAAGGTGCGCGGATCATGTCCTCGAGGGAAGACCGGATGTTATCAGGGTCTTCATCCACGCCTCGAAGGAATCGAGTGCGAAGAGGTCGGCCGAACGCAACGGGATATCCCTGAGGGTGGCGGAAGCCCGCGTGGAGACCAAGAACCGTGACAGGGCCATGTACTACCAGAGGTACACCGGCAAGGTCTGGGGCAATGCCGCGAACTACGACCTGTGCATCGACACATCCGACATAACCGTGGAACAGGCCGCGGATCTGATAATCGCATACGCAAGGATGAAAGGCTATGGTCTCTGAGATCAGAGGGACTTCGCTTTGCGGCGATCCTGCATCCGAGGTCGTTGCTGCCGATATTGTAATCCGTGAGGGATGCCGAGATGTCCTCGATCCACTCGGAAAATGTCTTTCCCGTAATCTGCTGACAGGCCTGGTCGAACTCCGAGAAGTCGACCGAGGCGACGGCACCGTACTCGCCGTTCTCGACGGATCCGCGGAGCTGTCGTCTGGACAGAACAGGGAGAATCCGGAGAGGACCACCAGTAAGATGACGGCCGCGGAGGCGGTACGGGCACTGAACATACGTTGGGGATATACGACTGATAAATGATCCTGTTGCGGATTATGACAATGGGATACTCACAGCGGCCCTTCGTACGAGGAATAGAGTTCCTTCAGGATCTCCACGAGCCTGATTACTGAGGGACGCCCCTCCTTATCCTTCACCGCTACGGCACAGTCGAAGTACTCCGGACAGTCGAAGGGGATCCACCTGTAACCGGGGTCGTTGCCCATGAGGAATCCCGGGGAGAGACACACCCCGCTCCCCACGGCGACGTTCACCATGGTGGTATCGTGGTCGTGGCTGTTGTAGTAACCGATGTTCTCGTTCGAGATGACGCGGTCCTGCACCGCCTGCAGTTGGGGCGGGGAACCGCCCCCGACCATCAGCGTCCTGCCGCGGAGGTCCTCCTCACCCACCTTTTCCCTCGAAGCGAGGAAATCGTCGTCCCTCACTATGAGATAGATACCGCTGTCGTAGAGATGCTCCTCCCTGATGCCCGGGGAACGGGAGAAATACCCCGTCTCGGTGAACTCGAGGTCGGTATCCCCCGAGAGGAACCTGCCGAAATCGCCGTAATCATGGAACACCGGCGTGACAAGGACGTCGGGATACTCCGCCGAGAACAGCCTGATCGCCTCGGGAAGCAGCCTGAGGGCCGATCTGACAGGCAGTCCCACCCTGATACCTTCCCTGTATCTTCCGCCCAGATTCTGGCAGTGTTCCACCGATTTCCTCATTTCGTTGCGTATGTTGAAGAGATCGCCGCAGAACTGCTCCCCCGCGGGGGTGATGACGAGGTTCCTTCCCGCCCTCTTGAATATCTCGAATCCCACCTCGGATTCGATCTGCCTAAGCTGGTAGGAGAGGGTTGGCTGCGATACCTTCAGGGATTCCGCGGCACGGTTCAGGCTCATGGTCCGGCGTATCTCGAGCAGATAATCGATCTGTTTGAAGTCCATGGTATCCCTTGATATAATCGATTTAATTATTTTATTGAATATAGATGTTTTATATAAATATCTTTAATTAATCGGCAGGGGATTGCATATTCAGTGATACGATGGCGAAGAACCTGATAGTCTACTACTCACGCAAGGGTGAGAACTACTTCGGCGGAAGCATCCGCTCCGTCCCCAAAGGGAACACCGAATACGTGGCGGAATACATCGCAGAGGCCGTCGGCGGGGAACTCTTCGAGATCGAGACCGTCGAAGAATACCCGAAGGACTACATGGCCTGCACAGATGTGGCCAAGACCGAACTGAGGGAGAAGGCGAGACCGGAGCTCAGGAGGTACATGGATTCACTGGAGGGTTACGACAACATCTTCTTCTGCGGACCCTGCTGGTGGGGCACCTATCCGATGGCTATATTCTCTTTCATCGACAGGCTGGATTGGAGCGGCAAGAGGATCTTCGCGGTCATGACCCACGAGGGAAGCGGGATGGGTTCTTCCGAGAGGGACCTGGAGAAGGCCTGCAAAGGAGCGAAGCTCGTGGATTCTCTAGCTATCTCCGGCAGCCAGGCTCAGTCTTCAAAGAAGAGGGTGTCCGACTGGGCACTGAAATGCACGGAGTGATGGGATGGAATGCGAGGAGACCAGGGTGGATACCAGGCACTTCACTCCCGAGGAGATGCAGCTGGGCGTCCGCAACAGCCAGCTCATCTTCAGGATCAACCACACCATGCCCTTCACGGAGGAATACGATTCCCTCGTGAAGGAGCTATTCGGCGACAGAATCGGAGAGAGTACCAGACTCACCGCTCCGTTCAATCTCGTAGCCTCTGAGCATCTGAGGGTAGGGAAGAACGTGTACATCGGCGGGAACCTCCTGGGCATGTGCAGGGGCGGCATCGATATCGAGGACGATGTAATGATAGCAGCGAACGTCTCGCTGATATCGAACAACCACGACCTCTACGACAGGGCGGTACTTCTTTGCAAACCCGTGAAGGTCTGCAAAGGGGCATGGATCGGTGCCGGGGCACAGATCATGCCCGGTGTCAGAGTGGGAAGGTACGCTGTGGTGGGAGCGGGTTCCATCGTCACCAAGGACGTGGAGGATTACCAGGTCGTCGTCGGCAACCCGGCGAGACCCATCAAAACACTTGATAAGGAAAGATTCGGAGAGTAAAATCATGATGAAACTGAACAACGGAATCGAATGTCCCGAGATCGGTATCGGGACCTTCATGCTCTCCCCCGAGGATGCGGAGAACAGCGTCAGGGAGGCACTGAGGATGGGATACCGCATGGTGGACACCGCCAATGCTTACGTGAACGAGAAGGCTTGCGGACGCGGTATCCGGACGAGCGGCGTGGACAGGAAGGAGGTCTTCGTATCCACCAAGCTATGGCCCAGCGAGTACACCAATCCCAACGCTGTGGACGAGACCCTGGAGCGTCTCGGATTGGATTATGTGGACCTGTTGTACATCCACCAGCCCGCAGGCGACTGGCTGGCCGGCTACAGGCAGCTGGAGAAGGCATACAGGGAAGGCAAGGCGAGGGCCATCGGCATCTCCAACTTCGAAGGCAAATACATAGAATCCCTGAAGGACAAGTGGGAGATCGTCCCCCAGTTCATACAGGTGGAGGCACACCCCTACTTCACGCAGAAGGACCTCTGCGTTCTGCTCGATAAGTACGGTATCAAGATCATGAGCTGGTACCCCCTGGGACACGGCGACAGTAAACTGATATCGGAACCGGTCTTCGCCGAACTCGGTAAGAAATACGGCAAGACCCCCGCACAGATCATCCTCAGGTGGCATGTGCAGATGGGCTTCGCCGTCATCCCCGGAAGCAGGAACGTGGACCACATCAGGGATAACTTCGAAATCCTGGATTTCGAATTCTCCGATTCCGATATGGCGGAGATTGCGAAGCTCGATCGGGACGAGAGGTACTACCACCGCACCGACGAACAGCTGGTGCAGTTCGCCGGCTGGCAGCCCCAGTACGAGCAGTGAATACGGTACCGGCAGGCAATCCCTGCCGGTATCCGCAAACCGTTTACCTTTTTTACCGATCCATGCGATATCATCGTATGGCAAAGACGTTCAGGGGGGCCCTCGATGCGGGGGAATGGATCGGTCCGGAGTTCAGGGAGGAGTATGATTCCGCCATACTGGAATGCGGACTGAAGGTGCAGAGGTACAACTGCACCGCCATGACGTCTGTGAAAGAGATGAGGGATGCGTTCTCGGATATCTCTGGCAAAAGGATACCCGACGATTCCGTCGTTATCTTCCCGTTCCGGTGCGACCTGGGGTTCAACATCTCGATAGGGAAGGATGTGCTGGTGAACTACAACTGCACTTTCCTGGATACCGCTAAGATTTCAATTGGCGACCATACCAAGATCGGACCGGACTGCCACCTGGTGACCGCCGTCCATCCGAAGGATCACATGGAGAGGAGGACACACATAGTCAGGGGTGCTCCCATCACCATCGGGGAGGATTGCTGGCTAGGTGCGAACGTGACCGTTCTTCCCGGAGTCAGGATAGGCGATCGGTGCATCATCGGAGCGGGATCGGTATTGACTAAGGACGTCCCTGATGATTCGATGTGGGCAGGGAATCCTGCAAGACCCATCCATTGAATCCTTCTGGGCCCCACGCTTCCGAATCCTTGGCTGACTACACTGTTTTTAAAAGATTTGGTCAGAACTCTCGCCTGCTTTATTGTACATCTCAGTGTAGGGATGTTACCTAGCAGCAACTTCCTCTTCCTGCATCACGTTCCCGCACCCGGGGCAGATCGAGAACGGATTCAGCCCGCAGTCGCACCCGCATATCGGACATATTCTTCCTGTCATTCCATCACTTCTGTTCTCCACCTGCTCCCGGGTATAAAACGCAAAGCGGGGGAGATGGCCGATAGTGACCGAATCTGAAAGTCAAATGCCGTTAGGACGAGTCATTATAAACCGTCGAAACGATGCAATCCTATGAACTCATCGCCCTTGGAGGGGAGACCTGCCCCATTACCATGCCTTCGATGCACGGATGCTCCTCGGAAACCCCTCGGAAACGGGGGGCCCGAAGATAGATATATACGCGCCGCGCGAGGCAGCCGATTTGGTTGTTGTGCATGATCTGGCCTATCTGAAAATGCACAATGCGTTTGTCGCCAAATCGATTGATTTAGTAAGTCATTTGGTTGTTTACGGGAAAACCTTACCATTATAAAGTGCCGTTACGATTACAATTTCATGTCCTCTGACCCTGTGCGGGAGGGGGACCCTGCCCTTAAGGGCGGATTCTTTTCCCGCAGATGTTTGGCGGTGCTCATCGTAATCGCGATGACCGCCGTCACAGGCTTTGTTTTGATGAATGATTCCGATTCTTCCGTTGCAGAAGCTGAGACCAGCGGTTCATGCGGAGAGCATGCCACCTGGTCGTATGATGCCGACTCCAAAACGCTGACAATCAGCGGAACCGGCCTTATGACAGATTATAGTGCCGCAGCGGACAGGCCTTGGCATTCGATTCGTGAAGCAATATCCACAGTTATTGTCAATGATGGGGTAACCTCCATTGGGAAATACGCATTCTGGAGCTTTTCGAATCTTACCGAAATCGAACTTGCCGATTCCATAACTTCCATCGGAAGTAGTTCATTCTCAAAATGCACTTCTTTGGAGAGTATCGTTTTCCCTGCGAATACTGTCAGCATGGGAAGCAACGTTATGTCACAGTGTACATCCCTCAAAACGGTTGTTATCGGAGATAAGGTGGAATCCATTTCAAATGATCTAATCTACAATTGCAGTTCCATCGAGATACTTATCGTCGGAAAAGGTTTCACTACCGGCTCATATACTTTCGCCGACTACAATTTCTATGATGCAAACGACACGAAACTTGATAACACGAAACCTTCAGTTATAGCTGGACATTCGTTTGTAATGTCTGAAGGCAACTTCGTGATGGTGGACCTCGAGGTTGAAGGCAAATCCTACAAAGAAACCTCCGAAACGGAAAGTGCCAGCATATCCGCTGTCAATCTGAGTTTCGTCAAATACAAGGCAGAATCTGATTCTTCGATTACACTTGACATCGGCTTGAAAGGCGGGAACTCCGCATCTTTCGATGCGAAAGCAATCTCCACTCTTTCCACAGGCGACCTTAAGATCGATTCGGTGAACAAGGATACCCTCGACGATGCGACCAAGAAACTCGTTGGAGACAATCCTGTCTACGACATCTCCTTCGGCGCCAACACCAGTTTCGGAGAGGGAAAAGCTACCTTCACGATCAGCTACACTCTGCCCGAGGGTAAGAATGCCTCCGACCTGAAAGTGTACTACATCAAGGACGGAGCGATATCGGAGAAGATCGATGCAGCCTATGCCGACGGAAAGGTATCGTTCTCCACGAACCACCTCTCCACATACAGCATCGGATTCGAGGAATCCTCCTCCGGCGGCAACAACGGCGGCGAGTTTCCCATCGCCATCGTCGTAGTGATCGCGGTTGTGGCGATCGCCGCCATCGGTGGTGCGTTCTTCTTCATGCAGAAGAAGAAGGCGTGAACAAACCCTAACCGAGGGACGGAGCGATCCGTCCCTCCGAATACCTCTTTTCGCTTTTCCCGAGATCTATCCCGGTATCAAATATTATTGACGGTTAATATATTATCTATTTACCCAAAAAATGCTTAAAATAGATAATATGTTATCTATAATCATGAAGAATTATCTTGAACTCAGCGACATCTTCCACGAGAGATCCATGGAGGATCGGATGGCCGACCTGGCATCGAGATTCAAGGTATACCGCAAGAAGGCCAAACTGACCCAGCTCGAACTGGCGGACCGGAGCGGGGTATCGTACGGGACGATAAAGCGTTTCGAACGTACCGGCAGGATCTCCCTCGAAAGCCTGTGGCAGCTGGCATCAGCTGTCGGCTGCGACGACCAGCTCGATCGCATCTTCGGTGAACCGCCTCTCACAGCCGACGATCTGAGGGGATGACGTGGACCTAAAGGTCATATACGAAAGAAGTGAAGTGGGCCGTCTGAGATATGTGTCGGGGACCGCCCGTTTCACCTGCAGCAGCACCCTCCGACCGGTTCGTCATCCCTGCACTCGAATTTACCATAGTGCCGGGACCTGTCTCCCCTGGCATGAAGATGCTTCCCGTAGCGGGTCCCGGAACACATCGATGCCGTGTTCCCGCACACGGACTTTGGATGGTTCGTATAGAAACGATGCCCGTTATCGAGGTCGAACCATTCCGGATGTCCCTCGATCCCGCCGTCGTAGATCACGGTCTGCCCGTAATCCTCGCATTCATCCTCCAGATCGGGCAGCTTGAACGCCCTCACGGTACGCGATGTGAACCTCACATCACCGAGCAGCTTCCTCATCTCAGGATCGTCCACCTTCACATCGCTCACCGAGGTGTACCTGACGACCTGGAATCCAGCCTTCTCCATAGCACGGCGGAAATCCTCGGTGTACATAGCACCGCCGAGGCATTCCCCTCTGAGGATGGGGTCCGCATAAACCTCGTCGGGTACCCTCCTGTCAGCGAAGACATCGGAGAAGTACAGTTCCCCGCCCTCCTTCAGCACCCTGTGTATCTCCCTGAAGACCAGGTCCTTCCTGGGGGAGAGGTTGATCACGCAGTTGGAGATCACCACATCGACGGAGGAATCCTCTATCCCAACCGATTTGAGATCCTCAATGTATCCCTGCCTGAAATCCACGTTGGGCTTGGTGTATCCGAATCTCTCCGTCTGACTCTGTAAATGGGATTCGGCGACATCCAGCTGTTCCCTGGTCATATCCACCCCTATCACATGCCCGTTCTCACCCACGAGCTTGGATACGATGTACACGTCCCTCCCGGTACCGCATCCCAGGTCCAGGACCGTAAGTCCCTCCAGGAGCGGTGGGATGGGCGAACCGCAGCCGTAGAACCTGTCAAGGATCTCATCGTCGATGAGGGGCAGGATGGGTGCTATCCTCTTGTCCGGAGAGCAGGAGCATGTACAGGCATTGGTCTTCAGGTCGGAACTGCCCTTGAGGCTCTTCCCGTAGTATTCGCGTACGCCTTCCCTGATCCTTTCCTCGTCAGCGGGGTTCGTTTGTTTCATGACATTACATAGATAATCGTCTATATAGATATTCGTCTATGTGTTAGAGGGATCAGAGCGAACCCAGGAACTCCTTGAGCTGATCCAGCCTGGCACGGTCCAGAGAATAATATGACCACTGGCCTTCCTTCCTAACGGTTACGAGACCGCATCCGGAGAGGATCTTCATGTGGTGGGAAAGGGTGGGCTGCGTGATGTCCAGGGCCTCAAGGATCCTGCAGGCGCAGATCTCGCCCGAAGAGAGCATGGAGAGGATCTTCAGCCTGTTGGCGTCGGATAATGCTTTGAAGACCTCGGCATCCACTTCCTGCATGTCAATATGGAGGGGGATTGGATATAGATAGGTGTCGATGAACGTTGAGGAGGGGGCTTATCGGGTTTCGGATTCCGTCAGTAATCTCCGGTACCGCTGACATTTTGCCATGACGGGACTTACGATTCTTGGATTCGTTCCATCTGATGAGATCCTTCAGGCATCTTCTGTCCATGTATCTCCTACAATAATTAATTGCACATTTTGCATAAATTATAAAGGAATTAATTACACCTTTTTGGTATTTTTATCGGCAAATATTTGCACAATTTATGCTTTATCGGAGTACAGATGAGGTATCGCAAAGTCATACCAGGAGTCTTCTTACAGAGACCGAACAGATTCATCGCATACTGCGAGATCGACGGTAACGTTGAGAAGTGTCACGTGAAGAACACCGGGCAATGCAATCCGTTGCTATCCGAGGGTAAAACCTCGGGTAACCCTCATTTTTCCCTCTAAAGCCTTCGTAGACGGCCTTAGTCGCAGGTTGGAAACAACTTGGGACACGAAACAGAAACGAAAGGAAAGGGACGGCCCCGTACAGGGGAATCCGGTCCCGAAGAACTGCAATACGAAAGATACGTGATGATCGGGGGATACGAGAACCCCGACCAATCCCTCCCATCGGGCGAAGGGGACTTCCTCTTCGAGACCAACGATTCCGGGAGGATCGAGGACTTCAGGACGAAGGATGCGGACGTCATGCTGCATCACGTCTTCTACAGGTTGGGAGTCGTCGACATTGTCAGGATGTACGGCTACACCTGGTCCGTTGAGGATTCGGAGAACATCTACGGCACCATCCGCGCTGTACAGAACTATTGCCATGACGGTGACGAAAATGGCAAGGGGGGTGCGGAGTCCTACATTCTAAGCCGCGCACGCAAGGGTTGCCGCGATCCGGCAGCAGAGGGTACCCCCGGTGCGGAGACATGGCAGGTTGCCATAGTCTTCCTCCCCCGCGAAGGAGTTGGTGAGGAGTGACCCGCACGCTGAACAAGAGGGACCGTGCGGTGCTAGGTCTCGTATTAAAGGGGAGATCCGCCTACGCCGCATCGTCCGAATTGGGCATCCCCGCACGCTCCGCCTACAACATCGTGGCGAAGCTCTGCCATCTTCATTATATCAGGGCGATCCCGGGAACGGACAATCCCATAATCTACGAGCCAGACTGGAAGTACCTTGAGGAAAGGGACGGGGATTGCGGCAAATGCGGCCAGGGCGCCGCAAAGGGCACCCACCTCCATATCGTCCGTCCCGCGCCCGAGAGGTTCAGGGGAGTCGCCACCGGGGACGTGTGTCCCGACGGTTACGTGGAGGCCCACGTCAACGGGAGCATGAGCCTCACCGTGGTGAAGACGGGGACCTTCGACGATCCCCAGATTCCGGGCGTAGGCTATGTGGGGTACTGGAAGAAGGAGAAGACCAACCTCAACGGTTCCGTCAACCGCTACGGCAGTATGAAGATCTCCAGGCAGGAGGTAACATTCGGCTACCGTCTGGGGAACAAGGGTTCGGAGACGTTCCTCCTGTATCCTGGAAGGGTGTTCCTGGATCCCGAATGTTTCACCTGCGAGGACGAGGCGAGGCAGCTGTTCATCGACCGCGCCCTGTACGTTTCGACGATTCTCGCGAACACGGGATGGAAGCTTACCGATCCGAAGTTCGACGGCGGTTCGGTCTTCGAATACGCGATACAGAATTCACCGTACACGCAGTTCATCTCCTCCACCGACAGGAAGGAACCCGGCGAGGTCTTCGTGGACGGAAGTCCGGGCAATCCCGAGGCGGAGATCTCCGGCGTATCGGACTGGAGGTCCCTACGCGTTTTCGCCAGGACGCCGCAGTACGTCCTCAAGGCCTTGGACGAATCCTCTTCGGCCAGATGCACCTCCGAGGAGGTCAAGGCCAGACTGGAGACCGTGTTCGGAATCCTGGACCTGGTCACGGGAGTGCAGGAGAGGACCGCGGATGCTCTTATGAGAGAGAGCGAGAACATCGCCAATCTGGTCAAGAACAATACCGAGATCGTCTCGGTCCTGACGCAGCATCAGGCCCAGATGTACTATGCCTCCCCGATAGAGGATCCTCAGAAGAGGACGAGGATGGAGGGATACCAGTGAACCGCGACGAGCTGAAGATCCAGATCTACCTCACCAACGGGAAGTCGTTTTGCGTGGTCAGCGGCGCCAGGAAGGTCATGGACGACCTTCTGAACGGGAAGGACCAGTTCATCGAGATGCAGTGCACGGACGGCTGTCACCACTACATGAACGTCGACCGCATCATCGACGTCAAAGAGATCAAGGAGGTGCCGTATGACAGAATGCGCTAAGTGCGGCAGCACC
>CACWTF010000012.1 GCA_902763685.1 methanogenic archaeon | reverse complement strand
CCTGGAGGGTCTCTTTTGCAGTGGTGACTCCCCACCTGATGTGGATAGGTCCGTCGAGGTGGAAGTTTCCGCTGAAGAGAGCGAAGGATGCAAGGGTGGTTGCGACATCGGAGATTGCGGTCTCCTCGACTCCACCGGTGTATCCACCGAAGATGGGCATCTGCTCGATCATGATGGTGTCGCCGGATACGGTCCAGCCTGCGAGCATGTTGAGTCCGCAGAGATCCATCTTGAGCTCGTTGAGCTGAGAGCACTCGTGTGCGTCGGTGATCCTGTGTCCAGCGTTGGGACAGTCAGCGACAAGCCTTCCTCCGACGGTCAGAGGAGTCTCAGGTCCCTAAACACCGAGTCCGGGCCTTCCGGCACGGGTCCTTGCTTCTTTGGTCATCCTGAGTTCCTGCATGGTGGCACGGATCTCGTAGGGGGTTCCGGATTTTGCCTTCTTTCCCTCGACGGTGTCCATAACTCCGTCGACGAGGTCGTCGACGACTGCCTCCTGGGCGTAGGACTGCATGATCTTGATGAACATCTCTTCGGATACAGGGGATCCGGTAGGTCCACCCTGGATGATGGGCTTGACGGGGCTGTTTCCGTGCCTGGGGTAGAACCTTGCGATGTCCCTTCCCTCTCCGAGGATCAGTTTCTTGGGGGTCTTCTTGATTCCCTCCCAAATCTCCTCCTCAGTGACGTGCATGACACGGCCGAGGTCCTGGCAGTAGAATCCGACGGTGGAGAGCATCTCAAGACCGGCCTGGAACAGGGCGTTCTTGGTCTCGTTGTCCTCGGGGACAGACTGTCCGGGCTCGAATTTGAGCTTGTACTTCTCTTTGAGTGCGGTCAGGTTCTGGGGGATGATGGTGTAATCCCACTCGTTCTCAGGAACTTTCTTTCCCTTGACGAACCTCTCGTATACATCGATAACGGTAAGGGGCCTAGTTGCTGCCATTTATTTCACCTTTCGATTTGTTTCTGGTTTCACTGATCAGGCGATCAGGCTGTCGCAGAGTGCGATGACTTCGTTTGCGGTTGCGGAGTATCCGTCGGCCTTGATCTCTTCTGCGAATTCCTTGGAGCAGGGTGCGCCACCGACGATGACTTTTGCCCTGTTCTCCATCTCGTCCCTGATCTGTACGAGCTCTCTCTGGGATTCGAGGGTGGTGGTCATGAGTGCGGATCCTGCGAGGATGTCTGCGTCGTTCTCGTCGGCAGCGTCCATGAATTTCATTCCGTCTGCGTCGGGTCCAAGGTCGATGACATTGTATCCTGCACCGCGGAGCATTGCACAGCAAACGTTCTTTCCGATTTCGTGGATGTCTCCCTCGACGGTTCCGAAGACGACGGTTCCCTTGAGTGCGCCTGCACCGGCGGTCATGAGGGGCTCGAGGATTTTGAGTGCGACTTCCATTGCCTTGGATGCTGCAACTACCTGGGGAAGGTAGATCTCTGCTGCATCGAATCTCTTTCCGATGACTTCCATTCCCTTTCCGAGTCCCTCACCGATGATCTCTCCGACGGGGATCTTTGCCTCGATTGCTGCCTTGGTTGCAGAGTCAGCGAGTTTGAAATCCCAGGTCTCAATGGCCTTCTGAAGGTCAGCCATAATCTGTTCGTTTGCCATATTTTTTTCCTCCATGCACGTTTTTTGTCCTAAGCGGTGCTTGGGACTTTCGTGTTAATTTGATATTTCCCTGGTCAGTATTTAATACTTATTACGAATTGGTATGTTTTGACATTTACTCTTTATAAATGTTTCGAAATGTGAAATTTATTCTATATAAATATTTCTAATTGCGAAAAATTATTGGATTTATTGATGGTGTCAACATTGATAAAATCCATATTTTTGATGATTAAATCAACAAAATAAGTCAAATTGTTACAGTATTTTACATCCATCCATCAATATTATCAGTTAACTTTAAATATGATGTTTCAAAAGTCCAAAAAACGATAAAAATCATCATTGTTAAGGCAATTCTCAGTTGCAGTTCAAAAAAATGTTGAGTTTTGCAATATTTTTTTGAAAAATTCACAAATTCAGATCGTTATTCGATTCGATTTATTGCACTTTATTGTAACCAATACCCTAATTGCGCGTGCAAAGAATTTATTATAATATTATAATAAAATTAAGCAAATCTGATTTTATATAAAACTTTCTGCGAATGCTATTTATTATACACCTTAATCCCAGTCATACTTGGTAGATTGGGGAGTCCGCTTTCCAGTCGTTATTGAGGTCAATTACAATGTCAGAAGAAACAAACACTTCAGCCGGTGTGACCAACGAGTTGGTCAGAAGCATCGACTGGAAACAAGGACTCATCATCGCCATGGGTATCCCGATTCTGATCGTTCCCTCGCTGTGCGATCTCTCGATGACCCTTTGGGCGATGAGTATCATCATTTGGGTATTGTCTGTCCTTTCCGGTTTCCTTCTCAACATCCCCCTCGGTGAGATGTGCGCAACCTTCGGTGTCGCCGGAATCGGCGGTTCGATCCAGTACGTCTACAAGGATGACGAGAAATACGCCGGAAAGAAGGTCAACAAAGGACGTCTTATCGGTTCGCTGGGTGCCTGGGCATATTTCGCTACCTGGGTCCCCGTGATCCCCATCTTCACCATCATGACCGGTCTGTACATCAGCGACTACTTCGGTCTCGATCTCGGTGGAATGACCACCCTTTACTACCTCGCACTCGGATTCCTCATTTACCTGTTCATCATCGTGAGCGGAAGGAAGGGACTCGAGGGCGGTGCCAAGATCCAGCTGATCCTCGCAGCCATCACCATCATCCCCATCCTCGTCATCTGTGTGGTCCCCCTCTTCAACGGAACCTTCAGCATGGATTACATCTCTAACGAGATCGTCCCCGCTGGATGGGAATGGAACGGAAACACCATCCTCATGATCCTCGGATGTTTCACTGTCGCACAGTGGAGTGCCGTCGGATGGGAGTCCGCCGCAACCTACGGTGCTGAGTACAAGGAGCCCTCCAGGGATGTCCCCAAGGCCCTCATCGCCTGCGGACTGATGTGTCTCTTCATGTACTTCATCATCTCCTTCTGTATGTACGGTGCCCTCGGGCAGGCCCAGATTGAGGCTGCCGGTGCCGCAACCCTCATCCCCGTGGCCGAGTCCGACTTCGGAAAGGCTGCCGGATTGATCGCCGTGATCCTCCTGATCGCAGGAATGGTCATGATCATCCAGACCGCATTCCTGGGAACCGCAAGGACCATCCAGATCATGGCGAAGGAAGGAAACTTCCCCTACATGTTCTCCAAGACCAACAGCTACGGTGTCCCCATCTACGCCATGTTCTTCGAGGCATTCATCGGATTCGTCATCATCCTCGCAGGCATCACCGCCTCCCAGATCCTCGCCGTATCCGCACTCGGATTCGCCATCGCACTCGGAATGTGCATGCTTGCATTCATCAAGTCCAGGCGCGACCCCCGTTTCAAGGATGTCGAGAGGGTCTACAGGGCACCCAGGTGGGCCATGGCCGGAGCCATCTTCATGGCCATCTTCGAGTTCTTCTTCATGATCCCCGGTCTCCTCTACTACGTTAACGAGTACATGGGATTCGGATACTGCATCATCGGACTCGGTGCCACCCTGCTCTACGTCCCCGCATGGATCTTCATCCAGTGGTGGAACTGCCAGCAGCACCCCGACATCACCCCCGGAGTCCACTTCGAGAAGGAGAAGAACTGCCAGCCCAAGTTCATGGGCGGATTCGTCATCGTCGGAGCCATCCTCCTGTTCTGCACCGGAGCCTGCGACTGGGTCGAGGGAATGCCCTCCGTACTCGGAGCGGTCTTCTTCACCGCCGACTGGGCCGACGGAATCTACAAGTTCATCCCCACCGTCGTGATGGTCCTCGGAATCGCCATCATGGTACTCGAGGGACTCAACTTCCTGAAGCCTGCCGGATCCAAGGGAATCACCTTCGCGTGTCTCGCCCTCTCCGCCGTTTCCGTCGTCCTCTCCGCACTGTTCCTTACCTGGGACATCTTTACTGGAGGAGTCGGCTTCGCATTCGGAGCAGAGCTCGCCCTTGCATCGGCGATCATCGCCCTGTTCTTCTCTGTCCTCCAGACCATGGGATTCTGCGGACACAACGTGAAGCTCGGCAGCATGACCTTCACCGACGAGTAAACATTTCAGCCGGCTTGACCGGCAATCCGCGGGGTTCATCCCCCGCGGTACAATTTTTACTACCGAATCCGAGTTAATCTGGGATCAGGTTGTTTAACAAATATTAAGAAAAAAACGGAAACCACAAACATCCAATAATAAAACACCGATGTTGACCGCATAGGTGATTTCCGTGAAGGAGGAGCTGTTCGACACCATCAGGGGGGCCTTGGAGAAACTCGACCGCGAAGGCGTACTCGAATCCCTCAGCAAGGCCCTGTACGAAGGCATCACTCCAGAGGAGATAATCACCGAGGCCCTCTCCAAGGGTATGGATACCATCGGCCGCCGTTTCGACGAAGGGGAGCTTTTCCTTCCCCAGGTCCTCATGGCCTCCAAGATCATGGATGATGCCATGGCGATCCTCAGCGAACGCATGAACGAGGGTTCCACCGACCATCACCGTGCCATCGTGGTGATGGGAACGGTCTCCGGCGACATCCACGACATCGGGAAGAACGTGTGCGTGGCCATGCTGAAGGGTGCCCGCTATGAGGTCATCGACCTCGGCAACGACGTTTCCCCGGAGGATTTCGTGAAATCAGTGGTCGAGTATTCCGCCGATGCGGTAGGTGCCTCATCGCTGATGACCACCACCCTGATCTCTCAGAAGAATCTTGTGAAGACCATGCAGGAGTTCGGCTGCAACGCACTGAAGCTATTCGGCGGTGCCCCCTGTTCGGAGGAATGGGTGGAATCCATCGGCGGCGATGGTTATTCTTCCAACGGTCGTGACATGGTGCTCCTCGTCGACAGGCTCATCGACAAGAAATCCGAATGATACTTTTTTTGAAAAAGAAGTCGGGACGGGAATACCCGTCCTGTACCGGGGTTGCCCCCGGTTGGAAATGTTTCAGGCTGCCTCTGCGGCGTTCTTCTTCTGGACCCATATCCATACGGGGATGAAGAACAGCAGGATGACGACTCCGAGGATTGCGGGTATGACGGAGTCGCCGGATGCCACGTAGCTCCAGTATACCAGACAGGTCAGGAGTACGAGTTGCATGCAGCACATGAACGCACCGACATAGGTGTAGAATCCGGGTGCCCTGAAGGGCCTGGGAAGGTCCTTGAACTTGGCATCCCTCCTGGATTTCACGAATGCTGCGAGGGCTACGAAGTTGGCGATGGCATATCCCATGGCGGATGCCGACAGGACGGTCATGACCGAGGTGTCGATTCCCACCATCGGCAGGATGCAGAGGACCAGCATCAGGACGCTGTTGAACACGGAGACGAAGATCATCGCGTGTACGGGCATCCCGTGGCTGTTGAGTTTGGCGAACCACTTGGGGAGGTTGCCCTCATATGCCATGGAGAACAGGGATCTGGAGGATCCGAGGTATCCGGTCTGGATGATGAGGATCATGGCGATGATGAGGATAACAAGGGCGATCATTCCGCCTAGGTCTCCGAACGCCGCGATGGCGATGGGGTAGAGAGAGTGGTAGTCGTTGCCCACGACACCTGCCTGACCGATCTCACCGTACATCAGGAACGGTACGACGAAGAACATAGCCAGACAGATGATGCCGCAGCCGAAGAGGGCCTTGGGGGTGTCTCTTCCGGGGTCCTTGTACTCGGGACCGTAGATGGCTGCGGTCTCCCATGCACAGGAGGACCACTGGCCGAGTCCAAAGCATCCGAGGACCAGTACGATGGATGCGATGTCGTCCCTTCCGTCGACGGGGAATCTCCATGCCTCGGTGATGTTGGAAAATTCGAAATGTCCGATGTCACCGAGAAGGATGATTATGATGGGGATGAGGGAGATGATGGCGAGGATCATCGCGAGCCTTCCTCCTCCTTCGAGTCCGCGGGAGGACATGACGAACATGCCGGAGACAACGATGAGTATGACTGCCATGCTCACTCCGAGGAATTCCATGTCGGTGAGTGTCCAGCCGCCCATGACGGTGATGTACTCGACGATGAGTCCTGAGAAGATGTAGACCACAGGGGTCCAGGCGAACCAATAACACCATGATGCGAACGCACCTATGAACTTACTCTTGTCGATCTTGCCTGGAGCCACATTATCAGAATGGAATACGGCCTGTGCACAGCCGGGGAGGCCAGTGGCCTGGGGGAAGGTGGTGACCATCTCAGCGTATGCGATGTTCTGTACGAATCCCTGGATAACTCCTACGGTCCAGGTGAAAATACAGAGGCCCCAGATCATGGATCCCACGTCGAAGAGACCGGGAAGGATGAGGAGGGGAACACCGAGTGCCACGAACATTCCGTCTTTCCAGCTCACAGAACGCTGGAGTTGGGTTGTTTCGTTTGATTCACTCATTGGATTTTCTCCGTCACGTTTTAAGGCTGTATGTTCAGCCTTTCGTGTTAGTTGTAATTTATTTGGGTCATATATAATAATGATTGTATTTTCCAACATTCTATTTATAAATCTTTCTATTTGTGTATTAATGTATATATAAAGATATTTATTAACATGTTCAAATTGGAATTATTTAGTGTAAAAATATTGTTAAATTCAACAAATTTATTAACACTTTCAACAAAAAATGGTGTTTTTAGTACGAAAATCTAATCCAACTATGGTTCAATGTAGTTAAATTTAAATATAATGATTTAAGGGTGAAATAAAATAATGATTGATATGTTATGAAATCGGCAATTATTTCGATGATTGGAAAACAGTCCGTGAAACGGCGGATCGTTGCTTTGCAGCCCCGATAGGAACGGGTCAGCGGATGATAGGGTGCCCGTCCGTGAATGGATTGAAAAAGAAGGGTGGGGGCCGAAGCCCCCTGAAAGTTAAGGTTTATTCGAATCAGTTCTTGAGCTGCTGCCTGAACAGTTCGCAGCTGTTGATCTTGATGTCAAGCAGCTTCTCGATGTTCATCTTGGCAGCGATACCCCTGGGTGCTCCGGGGATACCAGTACAGGTTCCGATTCCGAGCTCCTCACGGAGGTCCCTCATGATGCACTCGTCAGCGATCTCGACGGTGTCGAGTCCGAGCTTCTTTGCAACGTACTCTTTTGCCTTGTCGAGCTTCATGTTCTTTGCGTACATCATACGGGCAACGAGGTCACCAGTGGTCCTGATTCCCTGCATACCGGAGGTCATGAGGTGGGGGATGTCCATTCCGACGGGATCTCCCACTCCAACCTATACTCCATCGACTTTGGCGATCTCGACCATAGCCTTGTTACACCTGGAGACTGCGTCTACAGGAGGGGTCTCCTTCATGGGGATTCCGCCGACTCCCATTCCCATGTCGACGTGGACGGGTATGGGGGACTGCTCGACGGCTGCCTTGATGAAGGTAACGGACCTTGCAAGGTTCCATGCGAGGGATTTGCTGGTGTTGGTGTTGCAGACTGCTCCGAAGACGTTGGCTCCCGCCTCAGCGACGACCTTTGCCTGCTGGTGGGGGTAGAGACCTGCGCAGATGGTTCCCTCGAAGTCGATCATTCCGTGGAT
The DNA here is from genome assembly GCA_902763685.1 of methanogenic archaeon. Taxonomy (GTDB): domain Archaea; phylum Thermoplasmatota; class Thermoplasmata; order Methanomassiliicoccales; family Methanomethylophilaceae; genus Methanomethylophilus. Next base: position 18,607 of record CACWTF010000012.1, on the reverse strand, counting down.
TCCCATGACGGACTCTCCGGCTGCTCCGACGTTGATGTATGCGTCAGGGCATGCTTTGCGGAGTGCTTTGACTCCCCTGAGGGTTCCGACGAAGTCTGCGTCTCCTGCAGAACCGGTGGTGTCGAAGTTGAATCCATCGGATCCAGCTGCCTGGATGTGGGTTCCGACGTACTCGATGTCCCTTGCGAGGTGCTCTGCGGCGTTCTCGGAAGCGGCCATGGACTCGTCGATCTTGAACTCCCTCATGAGGTCTGCGGGGTTGGGGTAGGGTCCGTCAGGAGCGTAGTAGAGACCCATGTTGGGCATTGCACCGTAGAAGTAGGGTGCGATGATGACGTCCTGGATCTCCTCCATGGTCTGTTTCTCCATGGAGATGATGGGCTTGACAGGCTTGACAGAGTAGTCAGAGTGTGCAAGCTCGAAGGTGTCTGCTCCGAGTGCCCTCTCGTGGAGGAGAGCGGCCTCGAGCCTTCCCATGTCGACTCCGTTTCCGGAGTTTCCGTTGTCACCGGTGAAGTCGAGCTGACCGATATCGTAGGTCATGACGACCTCTTTGCCGGGTGCGACACCGACGACGCGGTCCTGGCAGGTGATGATGTCGACAAGGTGCTCAATCTGGTCGTCGTTAAGGGCGGGGATTGTTCCGATGTCTGCTGCGTCTGCGGTTCCTGCCTGGATGTCTGCGAGGATTTCCTCTTTGGACATCTCGATCCTGCGTCCGTCTCCGGACCTGGTGTAGTATTTAGCCATTTACATACCTCTTTAGGTTAGTGGTAGATTCAAGCGTCGAGGGCGATCTTCTTTGCCTTCTCGGTGGTCTCGTTTGCGGTCTCTCCGTAAACGTCGGCACCGATCTTGTCGCAGTAGACCTGGGTGATGGGGGCTCCGCCGACCATCATGGTGACTTTGTCCCTGAGGCCCTGCTCTTTGGTGATGTCGATGATGGTCTTCATGACGGTCATGGTGGTGGTCATGAGGGCGGACATGCCGCAGAAGTTGCAGCCTGCCTTGATCTCATCGATGAATTTCTGGGTGGGTACGTCGCGTCCGAGATCGTGGACCTCGAATCCGGCGCACTGGAGCATGGTGGAGCAGATGGACTTTCCGATGTCGTGGACGTCTCCCTCGACGGTTCCCATGACTGCGGTTCCGATCTTCTCGTTGGATCCTCCGGCTGCTGCGAGCTTGGGGCCGAGGATTTCCATTGCCTTGTTCATTCCAGCTGCTGCGGAGAGAACGTGGGGCAGGAAGAGCCTTCCCTTCTGGAAGAGAACTCCGACCTCGGTCATTCCGGCGGACATTGCGTCGATGATGGCGGTGGGGGCCATGCCGGCTGCGTCTGCTTTGTTGACTGCATCGATGATGCCAGGGAGTTTTACAGCTACCATCGCATCGTAGAGTGCTTTGCTTTCTGCTTCAAATGCCATTTTTATTCCTCCAATCAGATTATTTCTAATCCAATCTAGACCGAAAAACATAATCTTGCTATATAATGGTTTTTAGGTTGCATCCTCTCATATATAAAATTAACTATTAACCATTCTTTGATACGTTGACTAATTCAATAAAAATCACTTTGGATACAACATATTATAAAGAAAAATAATCTAAAATAGCGTAAATATAAATAATAGAGGCCGGCAACGCCCGATTTAACACGAATTCAGGCCGCGATTGCGACAATCTGATGGATGGTCATACATCCAACAGAGGATGAACCGTCTTCTCCTTCGAATCGGTCTTAGCGAAGTTTATTATCGGCGATGCATTTGCCCAGCTGTGTCGTTATTTACAGTATATTGTCCCCAGTGCCGCGATCTTATCCAACTGAACGACGAGAAGGAGTTCGGGTTCTGTATGAGCTGCGGATGCAAGATCGAGATCGCATCCGTGAAGGCACCGGCGAAGAAGGACGATGCACGTGCCGAACCGGAGATTCCCGAGGGACTCCGGGAGACCTACGCGAAGGCCAAGGCGGGCGATGTCGGTGCACAGTACGAGCTCGGTACATGCTTCATGACCGGGAAGGGGATCCACCAGGATTTCGGGTACGCGATGGAATGGCTCCAAAAGGCAGCTGAACAGGGCGAGCCCTTCGCCATGTACAACATCGGCATCCTCTACTCCTGCGGACACGGCGTGAAGCAGAACTGCTCCATGGCCCAGCAGTGGTTCGCCAGGGCCAACGAGAACGGTCTCGTGGAAAGGATCAACGAGATGAAGGCGAAACAGAAATCCCAGGAATCCTGAAACCTTTTTTCTATTTTTTTAAAAAACCAGGTGCGGCAGCCGGGATTCGAACCCGAGTTCTAACCTTGGCAAGGTTAAGTGCTAACCAACTACACTACTGCCACTCTGGTAATCCGTGGATTGACTCAATCCATATAAACGTTATGTCGGTCCGAGGCTTGGCCTCAGTGACCGAACATGAGTTTGGTCTGGAGCACGGGTTCGCAGGTCATGTTCAGCCCGAGTTTCCTGAGGATGGAGATATCCTGGGGATACTGGGTGACGGAACAGTGTATGTCGCATCCCGAGAGGGTGCCGATCTGGTCGAGGGCCTTCCTGGCGAGCTCGTCCTTGGATGCGGAGATGGACAGTGCCAGCATCATCTCGTCGGCACGGAGCATGGTGTTCTCGAATCCCAGGATCTGGGTCCTCATGTCCTGGATGGGCCTGATGATCTCGGGGAGGACGATATCCTTCTCCTTCTTGATGCCGGCGATGTGCTTGAGGGCGTTGAGGATGGCCGCGGAGACGGCGGTGAGGTCCTTGCTGCGCTTTCCGAGGATGATGGTGCCGTCGCTGAGTTCGATACCCGCGATGGCCTTGGAGTACTCCGCCGCCGCATCCCTGACCTTCTTGTACAGGGGGAAATCGTCGGGGGAGACCTCCGCCTGTTTCATGACGGTGTCCATCCTCCTCACGGCGTTCTCGTTGACCTTTCCGGAGAGCTTCTCCACGTGGGTGCGGTAGTACCTCCTCACGATCTCCCTCTTGGAGGCCTCGTTGACGACCTCCTCGTTGCTGATGCAGAATCCGACGTGGTTGACGCCCATGTCGGTGGGGGATTGGTAGGGGCTCTCGCCCAGCATCTTCTCGAACAGTGCCTTCAGAACGGGGAACGCCTCCACGTCGCGGTTGTAGTTGACGGCGGTGACGCCGTGGGCGGCGAGGTGGAAGGGGTCGATGAGGTTGATGTCCTCGAGGTCGACGGTGGCGGCCTCGTAGGCGAGGTTCACGGGGTGGTAAAGGGGGAGGTTCCATACGGGGAAGGTCTCGAACTTCGCGTATCCGGAGGGTATGCCCCTCTTATTGTCCTGGTACACCTGGGACAGTGAGACCGCGAGCTTTCCGCTGCCGGGACCGGGGGCGGTCACGAGCACCACGGGGGCGGTGGTCTCGACGTATTCGTTCTTACCGTATCCGTTGTCGCTGACGATGAGGTCGATGTTCTCGGGGTATCCGTGGATGGGGTAGTGCAGGTAGCTCCTGATGCCCCTCTGTTCCAGCACCTTCCTGAAGATGTCGGCCTCGGGCTGTCCGGCGTACATGGTGAGGACCACGATACCGGTCCTGATGCCCCAGCTCTGGTACTGTTCGATCATGCGGAGACATTCGATGTCGTAGGTGATGCCGAGGTCTCCCCTCTCCTTGCTCTTCTGGATGTCCTGACAGTTGACGCAGACGATGGCCTCCAGTTTGTCCTTCATGGTGGCCAGCATGCGGATCTTGTTGTCCGGGAGGAAACCGGGCAGGATCCTGGAAGCGTGCATGTCGTCGAAGATCTTGCCTCCGACCTCCAGATACAGCTTTCCGCCGAACTTGTTCATACGGTCAAGGATGGCCTTCGTCTGAAGGTCGATGTACTTCGCACTGTCGAACCCCTGTGCTTTCATGGTAAACTAAACTGTAACTCCTTCATGGTTTTTATTTGTATTTTTAACGGGCCTGGAGCTGGGGGAGTAAACGGTATTAGTCCGGTGGCGGTTACGGGTATCATGGAGAAGACCAATCCCATGAGGATCCTCGACCGTGCGAAGGTGGAGTACACCGTGCACGACTACTCTTCCACCGGTTCCGTGGCGGCCACCGACGTGGCGTCGGTATTGGGGGAGGACCCGAAGGAAGTCTTCAAGACCCTGGTGACCCAGGGGAAGTCCGAGAGATACTATGTGTTCGTGGTGCCGTCCGATAAGGAACTCGACCTGAAGAAGGCCGCGGCATCTGTCGGTGAGAAATCGGTGCAGATGATACCCTCCAAGGAACTGCAGCCCGTGACCGGTTACATACACGGAGGATGTTCCCCTCTGGGTATGCGCAAGCAGCTCCGCACCGTGGTGGATGTTTCCGCCAAGGATTGCAGGAGGTTCTACGTCAGCGGAGGGAAGGTCGGACTGCAGATCGAGATAGACTTCGGGGACCTGGAGAAGGTGCTGGACTTCCGCCTCGAGGATATAACAAGATAAGAAAAGGGAGCCGGGATCGCCCCGGCGTTAGTGTTTTCAGTCGTCGACTACCTTGACGACGACCTTCTTGCCCTTGAAACGCATCTTGGGGACGTCCATGAGCATACGGTTGCCGAAGTCCCTGTGGACCTCCACGACAGACTCCTCCTCGCCGAGCTGGATCTTGCCGATGGCGGCATCCATGATCCTTCCGGCCTTGTTGATGTGGTCGGCGAGCTTCACCTTGCCGACACCGTCGGCCTTACCGAGGTTGATGGTGAACTTGACCATTCCGAAGGGGTCGGAGAGCTGGTCGTAATCCACGACCTTCCTGATGGTATCCTTGGTACCCTCTTCGGCCTCTGGCACATTCCTCTTCTCGATCTTGAGACCGGTCCTGAGCTCGAACTCGCGGACGAGGAACTCCTCCTCGGAGGTGACGAAGGATACCGCGGTACCCCTCTTTCCCGCCCTTCCGGTCCTTCCGATCCTGTGGACGTAGGTGTCGATCTGTTCGGGCATGTCGTAGTTGATGACGTAGCTGATGTCGTCGATGTCGAGACCCCTTGCCGCCACGTCGGTGGCGATGAGGAGTTCGACCTTGTCGGCCTTGAAGTCGTTGACGACCTTCTCCCTCTTGGCCTGGGGCATGTCGCCGTGGAGTGCCTCCACCTTGTAGTTGTGCTCCTTGAGCCTCTGCTCGAGGGTGTCGACCATCTTGATGGTCTGACAGAAGATCAGTGCCTTGGGCTTGTCGATGTCAAGGATACGGGTGAGCGCCCAGGACTTGTTCCTCCTTCCGACGCTGATGTAGTAGGCGTCGATGAGGTCGAGGATGACCTCGTCCTTGGAGACGTTGACCTCCTTGGGCCTCCTCATGTAATCGGAGGCGAGTCTCTTGATGTCCTCGGGCATGGTGGCGGAGAACATCAGCATCTGGCGCTGCTCGGGGCAGGCCTTGAATATGAATTCGATATCGTCGATGAATCCCATGTCGAGCATACGGTCGGATTCGTCCATGACGATGATCTTGATGAGGGAGAGGTCGAGGTATCCGCGCTCGATCATGTCCCTGACACGTCCAGGGGTACCGGCCACGATGTCGCAGCCCTTCTCGAGCTGTGCGACCTGCCTCTCGATCTTGGCACCGCCGTAGATGGGGATGCAGACGTGTCCGGTGTAAGCGGACATCTTGTTGATCTCCTCGGAGACCTGCACGGCCAGCTCCCTGGTGGGTGCGAGCACGATGGCGGAGGGTTTCTCCTGTCCAGCGGGTACGTTGGAGATGATGATCGAACCGAAGGTACCGGTCTTTCCGGTTCCGGTCTGGGCCTGGGCGATGAGGTCGTATCCGTTGAGTCCGTAGGGGACGGCGGTGACCTGGATGGGGGTGGGTTCCTGCCAGCCCATTTCGTCGATAGCTTTGGCGAGATCCTCGGAGAGTCCGAGGTTGATAAATTTGGAGATCATATTCATCACGTGATCTGAACATACAGCCTGTGACTTTCACAGACATCATTCATCTTCGCGTACGCGTATAAATAGTCCCGTTATAAACCTATGCGACGGCGGAAGTTCGCTGCGAGGTTTTTATCGGACCGTGCCGTTGCTGAAAGGTGATAGCATGACCATCGTCGCAGTTATCTCCACCCCTGAGAAAAACGGCAACACCGAGGCCGTTGTGAACAAGATCGCAGAATCCGCCAAGGCCAACGGCCAGGACGTCAAGACGTTCTACCTGAACCCCATGACCAACAGGAAGGGATGCCAGGCATGTTTCGGCTGCAAGGCCAAGGGACGCTGCGTGCAGAACGACGACCTCACCCCCGTGCTCGATGCGATCCGCGAGGCGGACGGCATCATCCTCTCCACCCCTGTGTACTTCGGGGAGGCGTGCGGACAGTACAGGCTGCTCGAGGACAGGTTCTTCGGTTTCCTGGACGGTTCGTTCAACCTCAACATGCCCGCCGGGAAGAAGGTCGCGGTCGTAGTCTCCGCTGGTTCCGCCGGAGCCGACAAACTTGCCGACAAGATCGAGGGCGTGATGACCGGATTCTTCAAGTGCCAGAGCGTCGGAAAGATCGCTTTCGCTACTGGCAACAACAAGGCCTTCGCCGCCGGCAACACCGATATCATGGCACAGGCCGAGGCCATCGGAAAGAAGTTCTGAAACCATCGCCGGGGGCATCCGCCCCCGACCAATTTTCTGAAAAGGAGATGTCCCCCGTTGCCGGGGGATGTTATTGTTTCACTGTTCGATGACGAGCAGGGCGTCCCCGCACTGGACGGTGGAGACCTCCCTTCCGTTGAGGGACAGGATCTTCCTGATCTCGAAGAACTCGGGACCGAGTTCGACCTCTCCCGCCTCGGTGGCGAGGACCACCTTGCCGGCGGCGATCTGGGTGGCGATGCTCTCGGGGTCGGCGGACTTCAGTGCCGCGACGATGGCCTTCGCCTTGTCCTTGAAGGCGGGACCGAGCTTCCCGTAGACGGGTTTGACCTCGGCGACCTTCTCGACCAGGTCGGCCTTCTCGGCGATCTCGATGTCCTTGGCATTGACTCCCTGTTTGATGTCCTCCCTGGACATCCTGTACATGGTGCTGTCGCCGCCGATGATCTCGAGCTTCGCGATCTCCGCCGCGAGGTTCATCTTCCTCTCGGCCTTCCACGCGCGGACCTGTGCGATGAACTCGGCCGCGGTGTCACCTGCCTTCACGGCCTCGGCATCGATCTGCTCGGGGACGGGCCAGGAGGTGAGGTGGACGGATTTGGCACCCTCGAACTTGGCGAAGAGGGACTGGTAGACCTCCTCGGTGATGTGGGGCATGAAGGGTGCGAGTATCTTGATGGCGTCGAGGAACACCTTGTAGAGGGTGTAGACGACCGCGTCGTCGTTCCTCTTCTTCACCATCTCGACGTAGTCGTCGGCGAACACGTGCCAGATGAACTCTTCGACGTACTTCATGGCCTTGTCGAACTGGTAGATCTCGAGTGCGTCGCCGGTGTTCTTCACGGCCTCGGCGAGCTTTCCGATGATCCATTTGTCGGCGGTCCTGAGGTCGGCGGGGGCCTTGGGTGCGGCCTTGAGGTCCTGGAAGTACCTGGAGACGAACTGTCCGAGGTTGTAGACCTTGATGGCGATCTTCTTTCCGCGGATGACGTCCTTCTCCCTGAATGCGTGGTCGATTCCGAGGGAGCAGTTGGCGGCGAAGTACCTGAGTGCGTCGGCACCGTACTTCTCGAGGATGGGTATGGGGTCGATGACGTTCCCGATGGAGGAGTGCATGGGGGTCCCGTCGGGGGCCATGATGAATCCGTGGATCATGATGTCCTTCCAGGGGATGCATTCCTCGATCTGCTCCGCCCTGAGGATAGAGTAGAACGCCCAGGTCCTGATGATGTCGTGGGACTGGGGCCTCATGGACATGGGGAAGAGCCTCTTGTGGAGCTCGGGGTCCCTCTCCCAGTAGGTGTTGTAGAGCGAGGAGCCGGAGGAATCCATCCAGGTGTCGAACACATCGGTGCATCCAACGAACTCGGTGCAACCGCATTCGGGACACCTGTCGACGGGTGCCGCATCCTCGGTGGGGTCCACGTAGTTCCTTGCCTGTTCCTCGGTGGCGCAGACCGCGTGTCCACACTTCTTGCACTCCCAGATGGGGACGGGGGTGGCGAAGATCCTCTGCCTGGAGAGGACCCAGTCCCAGCTGAGGGAGTTGGTCCAGTCCTCGAGACGGACCTTCATGAACTCGGGGAACCAGTTGATCTCGGATGCCCTCTTGAGGATGGCGTCCTTGAAGCAGGTGGTCTTGAGGAACCACTGGGGGACCTGCAGGAACTCGATGGGGGAGTGGCACCTCCAGCAGATGGAGACCTGCTGGGGGTTGTCCTCCTGGTGGTCGAGGACACCCATGGCCTTAAGGTCCTCGATGATGGCCGCACGTGCGTCGGCTACCTTCATGCCTGCGTACTTGCCCGCGAGTTCGGTCATGGTTCCGGACTCGTCGATACCCTTCTCGAGCTCGAGGTGGTATTTCATGATCCATTCGAGGTCGGCCTTGTCTCCGATGGTACAGATCATGACGTTTCCGGTACCGTATCCGAGTTCTACCTTGGGATCGGCGATGACCTTGACGTGCCTGCCGTAGATGGGGGTGATGAGTTCCTTTCCGACCAGGTGGGCCTTCTCTTTGTCGTCGGGGTGGACGGCTACGACCTTGCAGGTGCAGAGAAGCTCGGGCCTGGTGGTGGCGATCATCATGTAATCGTCGGTGCCGGCGATCTGGAATTTGAGGTAGTTGAGCTTGTTGACGTTGTCCTTGTACTCGACCTCAGCATCGGCGAGGGCGGTCATGCATCCGGGACACCAGTTGATGGGGTAGTTGGCTTTGTAGACCAGTCCGCGGTTGTACAGCTTCACGAAGGACAGCTGGGTGATGCTCCTGTAGTAGGGGGCGTCGGTCTGGTAGTAGATGGAGGGATCCATAGACTCTCCCAGGATCTCGAAGTCATGGGTCATCTTGGAGATGAATCCGTTCGCGTACTCCTCGCAGAGCTCCCTGTATTTCTTCCTGGGGGTGTTGAGCTTGTTGATGCCGTGCTTCTTCTCGACCTTGACCTCGATGGGGGTTCCGTTGACGTCGAAACAGAGGGGGAAGAAGACGTTGCATCCCTTCATCCTGTGGTACCTTGCGGCGAAGTCGATGAGGGAGTATCCGGTCGCATGTCCGAGGTGGAGGGGACCGGAGGTGTACCTGGGGGGGTTGTCGATACTGTAGACGGGCTTGTCGGACATGGGGTCGAAGCGGTAGATGGCTTCCTTCTTCCACATATCCTCCCAGCGTTTTTCAATTTCAGCGCAGTCGTAGGCCATGATAACGTGGCGCGTTAACCCCGCTTACAATAAATAAGTAGCGCAGGTGCGCGCGTGCGGTTAGATAGCGAAAAGATATGGGAAAGAATCCTCCGCAGATTGATGCGGAGATATGTGCCAGACAATCAGAAATCGGTAAAAGGTTGACGGGGGACGGGAGGTCCCCCGGTGGTTTAGGTCACTTCCTTCTTCTGAAGGAGACGACGGCGTCCTTGTTGTTCTTGATGGACTCGCTGAACTTCTTCAGCAAATCCTTGTTGGCCTGGATCAGGTCCCAGCCGATCTGCTTGCAGTTGAGCGTGCGTCCCTCGTAGAACAGCTTTCCGATGAGGCTGTATTTCTTCCGGTCTCCGGACTCGTTGTACCTGGCAACGTGGATGTTCAGGGATTCGGGTTTCACGATCTTCGTGATCTTCTGCATCTCGTTCTGGATGTCCGAGTACATGGCGTCGGCGTAGATCCTGTCCTCCTCGCTCAGTCCGCTGATCTGGACGAACAGTCCTTCCCTCTCTCCGCAGTTGGCGATGAGTTCCACTATATCGAACTCGGTCACGACACCGACGATCTCGTCGCCGTCCATGACGGGGATGGTGGATATGCTCTTCTCGGCCATGAGTGCGGCCACATCGGCGATGCTGTCCTCCCAATCGGCGGTCACGACGCTGGTGACCGAGATGGTGGAGACAGGTATCTGGCTGCTCGGATTCTTGTTGAGCTGTACGACGGATCTCTCTCCGGCCTTCCAGCTGTTCTCGATGACCTCCTTCATTCCGAGGACTCCGCTAAGGTTGCCCAGACGGTCGACCACGGGGAGCGTCCTGATATCCAGGTCGGTCATGGTGCTGATGGCTTCCGAGAGCATCTCGCTCTCCTTCGCGGTCACGACGGGTGAGGTCATGATCTCCCACACCTTGAAGTCCTTGAGGGGCTTCATCTTGGCAGCGATTCTCACGAGGTTGTTCCTGGTCACGACATCCGTGATCTTCTTCCCGTCGACAAGTGCCAGCTGCCTGCAGTTCTCCTTCACCATGATCTCTGCGACGTCGGTCACGCTGCTGATGCTGGTGACGGTGGGGAGATTGGAGAGAACTGCTTTGACCTTGGTCTCTGGAGTGGCGCTCTTCTTCTTTAGGAGTGTCGCGTACTTGACCATTCCGAGATAGTCGCCGTTGACCACCACAGGGATCTCCTGGAAGCCGGACTTGCGCATGGCGGAGAGACAGTCGGAAACGGTGTCGTCCGCGGAAACGGTGGGGTATTTTCCCGCACAGAGGTCTTTGATGGAGAAAGAGTCCATCTGGGCTTTCAGAACGGTGAGCTTTTCAAGGTCTTCAAGATCATTGATAGCCAATTTTTATCACCGATGATTAACATCTGTTTGAGTCAGATTTAAAGATTGACCCGAAAAGCATAGTATTTTGCAATTTTTAATGATATTATCAATGTTTTTGTACGATTTTCGTAGTTATTTAAAGGCGAATTGGATGCAATATACATAACTATATATCCTAGAATGGGCGGAAATCGATTCCTTGCCGTAAGGAGTATGATGTATGCGGAGGACTCGGAACGTCCGGGAAGAGGGCTCAGCCGGGTCCTTCCTCACAGCGGATATATGAATATGCCAGATACCAAAAATAAGACCGGGGATACCCCCGGTAAGTGATTTGTTTAGAGGTCGGCGAATGCCTTCCTTCCGGTCAGGAGGTCGTCGATGATCGCGGGTGCGTCATCCATCCTGATCCTCTTCTGCTCGGTGGTGTCCCTGTCCCTGATGGTGACGGTTCCCTTCTTGTCGCCGTCGAGGGTGTCGTAATCCACGGTGATGCACCAGGGGGTTCCGGCCTCGTCCATACGGGCGTACCTCTTTCCGATCTGTCCCGCATCGTCGTAGTAAGCCTCGGCACGGTGGGTGTGGACCGCTTCGCAGAGGTCCCTGGCGACCTTGTCCAGGCCGTCCTTGGCCATGAGGGGGAAGACCCCGACCTTGATGGGTGCGACGGCGGGTGCGAGCCTGAGGACGGTGTTGTCCCTGTCCTTGTCGTAGGTGTAGGCATGCTCCAGCACGGTGTAGAAGATCCTGTCGAGACCGCAGGAGGGCTCGATTACGTGGGGAATGAGCCTCTCTCCGGAGACCTTCTCCTTCACTTTCTGCACACTGAACTTGTCGGAGTCGAGGACGATCTCCTCGCCGTCGACGGTGATGGTGAGCTTGCCGTCGACGATGTCGGAGGGCTGCTTGGCCTCGATCGCATCGGTAACGGCTTTCGCCTTGGCCTTGAACGCGGGGCCGATAACCTTGTGGTTGGCCTTGACCTTGTCGACCTCTTCCTCCCTGGGTTCGTCGTACTTGACGAAGTGGCTGAGGTCGGCACCGGAGAACTGTCCGTGCCTGGAGAGGTCCCAGCTGCCGCGGTCGGCGATACCGGTGATCTCGATCCATCCGACGGAGAGGAGGGCCTCCGCATCCCAGCAGTCCGCGGCGTAGTGGGCCATCTCGTCGGGCATGTGCTGCCTGAACCTGAGCCTGGCGGGGTCGATACCGCACCTGACGAGGAACTGCTTGGTGGTGCCGACGAAATATGCCAGCACCTCGTTGGCGATGACATGTTTATCCACAGCTTCCTTCACGGTCATGGTTACGGTCTCGGAACCGGTGTTGGGGAGCAGGGTGAGGACCTCGTCCTGCATCTCGGAGAAGCGGGGCCAGCTCTTGTCGTGGGGGTCGACGAACAGCTCGACCTCCATCTGGTTGAACTCCCTCATCCTGATCATACCCTGCCTGGGTGCGATCTCGTTCCTGTAACTGCGTCCGGTCTGCATGACTCCTAAGGGGAGTTTCTCCCTGTTGTACCTGTAGAGGTTCAGGAAGTTCATGAAGATACCCTGGGCGGTCTCCGGCCTGAGGTATCCGACACGGGAGGTGCCGGGGCCGATGTTGGTCCTGAACATGAGGTTGAAGTCCTCCACGGGACCGAGTTTCCCGCCGCAGGTCAGACATTTGACGTTGTGCTTCTCGAACGCCTCCTCCAGTTCCTTCTCGGTCATGGTGTCGGGGTTGTCGTAGAAGTCCTTCACCAGATGGTCGGCCCTGAAAGGGGCTCCGCATTTGGTGCAGTAGGTGATCTTGTCCGCGAACTTGTCGAGGTGCCCGGATGCCTTGAAGACCTCCCTGGGACCTACGTATTCGGAGTCGATCTCGACGAATCCCTCGCGTCCCTTGTAGATGGACCTCCATATGTCGACGATGTTGTTCCTGAGGTTGAATCCGAGGGGGCCGTAGTCATACATGCCGGCCACTCCGCCGTAGATCTCGTACGAGGGCCAGACGAATCCCCTGCGTTTGAACAGGGCCATCAGGGTGTCGGACAGTTTGTCCTCGTTGCTCAATTGATAGCCCCCGTGATGGCACGGAGAACGTCCACGTCGTAGATCATGCCGATGAGTTCGTCCTTGGTTCCGCGGACAGGGACCTGTCCGAAGTCGTTGGAGAGCATGATGCGGGCGACCTCGTTGAGGGCGGTCTTCCTGAATACCGTATGGGGCTTGGGGACCATGTAGTCCTTGACGACCTTGTCGTTGTTGTAGTATGATTCGGTAGCGGTGTAGAACAGGGGGAGGACGTTCCTGAGTCCGATGAGCTTGGTGTCGTCCACGCCGAGTTTCTGTGCGGCCTCCTGGTCGGACACCTGGTCGCTGAAGAGGTCACGGTCGGTGAGGATGCCGGTGAGGTTGCCCTTCTCGTCGAGGACGGAGATGGCGGCGACGTCGCTGATCCTCATGGCTGCCACAGCATAGGTGAGGGGGTCGCCCTCGTAGGCGGTGACGCAGGTGGTGTTGATGACATCCTCAGCGGTCAGGTTGGTCTTCATGTTCTTGATCTCCCTGAGGATATCGGTGGGGGTCACGATACCGACGAGCTTGTTGTCCTCGACCACAGGGAGCCTGTGGATCCTCTTTTCCGCGAAGATCCTGGCCGCTTCCGCGATGGATGCGAGGGGCTCGATGGTGATGCAGTCCCTCTTCATGATGAGCGAGAGCTGGGTCTCGTTGAACTTCTTGAAGATGTCCCTCCTGGAGACGATTCCCATGAGCTTTCCGTCGGATGCACGGACCACGGGGAGTCCGGTGAGCTTGTTTCTTACCATGGTGTTGATGACGTCGTTACGGGTTCCGGGTACCTGTGCGACGATGGGTGCAGGGGTCATTATGTCTGCTACGGTCTTCATTGGATTCACTCCTTTGCTTTTACTGACATTACGGGGCATTTGGCGTTGGCGACAACGTGCTGGGTGACGCTGCCCAGGATCATCTTCCTGATCCCGGTCCTTCCGGCGGTCCCCATGATGATGAGGTCGTAGGAATCGGAGATCTCGCAGATCTCCCTTCCGGGGATACCTTCAGAGTAGCGTACGTTGCAGGCGAGACCCGCTTCCGCGATCCTCTGCTGACCGTTCCTCAGGACCTCCTCCTTCTCAGCCTTGAGGATAGCCTCGAGGTTGGACAGGCTCGCACCTGCCGCGGTGTGGGTGTAGATGGAACTGTCGATGGTGAAGAAGAGGGTGATCTCCGAACCCGCGAGTTTGGCGAGTTCGATACCTTTTGCTATGGCCGCGTCGGAGTAGACGCTGCCGTCGATGGGGATCAGTATTTTCTTGAAGCTCATGGGGAACACTCCGGATCGTTTCGGAAGGGGATCACCGGGCCGCTGTCGGTCCAGGCACATTCGGGACGGTCGCCTTCGAGGGGCAGGACGGCGAATGCCATCTCCTTCTCATTTTGCGCGATAATCCCGCGCGAACGATATAATAATTTTCTTCCGCCCGCACACATGCATTCCCATATCCAGGTGTATTCTTTTGTGCCTTCTCCGAGTATTTGTGAGAAGAGATCCGCCTCGGGACGCAGGTCGGGGGAGCACAGCATCGCATTGTCGGTCCCCATGGCGACCGTGTTGCCGATATCCATCATCCTCTTCAGCGGAGGGGCCTTGCCGAAGTACCGGTTGGACCTCGGACAAACGGCTATGGGGACATCGGAATCCGCACATTTTCTGAGATCTGGGTCTGTCGCTTCCACCATGTGGACGACGAAGGACGGTTCCAGTGCGAGGACGGTGTCTATGTCCTCCCTCACGCGTTCGCTGACATGGAGTGCGAACGTCTTTCCGGCACGGTGTGTGCGGTCCGCGATCCTCTCGGCATACGACAGGTCGATATCCTTCAGGGAGGAGAGGGCGATCCCGTCCGCCACCGAAAGGATGTCGTCTATCTCGTTCGGATCGAATTCCGGGGAGATCGGACGTCCCAGTATCACGGCGTCCGGACAGGCCTCGCGGGCCATGCGGCAGCCTTCCGCCCCGCCCTCACGGAAATCCACGAAGGTCGCGATGCCGTTGGCCCTGGCCTGGGATCCGAAGGAACGCATATCTCCGACCAGCCTGTCGCGGGGTGTGTTCCGGAGATACACGTGTTTCAGTCCGTCGGGGGGTGCCACGAGCTCCTCGAGCGACATCCCGGGTTTTGGTCTCACCCCTGCATCGGCGCAGTGGGTGTGTGCGTCGATCAGCGAAGGGACTATCACGCCATATAAATCTGGCACATCCTTAGATGGTCCTTCGAAAAGTTCGGTGACACCGTTTTCGTGAACGGCATGGCCGCGGATCAATCCGTGCTCTGTAAAGATGAATCCGTCCGCGACCTTCATGGGATTCACTAGTCTGCGGACGGTATAAATATGGTTTGAAAGAACCAATTTTTTTGTCAGAACGCGGGTAAATCGGTTCTGTCCAATTCTGCGAGTACCTGATCGAGGATGAACTCTGGTACCGTAAGGGAGTCCATCGCCTCATCCCTGGTCATGCCGGAAGCAATCCTGGAGCGGATCTGTTCGGCATAGTAATTCACGAATGTGATTCTTTCCTCGGCCTTACCTTCGATCAGGCCTTCAGCCTTACCTTCGGCTCTCCCGTCGGCGAGACCCTTGTCGTAGTAGTAATTCCTATCCCCTTCCCTGGTGGCTATCAACTTCCCCAACTCCTTGGTCATCTGTCGAGTTCGGTATTCACTTGATCAAGAATGAAATCAGGGATAGAAAGGGAGTCCATCGCCTCATCCCTGGTCATGCCGGAAGCAATCCTGGAGCGAATCTGTTCGGCATAGTAATTCACGAATGTGATTCTTTCCTCGGCCTTACCCTCTGCCTTACCTTCGGCTCTCCCGTCGGCGAGACCCTTGTCGTAGTAGTAATTCCTATCCCCTTCCCTGGTGGCTATCAACTTCCCCAACTCCTCCGTGAATTCATCGTCTACAACGATTTTAAAATCTTCCTTGAGTTTCTCCGTGATCTCCTCCTTCTTCATCGAATTCGAGAAAAGCGTGCTGAAAATACCCAGTACAGGCTCTGCCGGTTCGCAGTGGTCCGGAGGCACGTTGATGACGACCATCTGGAAGAAGTCGAACCTCCTGTTGTCCCTTTCCCTGGGTTCGCCGCAGAACTGTACGAGTTCGGTCTCTGTGGCATACGCGGTGTTCCAGAGGTACTGGGGCGAATCGAGCATGATCCACACGGACACAACCTTTCTGATATCGCCGTAGTTGTCGTTCCTGAAGTCGGTGTTCTTCTGGTCGGACATCATGCGTCCGAGGTAGTAGGCCGCTCTTGCCTCCAGAGGGTAGGCGGTAGTGCCGTACAGCTGTTCCTCCACATCCACGCGGAGCATGAACCCATCCCCGTCGGGGAGGTCCACGTCGAAAAGGCTGTCGTAGATTATCCTGCCGTTGCTGAGCGAGGAGGATTCGGTGTTAAGGCACCTGATCCTGTTCCCTCCCTCTTCCGTCTCCAACGCATTCTCCAGTTTCTCCTTCATTTCGGGTCCGCGGAGCCTCTCCACTGCGAATTGCAGGAGCGGGATGAGGATGTCCTTCCTGCTGATGAAATACTTGAAGACCGCGTCGCGTTCCTTCTTCCTGTCGCCGGATTCATTGTCCATGCGGGAACGACGCGGGGTCGGTACTAAAAACAGGGAGCGTACATGTAGCGCTTAGCGTCCGTCCGGAAGATTCTAGAAAAGGGGTGAAGGACCGTGTCTCAGGCCCAGTAGGGTTTCTTGACGAACTTGTACGCGGAGAGGCAGGCGGTGGCCGCTTCGCCGCATCCGGTGATGATCTGCTTGTACTTGCCGGGGTAGTCCACGACGTCGCCGCAGGCGAAGATGCCGTTGCGGTTGGTGCTCATGTCGAAGCCGGCCTTGATGAGACCGTTCTCGGTGAGTTCCAGGCCCCATTTGTTCAGAACACCCAGATCGGCGGTGATACCGATGTTGATGACGGCGAGGTCGGCGGGGATCTCGATCTCCTTCTTCTCGGCGTCGAGGAGGGTGATGCTTTCGAGTCTGTCGGTTCCGTTGAAGGATTTGACGGTGGTGCTCATGTAGGTCCTGACCTGGCTCTCGGCGAGGTTCTTGACGTTGATCTCGTCCGCCCTGAACTCGGGCCTGCGGTGCACGAGGGCGGTCTCGGTGACCTGGTCGGCGACCATGGCCATCTCGATGGCGCTGTTGCCTCCTCCGAAGAGGACGACCTTCTTCCCGACGAGTTCCTCCTTGAGGGGGAGGAAGTAGCTGATTCCTTTGCCCTCGAGCTCGTTCTCTCCGGGGGCGTCCATCTTCCTGGGGGTGAACTCCCCCATACCGATGGCGATGATGACGGACATGGTCTCGTACTCGGCGTTCTGCGTCTTCACGATGAGCTTCTGGTCGCCGTCGATGATGTCGGTGACCTTCTGGTACTCCCTGATCTCGCACTCCATGGACTCGGCCTGGGCGTATAACTTGTCGGAGAGCTTCCTGGCCTGGACGGTCTCGTAACCGGGGTAGTTGTGGATACCCTTCTCGGGGTAGAGGGCGACAAGCTGTCCTCCGACCTTCCCGGATTCGAGGATGAGGGTACTCATCATCTTGGATCTAGCGTAGATTCCTGCGGTAAGTCCGGCGGGTCCAGCCCCGATAATGATCACGTCGTATGCCATCTCTCGGCACAACAGGATGATTGTATAAAACAGTAGCCCTCTGCGGTGTTTTCCGAATGTGGAATTCGTAGCGTGACGGTTGAAATGTACAGTAATTCTGCGGAATCCGCAGTTTTATTGTGGTTTTCGTTCTGTTGGCAGAGGTTTCGGTGTAAAGTACGAAAAGCGGGGACAGTCAGTAGGTTTATCTACGTTCAGCCCATTCGAAGGTCCGATGATGGTATTATCCTCCGTAATCGCAGTGGTCGTCGCATCCGTGGCCTTCTTCGTGGCGATGTTCGTCGTCAACATGAAGAAGAAGGATGCAGAGTGATCTGAACCAACTTACCCGGCGCGTCCGGGGGTTCTTTTTCCTTTTATAATGGCTCTCAGGAGCTGGCGGGAGCGAACGCGAACATCAGCTTGGAGCCGACGAAGTTGATCAGGGTATAATCATCGGTGTCGACGTCCGCGAAGGTGATGGATATCGTGAAGTCCACCGCTTCCCCGCTGGTCATCGATACAGTTCCGGAGGGGACCCCTGTGCTGTCCCCTACTTTTCCGAAGGCCATGGGGGATCCGCCGTTGAAGGATATGGTCATGCTGTCTATGAGTGCCCATGCGGCATCGTTGCCCATCATGCAGACGGCATACGCGTCGCCGGAACCGAGAGTCTTGATGGAGTATCCGGTGATCTCTACGTCGGATCCCTTCTCGAACGCAGGTAGACCGAAGCTCTCCTCGATAGGTGTATCCCCTTCGTAGATGTCTATGGAGTATGCGTCCGCGGAGATCGAGTTACCTGAGGAGGTGACCATGGAACTGTAAGCATATGCTGCACCGATCGGGAGAGCTATCAGGAGAACGGCGAGTACACCTACTACTCCCCAGCTATGGGTATTCATGCGGAAACCTCCGTCGGATTGACCTTCTGGCACATGGTGTTGTAACCGACGGATCCGCAGGGTGAACCCTCTGCTCTGCATGGGTATACGCACCTGGTTGCCGGAAGGGACGCTACGTTCATTCTATCATCCTCAGTCCACTCATCCAACTTGGTCCGGACCGTGCGGTTCTTCAGAATGGATTCGTTAGGACTTTCGATGTCATTTCATCAGAATCGTGATTAATATACCTATGCCTATCGGGGCTTTGACGAAATCATCAGAACCTGATCAGACCCCCTTCCAAAATCAGTCTCAGATTATGGGCCAGCGCGGTGAATCTGATCTCTTTCGACACCGATTCCATCGTTTTCCCGTAGACCGTCTCGCCCATC
>CACWTF010000011.1 GCA_902763685.1 methanogenic archaeon | reverse complement strand
CTCCATGCATATGATGTCGAAACTGTCGACTATCTGACGGGAAATGGTTTCCACATTGTTCCTGCGGATCCCCCTGAGCCTCTCGTAGAGATGGCTCAGACGGGACTTGGTTTTCCTGTATTCCAGAGTGCCGGGGAGAATGGTGCTGAATGCCTCATGCCTCTTCCTGAAAAGGTCCAGCAGTTTAGAGTACATATGATCGTTACCGTACACTGTGCCGTTCGAGAGCGTGGCGGTCTTGGATACGCCCATATCTATTCCCACGGCATCGGGCGAATGCTTGCAGAGATACTCATCCCCTCTGCGGCGTTCGATATCGTCCCAGCAGGAGAGACATGCATAGTACTCGGTATGGGTTCCCTTATCCACCTTCTCTATGGTACATGTCCTGGGAATCCCCGGTATGGGAGTCTTCTGGTTATAGCAGCGGACCGGATCCTTGATCTTTGATATCTTCAGCATGCGTCTGCCGTTCCTTTCGGTAAAGACCTCCCTGAGCAGAGGATTGGTATACGAATCGAATCTGGAGGGTTTCCTGAACCTGGGGCATGCCAATACCGTTTCCGGAGGTCCGGTCAACCCGGCATCCTCCTTATCGGCTTTTCCTTCGGATTTCCTCCTGTTCCTCCTCTCCCTCCTCCTGCGGTTCTCCCCGCATTTGGCGAATGCCTGGAGGACGCGTTTCGCGGTCTCGTTCATGGCATTCTGATAGAGGTAACTGTGAAGGAAGGGACAGTTATGCCAGATTTGTGTACAGAGCTTGTTCAGATCGAACTGTGATGGCAATCTACCGTTCGTCTTGAAGTAGAGCTTACATGCAGTGATCAATGCGTTGTAAACGTAACAGTGGTATCTGAACGATGCCTCGATCACCTTCCTCTGCTCCGAGTCGGGCTCTATCCTCATCTTCAGCGACCTGTACATAACGATTCGATTCTCTATATGCCCATATTTAAAGCTATGGTGTACATGTAACAAAGCAGCATCCGACGGCATGTCCGGATCGGTACCGTCGGTATAGTGCTATATAGCACTAGACTCCAAATCGCAGGTACGATCCGTACGGTCTGTATCTGCCGTAAAAACCGTCTTAAAACCGTAAAAAATCATAGAAAACTTCCTGAATCAGGCAGAAATCCTATCGAAAAACAGACATATCGATGATTCAAAAAAACCAAGTGCTAAATGTTGTGTCATCTTAAGATTTAATTTTTCGAAAACATATCTATGGCCGTTAGGTCCGGGAGAAACAAATCTTATATATCGGAAAGCGTGTCAAGTGTTAGCATACAACACGGTGAAAAGAATGTTCGGCAAAAACGTTCGTATGGAAAGGATAATGGATAGGAATACCGGGAACTGCGTTATAGTACCTTTGGACCACGGTATCAGCGTCGGTCCCATCCCAGGGATCGTCGACTTCAAGAAGACGGTCAGCGACGTGACCATCGGCGGTGCTACCGCGGTGCTCATGCATAAGGGAATGATCCCCCACGGCCACAGGACCCAGGGACACGACGTCGGTCTGATCCTGCACCTCTCCGCTTCGACCGATATCGGTGTTAATTCTCAGAGCAAGGTGCTCGTGGCGACCGTCGAGGACGGTCTGAAGCTCGGTGCCGATGCCATATCCATCCACATCAACGTCGGAGCGCAGGAAGAGCCCCAGATGCTGGCGGATGCCGGAATGGTATCAAGCAAATGCATGGACTGGGGAATGCCCCTGATCGCCATGACCTACGCCCGCGGACCCTCCATCAAGGATTCCTTCGATCCCACGGCGGTTGCCCACGCGGCCCGCGTAGGAGCAGAGCTCGGAGCTGACATCGTCAAGTGTTCCTACACCGGCGATGTGGACTCGTTCGCTCGTGTCTGCGACGGGGCACAGGTGCCCGTGGTCATCGCAGGCGGTCCGAAGATGGATTCCGACATGGACATCCTGAACATGGTAGCGGATTCCCTTCACGCCGGAGGACACGGTGTGTCCATCGGCAGGAACGTCTTCCAGCACAGGGACGTCCAGGGCATCATGGGTGCCATCAGCGACATCTGTCTGAAGGGTTTCACCGCGAAAGAGGCTTTCGAGGCCCACCTCCAGAACTGATCCCCCACCGAAAACATCTTCCCGCCTCCGCTAGGGGGTGGGAACCTTTCAAGATCGTCGAAGATGATCCAATCGCATTAAGATCCGGGTATCTGGATCACTCGCCGCCGACCTGGACAGCCGACTGCTTGTTGAAGCGGTCGAACATGGTCCTGGCGGAAGCAATGATTGTATCGGCCGACATCATCTCGGTGAAGTACTTCCAGATTCCCGCATACTTTGCGAGTTCCTTCTCGTCGGCGGTCTTGGCGTACATGATCTTCAGAAGGTCCCTGAGGTCGATGAGACCGGAATTCACGGGGTTACCGTTCACCAGGACTGCGAAGAGCCAGCGTCTGCCGTCGGTGGCGATGCCACCCATGCAATCATCCCCGCCCTCGCGGATGAGTTCGATGATCTTCAGCGTGTCCTTCTCATAATCCGCATCATCCAAAACCTCTGCGGAGATCACGATATGGGTCCCCTTCAGATTCAGTACGAGGTCTGCTTCCTGGCCTTTGGAGATGTTGCTCGCGGTGTAACCGAGGCACTTGAGGATAGGGACCACGACGGTATCTACGGTGAACGCCTCGGGGTCAGCTTCCTTGTAGGTCCCTGATGAGGTCAGAGGGGTTGCATCAGCTTCGAGGTGCTGAAGGATGAGTTTCCTCTTCTCCATGTCCTTCCTGAGTATCCCGCGGCAGCGGACCATATCCTCGAGGACGACCTCGAGATCGCTGCATTCGCCGATCCTCTTGCCGTTTACAGTCACTTCAGCCTCGCCCTTCCCGTCTCTGGTGGCCTCGGTGATCAGCACATCCGTGTAGTTCAGGGCCTTGAAAAGTTTCCAGTAATTGTAGGCCTGGAGTTTGGTACGGCAGATCTGGGGTTTCTTCTCCTTGCATGAGACTTTGTAAGCGGCGGGCATGGCGGACACCTTTATGGGCGGGAGAAGGAACACCCAGTATTAGACCCCTGCGAGAAATTTTGAAAGAATGCCGCCGGACGGTAAATTGGCACGCCAGTACATCCCCGTCCGGCGGGAGGCAATGGTGCACAGGCAGATTTGAGCAGGCCGCCTTTTTCAAGGCGACGTGGACATATCATCCATCCCAAATATAAAGGTAATGCAGAACATAGGCCAGATATGTTGATTGACTCAATAAAACCGAAAAACCAATGTAAAAATCATGCAAAGACCCATCCATCGCGCTAACTTCGGTAACATTCGATTTTAGATATAGGGGTAAGACGTGTAATGAATTGTGATAACATGAACAGGACGATAAGGATCCGGGGAAATGCGGTCGTGACGGCTCCCGCGGATATAACTGTGGTGAGAGCAAAAGTATCAGGATTGGCTGAGGATTACGCTACGGCACTGAAGGCTCTTGCTGATGTGACCAAGTCCCTCAGGGATGCGGTGGAGAAGGCAGGGATCCCCAGGAACGATCTCAAAACAGTGAATGTTTCCGTAAAGCAGCACTTCAAGGATGTTAGCACCGGGAAGGATAAGAACGGGAACACTAAGTACAGGCGGGTTGCGGACGGATTCCAGTATTCGCAGGGAGTGGTATTCGAGTTCCCCAACGACAATTCGAAACTATCCTCGGCGATATGGAACATCTCGAAATGCGACATCGAGCCGGAGATCGATTTCCATTACAGGAACTCCGACAGCAACGCCAACAAGAACAGGGCCCTGGCGGAAGCCGCGAGGAACGCCCGCACGGAAGCGGAGACGATCCTCGGTGCCTTGGGAGCCAGACTCGGCAGGATCATCGAGGTGGACCGTCAGTCGAGACTCTATGACGATTACGACGGACACCGGATGATACTGGGTGACTGCAACATGTCCGTGGCACCCGATTTCGAATTCGAACCGGAGGACGAGGAGTTCTCGGAGAGCGTTACGATCGAATGGGAGATCGAGGACTGATTATTCGGCGGACTTGTCGAGGTCCTTGACGAAGCTCATGATCGTCTCGCGGTAGGCCGGGAACTGCTCCGAGGCGAGGACATGGCCGGCAAAGGGGATGATCGAGATCCTCGATCCCCTGACCCGGCGGTAGTACTGCATCAGGCGTTCCGGGGTGACGCTGTCGCTGTCGCCCGCCATGAAGAGGGTCGGTACGGAAATCCTGTCGAGCACATCGGTCACATCGAAGTCCTTGAGCTTGCCGTCGGTGACCATGTCGTTGGGTCCGCAGAGTCTGCGGAAAACCTCGTTGGGTTCCTCATTCGCAGCATCGACAGCCCATTCGCGGTGCTCCGGGAGATTGAACAGATAACGGGAGTTGTATTCGGCGAGGATGTCCCTGAATTCGGGACCGTAATCCTCCTTCTCTATAAGTGCCAGCATCCTCTCGCGGTAATCCCCGCCCATCGCACGGAGGTTCTCGAGTGCGTCCTCGTACCACAGCTTCGAACTGAGGAAGGGGGAGCACAGGATGAGTGCCTTCACCTTATGGAAATCGGTCTCGCCGCAATAGGCTGCGGTGAGTCCCGCACCCCAGGATGCACCGTAGATTATGACGGATTCGGAGGGGATCGAATCGATGAACTCCCTCATCTGGGACACGTATTCCGACACGGTCCAGGAATTGAGATCCCTGATGGGATCGGACATTCCGCACCCCATCTGATCGAAGAGATAAACGGGGTGTCCGGTGCGGAGTCTCCTTGCCTTTACGGGATTGCTGTCGCCTCCCGGTCCGCCGTGAACGAAGACGATGGGTGTGGTGGTGAGATGGGTATCGTACGCCCAATAGGCGATCCTCCCGCCGGAGGTCTCGAGGTATCTCGCGTCCGAAGCGAAATCCTCTATCTCCGCAGCGAAGGTGGAGTCCATCCAATCGGCAACGTGCTGGCACATGTCCTCTAATGTAACGGAGCGAACATCGAAGGTGACCTTCCCGTCGGGCGATCCGACGGTGACCGTGGCATGCAGACCGTGGTGGGCGAAACGGAAGCGGATCTTGCAGGTGTGCCTGCCGGAGTACCCCTTGTAGGCATCATCGGTGCGTTCCATCACGAAAGTTCCGAGAACCGCTGATATGACAAAAGACTGGGGGATATCCGCCGCATCCTGCATGTCTGACCATGTCAATGATTTAATTATATGTTTTCGATGGCTGAGCGTGTACAAGGCCATACCCGATATGCTGTCGTTCTCCAGGATGGGCCTGGCTTTGATTCTTCTCCTGACGGAACCGCTTTCCCTGCCCTTCCTGGCGATATTCACTGTTTGCAGCATCACCGATATCCTCGACGGATATGCCGCGAGGAGACTCGGCGTATGCAACGCTCACGGACACACGCTCGACAGCGTCTCGGATGCTGTCCTTGCGGTCATCATGCTGTACTGCATCATCCCTGTCCTGGACTGGGAGGTCTGGATGGTCATGTGGATCGCCGCCATCGCCGCGATACGCCTCATCGCTCTGGGTATCGGTACCGGCAGGTACGGGGAACCCGCTTTCGTGCACACCTACCTCAACAAACTGGCAGGTGTGTTCCTGTACCTCACTCCGTTCCTCATCGTGCTCATCGGGGTGCCGGTGACCGTGGCCGTCGTGTGCACCGTGACCACCGTATCCGCCGCCGAATACCTGTACATAAACGTCGTGAATACCCGCTACGATCCCGATTTCGGTTCGGTGTTCATCCGCCGCTCCTGAATGTTTTATAGAATGAAGGCCGATGCGGAAGCATGTTCGGATTCGGCAAGGGTTCCAAGAACCCCGGTAAGGATTACGCTGAGGGCAGCAGGCTCTACGAGAAGGGTGATTTCAAAGGGGCTCTCAAGGCTTTCAGGAGATCCGCCGAATCCGGTAACGCAGAGGCGCAGTATGCCCTCGGGAACATGTATCACGACGGTAAGGGCACCATGGTAAACACCGCCCAGGCCGTGGAGTGGTGGGAGAGGGCCGCGGCCCAGGGGAATTTCAAGGCTACGTTCAACATCGGTCTCGCCTATCATCTCGGCGAGGGCGTGAGGAGGAACGACGATTACGCCGCAAGCATGATCATGACCGCTGCTGATAAGGGATACCCCAGGGCGATGTACACCCTCGGTTCCATGTACCTCAACGGCCAGGGTGTGAAGAAATCGGAATCGAAGGCACTGGAATGGTTCCTGAAGGCAGGGGACAGGGGCCACATCACCGCACAATACAACATCGGGGTCTGCTACGAGGAAGGCACCGGTACCGAGGTCGATTATTCCAAGGCCATCAAATGGTACGAGATGGCCGCCAAGAACGGTTACGCTCCCGCCCAGTACGCACTTGCGATCATGTACGGCGACGGCAAGGGTGTGAAGAACAACGAGCGCGAGGCCATGAAGTGGCTGGAGAAGGCATCCGCACAGGGTTACGAGGATGCCACCGCTCTTCTGAAAGAATACCGCGAGCTGAAAAACTGATTCACTGTCCGCCGTTCTCGTTGAGATATTCAGTGGAACCGGACAGATTGTACGATACCTGTTTCAGCAGGTGCTTCTCTGCGTCCTTGATCCTTCCTGCCTTCATGTAGAGTTGGGCGGTCTCGCCGTGGAGGTTCGAGAGCAGTTCGTCGTCGTCGAGGGCTCCCTTGTACTTCATATCCTCGAGGAGGGCTATGGCCGCCTCCCTATCCTCCAGGAGCCTGTCGTCCATCTTCAGGAACTCTTCGACATCCCCGCGGGACACATAGGCGTAGACGAGGTCCATCTGGTCCTCAAGATCTCCCTTGGATTCGAGTTCCCTAGCGACCCTCACGGCCTCGTCGAAGTACTTGAGGGCGGCCTTGTTGTTCTCGTCGTCCATGCAGGCCTGTCCGGAGAGGTTGTTGAGCTTCACGTAGGCGTTGCGGCTGAACTTGTCATTCCTGCCGACCACGAGCTCCAGTCCCTTCTTGGTGAAAGGTTCGGAATCCTCCGTGAAATCGAATTCGATGAGGTCGCCGGCACAGTTCACGCACATGGTGACGATGCCCTCGCGGTCGTAGTACTTCGAACCCTCCTTCAGATCTTTCAGGACGGAGGCGGCCACGCGGTAGTCGTCGAGCATGTCCTTCATGGTGCCCTCCGACTGCAGTTCCCCTCTGGAGACGTAGGTCTTGACGATGTAGCCGGGGTCCACGTTCTCTCCCTTCCTCTGGAGCTCGGAGATGATCTCCGCCGCCTCGTTGAAATCGTCGATGGCGGAGACCACCGAATCCATCATGGAGAGGACACATCCGCGGTTGATGTAGGCATCGAGAAGTCCGTGGATATCGCCGTCCCTTTCGAGGCGGTCCACCTTGTCGTTGAATTCCTCGAGGGCTTTCTCGAGGTGTGCTTCGGAGGGACGCATGACAGCTTGATTTCCTCTCACATATAAAGCCCTTTGACCGAAATGCGGCAAACCGCGTTTCGTTATGTTAAAATATACTCGAGGGACTCACCTAACATATGGAGATTCTCGTTCTTCTCGGCAGTGCTCATACCAACGGCACCTCCGCCACCCTAGCCCAGAGCTTCATTCGCGGTGCGGAGGAGGCAGGAAACCACGTCACCACCATCAACTGTGCCAAGAAGAGCATCCACCCCTGCATCGGATGCAACAACTGCCTCCAGCACGGGGTCTGTGTCTGGACCGACGACATGCCCGCCATCGAGCAGGCTGTGAAGAACTGCGATGCCATCATCTATGTCACGCCTGTTTATTTCTTCGGCATCACCGCACAGATGAAGACCGTCATCGACAGGTTCTATCCTTTCGCCAAGGACCTCATCGCCAGGAAGCCCAAGATGGGAATCATCACCGCGGCTGCGGAGCAGGTATACTCCTCCACCGGTGCCGTGATGCGCTGGTACGAGGAGATGATCAAGTACATCGGATGCGAGGACCTCGGTTCCGTCAACGCCGTGAACGTGTTGAACCCCGAGGCACTTGCGGGAACCGACTACGCCGACCAGGCCTACAGGTTCGGCAAATCGATCAGCTGATCTTCATATCAGGGAGGGGGAAGGATGATAGACGACGACACCCAGAAACGGGTCCTGGCTCTTCATGACCTCTCCTGTTTCGGAAGCTGTTCCCTGACCGTCGCTCTTCCCATAATATCTGCCTGTGGCCACGACTGCATCGTACTTCCCAATTCTCTGCTCTCGACCCACACCGGTATCGAGGGTTTTACCTATCTTGATCTGACTCCCCAGATGAGGCCCATCATGGAGCACTGGGGACGTCTGGGTCTCGATTTCGATTGTATCTATACAGGTTTCCTCGGAAGCCACGAACAGATCGACATCGCTTCGGACACCATCGACAGGCTGGCAGATTTCGATACCCTCGTCGTCGTGGATCCCGCGATGGCCGATAACGGAGAGCTCTACCCCACCTTCGACGAGGAGTTCCCCGTACACATGCGCAGGCTGTGCTCCAGGGCGGATATCCTGAAGCCCAACATCACCGAGGCCTGTCTGCTCCTGGGTATCGAGTACAAAGAGGGTCCGTACGACAAGGACTGGATCCTCATGGTGCTGAGGGAGCTTTCCGCCCTCGGACCCAACAAGATCGTCCTCACCGGCGTGTATTTCGACGATACGGAGATCGGTGCCGCCATTTACGACAAGACCACCGACGAGGCCGAGTACATCCTGAGGGGTGCGATCCCCGGAATCTACTACGGTACCGGCGATATCTTCTGTTCCGTGGTCGTGGGGGCGATGACCTGCGGGAAATCGCTGCTGGAATCCGTGGAAATCGCTGTGGATTTCACCCGCGAGAGCATCTCCAGGACCTACAACGCCGAGACCGACCCCAGATACGGTGTGAACTTCGAGGCGGGGCTTCCATCACTTATCAGAAGACTCGGGCTCTGACCGCCAAGACCTTATAGGGTCCCGCTCGTGTGAGGCTCATGTCCGATCACGTTGTCACCAGTCGTGAGTACCGTGCGAATTCGAAGACCAACGAATTGCTCATCGGCATCGTGCTGGTCATTTTCGGAGTTATTACCGCCGTCTGCGGTCAGGGGATGCTCAACATCGTAGTCACCATAGTCGGAGCACTGTTCGTCATCCTCGGAGTGCTCTCATACATCGAGACGAAGGTCCCGCAGTCTTCCGTCCTGAAGCTTGTCGTAGGATTGATTTTCATCATCCTGGGTATTGTGGGTCTAGCCGCCGATATCATCAGGATCATGTTCGGATTGCTCGTGGTCCTGGCGGGTCTGTTCGTCCTGCTCGGGATAAGTTCCCGCTTCACCGGTTACGCTGCCGGGGACGGTAAGGCAACAGTCATCACGATGGTGGTTGGCATAGGACTTATCGCCCTGGGTATCATCGCGATGCTGAACTATGCGGGAAGCTTCGATCTGCTGATCCGCATCATCGGTGTCGTCATCATCGTCTTCGGAGCGATGGATATCGCCAAGGCTCTCTGCCTGATAAAAAACGATTGAATATCACTCGGTGACCACGCGGATACGGCGTGGCACCGGGCCGTATGTGGTCTGTACCCCGACGATGTATTCGTCGGAGGAAGAATACGAGAGTACCATACCCAGACTCTCTTTCACGATGGGTCCCTTGTGTCCGAAGATATGGATATGAGCGGGGATGGAACTCTTTCCGGTCGTGACCCCCATACTCTTGACCCAGTTGCCGGCAACCCTCCTCTGTTCCACACCGTCCTTGATGCGGTAGAGCTGTTCGTTGTCCTTGTCGGCACCCAGCTGATCCTCCTCCCAGGTGGCGTTCCTGGTGAACGTGCGGTCGGCTACACCCTTGCTCTCCTTGATCACCGGCGGGACCACGGTCCACCCGATGTAATCGAACTCCCCGCTGATGCACGGCGTGTAATAGGACACGGGGCGGACGTTCTCGTCCTCGGCCTTCATGGAAAGTATGGCCTTGCAGGTCTTGGCCATGGCGGCCTTCTCCTTGGGTGTGACTCTGACCACGATATCCGGGAGGGACATACCGTCGGTATCTCCCTTCGATTAGAAAAACGTACTTTTAGTCATTAGACAATCCGGCCCTGATAACATGGCCGCCGACCAGTCCTGGATTCCCGAAACGCTGAAGATCATCCTCACGAGATCAGAATCCCACTACCGTTCCGTGGGTTTCAAGAGGACCGCGTTCCTGATGAATCAGACCCTCCTCTCGGCGGAGATGGGCAGGATCCCCGACGATTTCTACGAGAAATACGTGCTACGTCTGAGGGACGACGCCAAGGATTTCATGGCCACCTTCGGATTCGGTCCGTCGGTCACGGAACAGTTCACGCAGTCCCTGCTCAAAGCGATCGATTCGGTCCACACCCTGCTGAAAGGATTGGACAAGGACGGCAAGACCCCCACCTTCAACGGGGCCACCTCCAAGAAGGAGGATGTGGAGGCCATGAACGCATTCCTCGACGAGTACGGAGGATTATTCGATCCCCTCGCCGCGGCTTCCGACAACTACACCGCACTGGAGAACATGGCACCCTTCTACGAGGCCGTGTACAACCACGTATACGTTCCCGGCAGGGACTTCATGATCTCCCAGCTGGATCTCGCCGTGGGACACAACAAGATGAAGGACATCGCCGAGGCGATATTCTCCATCAACGGGCTCATGGAGAAGAACGGGGAGAAGATGTCCGATTTCAGATATGCTTTCCAGAACCCCGGTCAGTTTGATGAGACAGAGGAGAACTGGATCCTCAACGACCATGTCACCGTGCCGGTGGAATCGGTCGCCAGATGGCCTCTTTTCATGTATTATCTGGTACCGATCATAAACGCCATGCTCCCGATCCACAACGTGATATTCTTCTCGCTGGTACAGTCGGAGATGGAGAAGAAGAAGGAGAGGCCCACCGGATTCATGCGTCCCGGTGCCCAGTGACCTTTATCAGGCTGCAGATCACGCCGATGAAGCACATCAGCACGCAGATGCTGAATGTTGCATGAATCACCGTGACGAAGGTCCCGTAGGTCTCGGGTCCGAGGTTGTCGGTCGTTCCCATTATGACGGATATACAGGACATGGCGATGGCCATGGAGACCATCATTCCCGTCTGACGGACCACCGCCACGATCCCCGATGCCTCGCCTTTGAGTTCCGGGCTGACCGATGATACTATAAGTGAGGTGTTGGGGGCCGAGAAGATACCGAGACCCGCTCCGGTGACGATCATGATGACGACCACCAGAGGAAGGGAACAGGTGGTTCCCAGCAGGAAATACATCGATACTCCGATGCCGGTCAGTGTCATACCGAGAGCGGGGAGGATGCGTTTGTCTGCCATCCTGTCGGACAGTTCGCCCATCTTCATGGTCAGCAGGACCTGCATGAGCGGCTGGATAAGCATGAGTGCTCCCGCTTCGGTGGCGGACAGTTCGCCGATGCTCTGAAGGTACAGGGCAAGGAAGAAGGTGATACAGTACGACGCACCGTAGTTCATGAACGCGGCGATGCTCGCTCTGGTGAACACCTTGTTCCTGAACATGCTGACGCTCAGGACTGGGTCGGGAGTCCTCCTGAAATGCATCCACGTACCTGCGAGCATCACAAGACCCAGGACTATCATTATCTTCGCCCAGGACTCGGTGACGTTAACCACTCCGAACATCAGTACGAGGACGGTGGCGCCCCACATCACGGAACCGATCCAATCCATGTGCATGTCCGGCGTGGGGATGATCTCCTTTCTGAAACGCAGGATGGCGACGATCGGCAGAACCGACAGCAGAACGATGGATACGAAGATCGCACGCCATCCGAGGAAGTCGGTGAGGATGCCACCGATGGTGGGTCCCAGGGAGAGGCCGATGTAGACGAAGGTGGTGTTGATACCCAGGACTTTTCCCCTGTGCTCGATGGGGAACACGAAGGTGAGCATCGACATGGCGGTGACCGCTATCATCGATGCACCGAAACCGATGATGAATCTCATGGTCACGAGGAACCAGAAGTTGGGGGAGGATATGGCGAAGATGCATGCCGTGAGCAGGATGAGGTGCCCGATGACGAACATCCTCTTCATGCCGTTGATGCTGGAGTATTTCGCGGCAGGGACCATTCCGAAGACGGAACCCAGAAGGAACAACGTGTTGACGTAGGCCTGGTCGTGGGAACCCACCCCGAACTCCTCGCCGATGCTCAGGAGGGCGAGGTTCATCATGGTGCTCATAAGGGGGGTTATGAGGGCGGCAACGCAGGTCGCTATCAGAAGGATGTCCCTATCCGACTTGCTGTAGCCCTCGTCCATGGATACGACAGTCTGATACTGGTATAAGGATGTAGTTTTAACGGGGTCAGGCTTTGTCCCACAATGTCATTCCGTAGAGACAGGCGGTGGTCCTACCCAGGATCGAAGCCTTTTCATCGTCGGTGAGGTCCAACGATAGTATGCGTCTAACATCGCTGTTGGGATTCTGGAAAACCTATACCAATTAATTACATCGGATAATTGTTTCTGCAGAAAATCCGCCCTATATTTTTTAACATCCATTGATGATACACGAATACATGAGCGATATCCTCCGCTTCAATTTCGTATTCCAGGACAGGAGCCGCAACATACAGGTAGCCGCCGAGAGGAACTCCGGCAAGCTCATCATCCGCTGTTACGGTTTCTTCGGGATGGAGGATACGGTCCCCGACTACCGTTGGGATTTCATCATGGATGAGGGGGATTGGGACAAGCTCATGATGGCCATCGAGGATAACAACGCGGCCAAGTGGGAATCTTCGTACATGGACACCTCCGTCGAGAACGCTCCCGAATGGTCGCTGGAGATCCACACGCTCGGAAGGCACACCATCTCCGAAGGGTACAACCGCTTCCCCAAGGAGTTCGAGGCCTTCAAGGACGATCTCCTGCGTTTCATAAGGATGAAACGCCGTCAGCTCCGTCCCGGTGTAGAGGATTTCAGATATCTCGCCGTAGCGGAGCAGAAGGGACTCGCCAGCCCCATCGTCTACGTGGACCGCATGGAGAACACCTTCACCTTCTACAATCTCCTCGAGGACATCGACAACGACGGAACCTACTTCATGGAGGAAG
This sequence comes from methanogenic archaeon, assembly GCA_902763685.1. Classification (GTDB taxonomy): domain Archaea; phylum Thermoplasmatota; class Thermoplasmata; order Methanomassiliicoccales; family Methanomethylophilaceae; genus Methanomethylophilus. Next base: position 17,986 of record CACWTF010000011.1, on the reverse strand, counting down.
GCGACTGGGAGACCATCCAGGATATCGTCCTGGAGAATGCGATCTTCGACAGGTTCGACAGGCTTCCCAAGGACATCGATCCCTCTTCGCCGAATCAGTTCAGCGTATCCGTCGGGTACAAACCCGGTCAGATCACGCAGAGGTTCCGCGGGAACGAGCCTGAGTGGTGGGATCAGTTCGCCACCGCTGTCTTCAATTACATCTCGATGATCTACACCGAGGGCAGGAAATCCGCCGATTCCAACATCGGCCCCGTCCAGTAAGGATACCGTTTTGATCATCAGTCGTCGACGTTGTCAAGATCCACGTCGATATCCTTGTCCTTCGAATCAAGGTTGCCGAAGAACACGAACCTCAGCCATGTCAGGATGCCCGGGTGTTCGTCGTCCATCGGGGTGTAGAAGTCCCTGATGTTGCGGCTCAGCAGCATTATGAGGAACACTATGGCCAGGAGTATGGTGCTGGCGTAGACGTTGAAATCGAAGATGTGGGTAAGTCCGGAGTTGTTGGTCAGTCCGACGAAGGAGATCCACAGGGGTATGACGAAGGTCAGACAGCTGCGGGTGACCTTACGCCAGGAGGTAGGTCTCCTGGAGGCGATTCCCAGCATGGCCGAGATGGTCAGCATGAGCATAATCAGGTACACGGGGATCATCAGGACGTCAGTGATTTCCTTCTGGTCCAACGCCCTGATTCCCTCGACGAGTTCCACATCGCCGTTGAAGATGGGGTAGTAGGTCAGCGGGAAGAGGGTGGAGATCTCGCATTCGAGTGCGACGATCTTCAGGATGTAGTTGGCACAGAGTGCGATGAGGAAGAACTCGGCGATGATCAGCAGCATAGGCATCCTGTTGAGCTTCTTGACGGTGTATCTCACCTCGAGGAAATTGCGTTTGGAGAGTTTTTTGTATTCCTTCTCGCCCATGCGGGAGTTCGCGAAGTAATCCGGCATGTAGGTGGTGAACTTCTCGCTGCCGTTCGATTCCACGACCCTGAGCATCTCGTTCTCGTACACCCATTGGTTGATCAGATGGCGGTTCATACCCTTGAAGAGCTGGAACCCGAGCCATATCGTGTAGATTCCGCCGGTGAGAATCAGGAGGATGATGTGGGTCAGAATATGGTGGTGGCTGACAATCCTGATCATGGGGGGAACGGTGACCCCGACCTCGCCGAGACGCTTGGAGAGCTCAAGGGTGAATTCGCACTGCCTCTTCTCGTGCTTGTACGCGTAAGTGAGGACGTTGTAGAAGATGATGATGAGCTGTGCCAGACAAAGGATGATTCCGATGTACATGGTGTTGCTGAGGAATTCGTCGCTCCCCTCGACGGTGAGCCAGTAGGGAGCATAGTAGACGAACAGGTAGACACAGAAGAGGAACATCAGGCCCATCAGCAGCATGATGACCGGCGTGAGGGGGAAATGTTCCCTTGCCCTGATCTTCCTGTCGATCTCCTCGAGTTCGTATGTGTCGGCACCCATCCTGTTGGCGAACTGTATGAGGCTCTGCCTCCACATCTTGTCCCTCTGGGCATGGGTCCTGAGCCTCTTGTGCATCTGGTAGAGGATGGCCATCACCACGAACATCTCGATGTTGATGACGATCTGTGAGACCATGTTCTTGTAGGGTTCGAGCTCTTCCAGTCTCCCTACCTTCATCTCGATAAGGAGTTGAACGAGACTCATCACCAGCAGAGGCATGAGAAGGACCACGGCTGTCGCGAAACCGTTCATAATGGTGTCTTTCTTGTATCTGAGGGACACGATCTCCCTGAACGTCGGTACGGGTTTCGCCGATTTCCTTCCCATTCTCTCACTCTCCGGGGTTCGGTTTAGCATCATCCTGATTGTATTTATGTGGGTTGCTGGAACGTTTGCAAGAGGTCTTCAGTTTCCGACCAATTCGGTACCGTCGTAACATATCACGGGCAGTTTTATCACGCCGGTCTGTACGGTCTCGCTGCCGATCATGGACACGTTCTTCAGACAGTCGAACATGTTGCCCATGCAGAGAGCGTTGTTCACCACGCCGACGATCTCTCCCTTGTGTACGAGGTGTCCGCACCTGACGTTGAGGGCGAAACCTCCGCTGAGTCCGTCGGGATCGGCGGCCGCGAACTTCTCCACGATGATGGCGTCATCGAGCTGTTCCACCATCTGTGCCAGACTGTATTTTCCGGGTTTGACGCAGAGGTTCACGGGTTTGATCGTGGGGGTCCTTTCGTAGGCACCCATGGGTTCCACGCTTGACCTCCTGAAACCGTTGCCGGTGCTGTTGCCGCAGAAGGTGTCGCGGAGGTTGTTCCTGAGGAAACCGTCCTCGATGATGGGACGTCTTGAGGTGGCCACACCCTCGTCGTCGAAGCATTCCGAGAGCGGGGCGGGAACGGTAGGATCGTCGTATACCGAGAACATCTCGGAGGCTACCTGGGTATCCATGTCGTCCTGCCAGAAACTGCGTCCGTACCTCACGTTCTCGCCGTCCACGGCATCGCCGAGGGAGGAGAGGAGCATGTCCGCACCGTCGCCGGGCATCATGATCATCGGTAGTTTCGCATGTCCCTTGTACTCTTTGCAGGTGGCTGCGTTGTAGGCCTTCTCCGCGATGCCCCTGCCGATGGATTCCGGGTCGAGGTCCAGACGGGTGCTGTGGAAGGTGTCGATGCCCTCTCCGGGATGGTCTCTCACGCACATCGAGGTGAAGTGTCCGTAGACCAGGGAGCTCCTGTGGGTCACGTCGACGCCGTTGGAGTTGATCACGTGGGAATCGGTCACGGAAACGCGGATCTGGGCACGCGGGATGTTGACCGGCACCCCGTTATGAGAGGAACTCGAATCGATGAGCCTTTTCGCCAGGTCCCTGAGATCCTCGGGAGTGACCTCCGCAGCCTTCTTATCGAATACGTCTGGGGCGGGGATCTTCGCCTGTTCGGGGTAAGCGAAGGGGTTGATCTTGTCGGAAACGGGTGAGAATCTCAGCACGGAATCGGACATAGCCAGACAGTCGGTTTCGGAGTCGGGGCCGTTCAGGGTGACCGATGCCTTTCCCATTCTTCCTTTATCGGTCATGCGGAACATCATTCCCACATCGTGTTTCGACTCGACGTTGCTGATCCTGGAATTGTCGATGTAGATCGTATGTACGACGGTGTCGGAGATGTAGACCTCGGCCTGGTCGTATTCTTTCAGCTTCTGCATCGCCTTCTCGGCTGCGAATCCGTTCACTGGCCTCCCCCCACGATCATCCTGGCACGCATGTACGGTCCGCCCGAGGACACGCGTACCCAGTCCTCTATACCCTTGCCACATATCCCTCCGTCGAGGATGACCTCGTCGGAGAAGGCATCCACGGTGTTGAGGATGTCTATCGATTTCCCTGTCAGGGTGAAGGATTTCACGACCCCCTGGATCTCCCCGTTCTTGACGAGGAATCCGCGAAGCGATTTGGCCTCGAAACATCCCCCTACCGGGTCTTCCATACCGTTTATCATCTTGTCCGAGAGGATACCGTCCTTGGTATCGGCGATGAGCTCGTCCTTGTCCCAATCGCCGGGTCCGAAATAGGTGTTCGTCATCCTAACCCAGTGCCTCTTTCCGAAGTTCTCCGCACGTCCGTTGCCGGTGGGTTTCACGCCGAGCTGCGAAGCGGTCTCGAGGGAGTGCATGTAGCTGTTGTAGACTCCGTGGTCGATGATCTTGGTGCAGGAGGACGGTGTACCCTCGTCATCGAAGGGGATGGATCCGTGGGCCCCGGGAACTGTACCGTTGTCGTACATGGAGACGATGTCGGAAGCGACCTTCTCCCCCACCTTCCCCGTGAGGAACGAACGCTTCTTGGTGATCTCGTCGCCTTCCGAGGCATGGCCCATCGCCTCGTGGGCGAGGAGTCCGGTTATCATGGGGTCGGAGATGACCGTGAGGTTGCCGGAAGGGCACCTGACCGCGGAAAGGGTCCTGATGGCTTCCTCGGCGGTATGGCGGCCGAGTGCCTCGAGGTCGGTATCCTTCACCGCCTCGAATCCCTTGGTGGAGTCGGGACCGTCGTAGTATCTTTCCATACCGTTGCCGTCGGAGGCTATTGACATCGCCCTGCAGAGTGTCCTGACCTCCTGCCAGGAGATGTCCGATCCGGCGGAGTTCACGAGGCAGTTGTCCTTGATCTCCTCGGAATAGGAACCGATCCTGTTGACGATACGGTCGTCGATGGTCTGTGCTTTGTCGAGGGTGCGGGCGACCTCGATCTTCTCTGTGAGGTCCACGGAATCGGGATGCACCTTCACCTGTGCCTTCATGTGCTTGTGCACGGTGGCGGGTTCCAGTTTCAGTTCCGATTTCCTGTCGCCGGCGGCGTTCTTCACGGCTTCCTCCGCCGCTCTCATCACTTCGGCCTTGTCGAAGGAGGAGACGTTTCCGTATCCCCATCTTCCGCCCACCCACGCACGGACGCAGACCCCGCCCACGGATTTCCTCACGAGCTGTCTGAGGTCCCCGTTGATGGAACTGACCCCGATGTTCCTCACGGTCTGCGATTTCGCATCCGCGAACTCCGCTCCGAGGTCCTGCATCCTGCTGACCGCCTGGGACAGCACATCCTGCATGGCATCCGCCTGAATCGTCTCGACTTTCTGCATTGGCTCACTGCCCCGTCATATTGTTACAAGTATTTGCTTGGTGGCCGTCCTTTTTTATACACCGTATAGATTATTGTGGGTGATGGAAGAGCTAGGAGTAAGGTACTGTCAGGAATGCGGACGCGAGATCCTCGAGGATTACGGATTCTGTCCCGCCTGCGGCTGGGCATACAGGTCCGAGCCCAGGAACGTCAGCGGCAGTGCCAACGTCCGTACCGAGGCCCCCAATCCCTCTCCTTCCAACGAGGAAGCGGCCCGTGTGGCCTATCAGGCCATGCAGGAGGCGTTCTACCAGCAGATGCTCGAGAGCAACAGGAAGATCACCGTGTTGTTCCTGGAGATCTGGATCGGGATGGCGTTCTTCATGCTGAGCGGACTGGTCGTCGGCTCCGGTGCGTATTACGATTCCGTCCACACGATCTTCGGAGTGGGTGCCGAGCCTGCGTTCGAATCAGCCATCCTCGGCGTTAGTGCTGCATTGGCGATCATCTCAGCGGTGCTCTGTTCCGTCAAGAGGCACTGGAACGTGGCATTCGCGACCTGTCTGGGAGCCGCGATCTCCACCGTGGCTCTGCTGTTCTTCAACGAGCTGATCTGCATCTATTTCTTCCTCTGCGGAATCCTCACCGCCCTCCGCGTCAAGAATATCCGTGCCGTCTTCAAGAGCTGATGATATTTCATGGCCGACGCGAAGTCTGTCTCAGCATGTGCGGCGGTCACTGTATCCGCCATACTCTGGGGATTCATCGGCTATTTCTCGAGGAATCTGTACGAAGAGGGCTTCAGCCCCATGCAGGTCGCCTTCACCAGGATGCTCATCGGGCTGCTGGTGATGTCCGTGTTCCTGGTGATTCTGGACCGTACCTGTTTCCGTATCAGGAAGAAGGACCTTTGGGTATTCCTCCTGTTCGCGGTTTTCAAGGTCCTTTCCGATCTGTTCCTCTTCAAGGCCCAGGTGCTTATCCACCTCTCGCTCTCATCCGTCCTGCAGCTCACCTCGCCCTACTGGGTGCTCCTTTACTGCGTCATACTCTTCCACGAGAGGATCACATTCAGGAAGCTTTTCGCCATCTGCATGGCATTCTTCGGATGCATTTTGGTTACAGGTCTGCTCTCGGAGGACGTCAGTTTCGATACGCTCGGGATAACCTTCGCCCTCCTGTCGGGTTTCGCTTATGCCACCTACACCGTGGGCAATAAGGTGCTGATGGACAGAGGATATTCACCCAACACCGTGCTCTTCTACATCTTCCTGATCTCCACGCTCATCTGCGTACCGTTCGGGAACCTTCCCTCCATTCCCGGGAAGATCGTGGGCTGGAAGGTCGTGTTCGACCTCATGTGCACTGGTGTCCTGATGACCCTGGTCCCCTACTATCTCCAGATCTACGCCCTGAAATACATCTCCCCCGTGACCGTGAACATCATCGGCCTGCTGGAGGTTGCCAGTGCCGTCGTGGTGGGAATGGTGTTCTACGACGAGGGCCTCGGATTGATGAATATCATCGGAATGATCCTGATCCCCGCATCCATTGTCCTGATGAACGTCGACGTCAGGAAGAAGCTCCGCGAACGCGAGAACCGGAAGCTCAGAAGTAAATGAATACCCTTATATCCGCTAGTCCTTAACGAGGGACGATGTTCATACCCACCACGGCGGAAGAGGTCAGACAGAGGGGCTGGGATGCCCTCGACGTCATCCTCGTTTCCGGCGACACCTACATCGATTCATCCTACAACGGATCGGCGGTGATCGGCCACTTCCTGATTTCCGAAGGATTCAGGGTGGGTATCATATGTCAGCCCGATGTGGATTCGGACCGTGACATACTGCGTCTGGGTACTCCCGAACTCTTCTGGAGCGTGAGTGCCGGCTGCGTAGATTCCATGGTGGCGAATTACACGCCCACCAACAAGTTCCGCAGGGACGATGATTTCACCCCCGGCGGGGAGAACAACAGGCGTCCCGACCGTGCGTGCATCGCGTATTCCAACCTCATCAGGAAGTACTGCAAGGGCAGACCCATCGTGCTCGGAGGCATCGAAGCGAGTCTCCGCAGGGTGGTGCATTACGACGCATGGAAGGATGCCCTGAGGAGGTCGATATTATTCGATGCCAAGGCCGACATCATCACCTACGGCATGGCGGAACTCTCGAATCTTGAGCTCGCGAGGTGTCTGAGGGACGGTAAGGATTGGAAGGGGATCAGAGGGATATCGTACATCACCAAAGAACCTGTACCCGACTATCTGGCACTTCCTTCGTTCGAGGAGTGCGTCTACGATTCCAAAATGTTCAACAAAGCATTCCGCGGGTTCTACGAAAACTGCGATCCGGTCACCGCGAAAGGACTCGTACAGAAGCACGGCGACAGGTATCTAGTGCAGAATCCCCCGCAGAGACTCCTCACTTCCGACGAACTCGATAAGGTCTATTCCCTCGACTACGAGAACCGTGTCCATCCCTATTACGCCAAGGATGGTATCGTCAAGGCCATGGACACCATCAAGAACTCGATCACATCCCATCGTGGCTGTTACGGCGAATGCTCCTTCTGTGCCATCGCCGTCCACCAGGGAAGGACCGTCGTCTCGAGGAGCGAGGAATCCATCATCGCCGAAGCGAAGAGGATCACCGAGAGGGGGGACTTCAACGGATACATCTACGATGTCGGCGGACCGACCGCCAACATGTACGGCATCGAATGCAGGAAGAAACTCGAGAAAGGTGCGTGCACCGACAGGAAATGCCTTTTCCCTGCCCCGTGCCCTTCGCTGCACATCGACCACAGGAGGCAGATGGACCTCCTCTCGAAACTCAGCACACTCCCCGGCGTGAAGAAGGTGTTCGTCACCTCCGGCATACGTTACGACATGATCATCTACGACCGGAAGAACGGCCAGGGTTATGTGGACCTCATAGTGAAGGACCACGTCTCCGGACAGCTGAAGATCGCTCCCGAGCATGTGAGCGAGGAAGTCCTGAACCTCATGGGCAAACCCGGACCCAACGTCCTCCTGGATTTCAAGGACATGTTCGACGAATCGAACAGGAGACAGGGCAAGAAACAGTTCCTGACCTATTATTTCATGGCCGCCCACCCGGGCTGCGGGAACCGTGCCATGGAGGAACTCGGGAGGTTCGCCCACACCGAACTCAAAACGAATCCCGAGCAGATCCAGGTCTTCACGCCCACACCCTCGACTGTATCCACATTGATGTACTACACCCGCAGGGACTATGCCGATAAACGCAACGTCTGGTCGGAACACGTCCCGCAGCTCAAGCAGAAGCAGAAGGACATCGTCAACAGGAGGCACTGATTGTCCCTCGACGACCTGCGTCTGAAAAGCATCGCCTCCGAGGTCTTCGGGAGAAGGGGATTCGTCGTGAAGGAGGCCGTGTTCACTTCCTTCAAGGAGATGAACTTCCGCTGGACCCTCAGGGGGAACATCGTCACTCTCAAGGTCTCCGATTATCTCAACGATGCTCCCGACGAGGTCCTGGAGGAATTCCTGAAGGGTGCCCTGACCTATATCGCAGGAGGCAGGCACGTGTTCGGGAAGAGGTACATGGAGTACATGACCTCCGACGGGTTCATCCTCAGGAAACGCCCCGTCTATTACAAGAGGAGCAGAAGACTGCTCCGTTCCGACATCGGCGATCACAGGAACCTCTTCGATGCGGTCCAGAGACTGGTCGAAAGAGGATTGCTGAACGAATCCGACATCCAGAACACGCTCTTCACGTGGACCTCCGACCCGACATTCACCCGCTTGGGATACTGTTCGCAGATGTTCCGCATAGTGGTGATCTCCAGGGTTTTCGACAGTCCCAGCATCCCTGAGGAACTGTTCGATTACGTGGTGTACCACGAGTGCATGCATCTGCGTCAGGGTTACCGTCCGTTCAACCACCGCCCCCACGATGCCGAATTCAGGAGGAACATGGCCCTGTACCCCGGCGGCGACGAACTGGAGGAGAGGCTGAGGGACATCCCGAAACTATACCGCAAATGAGCGGTTTTATACGGTTTCAGGTAATTGGGTAATCATGGCAGACGGCGAGAAGAAGAACTTCGTCATGGAGACCGATAACGGCCCCGTTGATCTCACCCTTTCCGAGGTGAAGGCACTCGCATCCAAGGGGGACACCGACGCGATGTTCGCCCTCGGTATGGCATACATCTTCGGACACGCCGTCGAGCAGGACAAGGGTCTCGGATACGATCTCCTCGAGAGGTCCGCACAGGCCGGGAACCCCGATTCCAAGATCCTTCTGGTCCAGCTGTATTTCGACGGTGATTACCTCGCCATGACCGCCGAGCAGGCATGGGAATACATACAGGACGCAAGGTCCGCAGGTATAGCGGAAGGCTTCCTTTATTCCGGTCTGGCTCATATGGACGGAATCGGTGTGGAACAGGATTATTCCAAGGCAGCAGAGGACTTCAACGCCGCGGCACAGAGGGGCAATCAGGAGGCCCGGAATTCTTTGGCTTACCTGTACATGAACGGTCTCGGCGTTCCGAAGGACGAGGCCAAAGCCTTCGGTCTCTTCAAGAACGCTGCCAACTCCGGCAACATGAACGCCCAGTACCAGACCGGCATCTGCTATCAGTTCGGTACCGGCTGCAAAGTCGATTGGAAGAAGGCTGTTGATTTCCTTTCGAGGGCGGCCGAACAGGGAGACACCGAGGCCATGGAGCGTCTGGGATACATCTACTACGAGGGATCAGAGCAGCTGCCGCCCGACGACAGGAAATCCTTTGAATGGTTCCTCCGTGCGGCTGGGAACGGAGGAGTCAGCAGCATGTAGGCCGTCGGATGCTACTATGCCGAAGGATTCGGCACCGCCAAGAACCTGAAGGAGGCCCGCAAGTGGCTGAAGATGGCTGCCGACAACGGGGATGCCGATGCGGCCGAGCATCTCAGCAGATTGGATTGAGGGATAATCCTTTATCATATCCCCGCAATCCAGACCTCATGAGCGACAGCATGCAGCAGAGTCCCGAAGTAATCTACGCCTTGGCAATCTCCTATCTTCAGGGAGACGGAGTGCCCGCAGACAGCGAAAGGGCCGCCGAACTTTTCGAGAAGGCTGCTGCTATGGATTATCTTCCCGCCGTGAGGGATCTCGGTATTCTGTACCTCAACGGTGATGGTGTCCCGAAGGACGAGGCCAAGGCCTACGAGCTCATAAACAAGGCCGCAGTCAAGATGGATCCCAACGCCATCTACCATCTCGCCCTCATGTACGAGAACGGCGTAGGGGTGAAGAAGGACCTGTACCAGGCCCTCAAGCTCATGGCATTCTGTGCCGCCGCCAACTACACCGGTTCCGTCGAGGATGCCGACCGCATCGAGGACGAGATCGATGCCGCCCGCAACAAGTACCTCAACGCCAGGCCCATGGTCAATCTCGACCTCTCCGAGGTCGATATTGAAGCGTGCTGCTGCAAACGCATGCTCGACGCCGTCAAGAACAAGGACATCAGCATGGACATGACCTACAAGGGTCCCGCCCTCTTCGGTGCCGACGACGACGGCAACGAGATAGTCCTCGACAAGTGTCCGTTCTGCGGTGCGGTCCCCAGGATCGTCCCCCACGACAAGGTCTACTGAGCTTTCCGCCCAAAAGGTACATTAAACCGGCCTCGGATTACTGATACGTGTCCGGTTTCAGGGATCATATCGACAGATACTTCGGGATAACCGAGAAAGGTTCAAGTCTTTCCACGGAACTGAAGGGAGGGATAATCACATTCCTCTCGATGTCGTACATCCTCGCGGTCAACCCCCTGATCCTTTCTCCTGCTGCGACAGGATACGAATTCGACGAACTGTTCACCGCGACTGCCCTCGCCGCGTGCATCGCATGTCTCCTGATGGGTCTCTACGCCCGTTTCCCCGTCGCCTTGGCCCCGGGAATGGGTCTGAATGCGTTCCTGTCGTTCACCATATGTCAGAGTATGGGATTCACATACGAGCAGGGTCTGATGGTCGTATTCCTCTCGGGCCTGATCTTCTTCGTGGTGACCGTGACCGGTCTCAGGAAGAGCATCGTGAGTTCGATACCTGCTTCTCTGAAGATCGCTATCTCGGCGGGAATCGGATTCTTCATCGCTGTCATCGGACTTTTCAATACCGGCATCATCGTCCACGGTACTGACAGTGCGTTGGCTCCCGGCGACCTGAGCGACCCCGGTGTCCTCCTTGCGGTATTCTGCATCATCACGACCATTAACTTCTGGTACCTCAGGAAATGGTACGCCATCCCCCTGAGCATGCTTGCGACCTGGATACTTGGGATGGTATTGTACTATGCAGGAATCGGGTCCGATGTCGGCACCATTCCCGACGGTGACCTTCTCACCGGCCTGACGGAACCCGATTTCGGACTGTTCGGTAAGGTGTTCACCGATTTCGAGATGTTCCCCTCCAGCATGTGGGCGTCCTTCATCGGTGCGTTGATCTCGATGTTCATCGTCGATATGTTCGACACTACCGGTACACTCATCGCGGTCACGAAGGAGACCGATCTCGCCGAGGGTCAGTCGGAGACCGAATTCCTCGATATGCCGATGAGGGCTGATGCTGTCGGTTCCCTCGCCGGAGCGGTCTGCGGTACCAGTACCACAACCTCCTACATCGAATCCTTCACCGGAATCACCGCCGGAGCGAGGACCGGATTGGTGGGTGTCACCGCTGCGGTGTTCTTCGCTGTCGCACTGATATTCTCTGGTATCTTCGCCACCATCACCTCCGCCTGCACCGCGGGTGCCTTGGTGCTCGTCGGTTTGATCATGGTCGATAACATCAAGGAAGTGGAATGGAAAGATCCTGTCCTTTGCACCTCCTCGTTGATCACGGTCTTCATGATGGGTCTCGCCGGTTCTATCACCGACGGTATCGCTTTGGGTATCATCGCCTACGTCATCGGGTCCTGCGTTGTGAGCAGGGGAAGGGAGGTCAACATCACCATGTGGGTGCTGTTCGTCATCTTCCTTCTGTATTTCGTGATAAGTGCGTTCCTTTACTGAATCTGGCACATCTTTCTTTTAGTTCTAAACACATTTTCCCGTAACATTTGTGCGTTTCCACACACATATTATTACATACTTTTTTATTAATTCGTAATATCAAATATGTTTTCAGATTGATGATAATAATTTTTAGTAACACGAATAGTCATAAACTTAATATTGAGAAATGAAAGTCCCGAACACAGACGTGAAAATCATGACCATCGGCATTTTGATCATCGGATACGGGACAAGGAATGGGAACCTCGAACAGATCCTTCAGTCACAGGTGAGAAGGCTCAGATGCAGGGGTTGGGAACACGTCGCTGAGGCCTACTTCAGGGTAAGCGAACCCTCTATCCCCGAGGCACTCGGGAGACTTGTCAAGGAAGGAGCTGACGAGATCATCGCCATTCCCTATTACATCGCGGAAGGGAAACTCACCAAGGATCTTATACCCGAGAAGCTCGGGATGTCCGCCCTCGACTGCTGTGAGGTGGAATCAGGCGGGAAGAAGGTCACGGTGCGTCTCGCACCCGCATTCTGTCACGACCGCAGATTGACAAGCATCGTTCTCGATAGGATCGCCGATGCCGGCGGAGACCTCGATTCGGGAATCCTGATCATCGGCCACGGTACTAGGCACGACAGCCTGAGCAACATGAGGATCGTAAGACTCAACGCCGAGCGTCTGAAGAGGATAGGGTACCGCAATGTGGAGTATTCCTTTAACGAGTTCTGCGACCCACCGATAAAGGATTGCCTCGACCGTCTGGAGAAGAACGGTGCGAAGAAGATCATAGCGGTCCCGCTCTTCGTTGCCATGGGCCTGCATCTGGGAACCGAGATTACAGAACAGCTGGGGATCCCCGATTACAGCAGCGGCGGCGATATAACCGTGAACGGACGCACCATCCCGTTGGCCTACACCCGTCCCGTGGAGGACGACCCGCGTATCACCGATCTCCTGGAAGAGACCGTAAGGGAGAGTTTCTGAGGCGGTCGTTTGCGCAGGATAGCCATCTACGGAAAGGGCGGGATAGGGAAATCCACTGTCTCCTCGAACATCTCGGATGCTTTGGCAGAATCCGGCCTCAGGGTGATGCAGATCGGCTGCGATCCGAAAGCGGATTCGACGGGTATGCTGACCGGTAAGCCCATCCCAACGGTTCTGAACACCATCCGGGACAATCCAGAGAGGACACTCGACGATATGGTCCATGAAGGTTCCCACGGGGTGCTCTGCGTAGAATGCGGAGGTCCGAGACCCGGAACAGGCTGTGCCGGAAGGGGGATCATAGCTGCATTCCAGGAACTCGAACGTCTCGGTGCGATGGATGTGTATCATCCCGATGTCATCATCTACGATGTCCTCGGAGACGTAGTCTGCGGCGGTTTCGCGATGCCCATCCGCAACGGATATGCCAGGGATGTCTTCGTGGTGACTTCCGGGGAGAGGATGTCGCTGTATGCAGCATCGAACATCGCCACCGCTGTGAACGATCTCAAGAGTGACGGGTATGCACGTTTCCGCGGCCTGGTACAGAATTCCAGGGGAATCGCGGACGAGGATATGCTTATTGACCGTGCCGCTCAGGATCTCGGTACCGAGGTGGTCTTCCGTCTCCCGCGTTCCCCTACGGTCCAAAGATGCGAGGATATGAACCGTACCGTTGTTTCGGGAGAGCCCGATTCCGAGATGGCCTCGATGTACCGCGAGCTCGCAAGGAAACTTTACGGGACATCCGAGAACGTCTCCGGCGGCATGAGGATTGACGAAGCCGACCTCTGTGAGGGTTGTAACTGAGGGATAATATGAGGGTTCTTTTGCTTGATATGACACACGGNNNTTGATATGACACACGGAGGACAGATCCTCGCTCCGCTATTCGCGGCGGAGGGATACGATGTCACGGTAGCTGACGTCTACAAGGCGGCTCCGCAGGGATTGCTCGATTCCCTGAGGGCAGACGGTCACACCGTCTGCGTGGGGAGACCGGAACCGGGGCATTACGATCTTGTGGCCATGCCCTGCCACTGTCCCGATCTCTTCCTCGAGGGCTGCACCTATGACAAGAGGATATGGTATTCGCAGGCTGTGAACCGTTTCATCCGTGACGGCAGGTTCAGGATCGAGGTCACCGGAGTGAAAGGGAAGACCAGCACCTGCTATCTGATAGCCCATCTCCTGGCCCATGCGGGGAGGAAGGTCTACCTGCGGTCGTCCAGGGGTTCCGGGCCCTACACATCGCAGGGACACGATATACAGGAGCTGAAGAGCATCGCACCGCCGTATCTCCTTGACCTTCCGGAAGGGGACTACGATGCGATGGTCTGCGAGGTATCGCTCGGAGGTTCGGGGAAGGCAGACATCTCCTGCATCACGAATCTCCTGGAGGATTACGGCATAGCCAAGAAGACACGTCATGCCGAGGAAGCCAAGAAGGATGTACTTAACGACAATGTGAACATAATCCTCCCCTCCGAGAAGGAAATCTGGGGGAAGTACTCCAGACCCCTCAGATGCGTCAAGAAGAGGGTCACAGTAACCAGGATACCCGCATTGGGCGAGGATCTGGAGCTGGAGGTCGATTACCGCGGAAGGTTCTCCGCTAAGGTGAAGGGCTGCTGTCTCGGACTGCAGTACATCGAAGCGATGGAGATGGCCCTGGAGGTATGCGATGTCATGGACATTCCCGCGGAGAAGGTCAGGAAGGGACTGGAATCGTTCTCCGGAGTGCCCGGCAGGGGAGAGTACTTCGTGAAGGACGGTCGCGGATGTGTCCTCGAACGCAATCCCGGAATCTCCCACATGTCTGTGAGACGCACACTGGAGACGCTCAGGACTATGGGTGCTCTAGACGGTGCTATGGTTGTGATCGACCCCGTCTCCAAGAAGGTCTGCGACAAACTCGACCGCGATCTCATCGAGGATGTCGTCAGGGAATTCGGGGTGCCGCTGATAGTTACGCCGGGGGACGGTACCGAACCCGATATACCCGAATCGGTGAAACTGGTGGTACGCATGATCAAGGAGGGTTACCAGTGAGCGGAGTGTTCCATCCGCGTCCGAATCCGATTGTTGCAGCAATGTACACCGCCCGCGACATGAACGTGGATGTCATCGTCATGCACGGTCCCGCGGGATGTTCGTTCATGGCCTCGAGGCCTCTAGAGAATGCGGGGGTGAGGGTGGTCACCTCCTCCATGAAGGACAACGACCTCATCTTCGGAGGAGGGGATGCTTTGGAGAAGGTCCTGAGGGATGCTAAGGAGAGATTCCAACCCCGCACCATGGCGGTGATCGGCACTTGTGCCAGCACCATAATCGGTGACGATATCGGTGCAGTCATCGGAAGGGTGGACATGGGGGACACCGTCTGCTTCCCCATCGACTGCCACGGGTGTATGGACAGCAACACCTCGGGGGCCATAGCGGCCCTGAAGGCGGGAGCGAAAGCGGGCATAATTCCCGCCGAGGAGGCAACCAGGCAGACCGAACTGCTGAAGGCCGCTACCGCATTGGAGAAGAGCCGCGGGATGGCCGCCACCGCATATCTCTCGCCGGCGGAGAGCCCTACGAAACTGGCGGTATGCAAGAGGATTGCCAACACGCTGAAGGCAGGCGGGAAGGTGGCAGTGGTGATGATCGCCAAGAAGGAACTTGCCTACCGTTTCGCGGACATGTTCCCGGCTGTGGACGAAGCACGCAGGAAGCTCGGAGGGAAGACCTTCTTCGTGGCGAATCTCGATGCTGAGAAGGGCCTTCCCAGGATCAGGGGCTACTGCAGGGACATCCTTTCCGATCTATCTTCACGCGGTGTCAGTATCGACAGGATAATCGGTGGATTGGACGAGTACGCCGTGGTCGGGGAGAGGATGGCGGAGGAGGTAAGGGGTTTCGCTCCCGACCTAACCGTCCTGCTGGGAATCTGCCACGGATATCCGGATATCGATGACGACTCAATCCTCATCACTGATCAGCCCCGCGAACTGAGGAACTACCTGATGCAGGGACGTTCGGCGGTCGGGGAAGCCGGAAGCCACGGAATGGTAATGGGTGCGGATTCCATCGTCACACTCGAGACCGCACAGACCCTGAGGGAGCTGCTGAGGGAATGAAGGGATTCGTGATCTCCGGTACTGGCAGCGGTGTAGGGAAGACCTCTATCACCACGGGGATAATGTCCGTACTGTCGAAGAGATACAGGGTGCAGGGATACAAGATCGGTCCCGATTTCATCGATCCCATGTACCATTCGGCAGCCACCGGCAGACCCTCCAGGAATCTGGATTCTTTCCTCATGGACGACGATACCATCAGGAACCTGGTGGGTTTCTCGTCCAAGGATTCCGATGTGTGCGTCATCGAGGGTGTAAGAGGTCTCTACGAGGGCTTCTCGGGTGACGGAGACATCGGTTCTTCGGCATACATCGCCAAACTGCTCGGTCTTCCTGTTATCCTGGTCGTGGATGCCGGTTCGCTGAATCGCAGCGTGGCCGCCATAGTCAACGGTTTCAGGTCCTTCGATCCCGACGTGAGGATCGCAGGGGTGATACTCAACAAGGTATCTGGACCGCAGCATTCCGACAAGCTCGATGTGACTATGTCCACCTACTGCAGGGACATCAAGGTGCTCGGCAAGATCAGGAAGGATCCGGAGAACACCCTCGGGCAGAGGCACCTAGGACTGAACACCATCGTGGATCCGGAGGGGAGCGGGGTCTCCGCCCTGCAGAGACTGGTCGATCCCATCGACACCGACGGTCTGATGGACATCGCCGAGTCGGCCGATTCCGAACTTCCGACAACATCCCCTTATGCACAGGCAGACGCTTGTGCCAGCATCGCAGTTCCTTACGACGATGCGTACATATGCGACCGAGATCTCTTCGAACAGGGACTTCCTCGAAGGTCTGAGGAACACGGCCTCCGAAGGAAAACCCATCCTCGGGGAGTGCGGGGGACTGATGACCATGTGCAAGAACCTCGTGGATGCCAAAGGTGCGAAACATCCCATGTCCGGTATCTTCGGATGCGATTCCGTGTTCGTGAACAGACGCCACGGACCCACCTATGTGAAGGCCGACGCCCTGCCCGGCAATCCTCTATTCGGAGGGAGCGTAAGGGCCCACGAGTACCATTACTCCGAGGTCCTGGCATCCGATAAGGATGCGTTCGGTTTCGATGTCAGGAGGGGTTTGGGGATCGTTGGTAAGAAGGACGGACTGGTCTACCGCAACGCGATGGGTACCTACATGCACCAGCACGCATTGAGCATGAGGGACTGGGCGGCGGGTTTCAGGGAGAGACTGGTCTGAAAGTTCAGATCCTGATTTCGACCGGGTCCTTCAGGGTGTATGCGAAGATTTGCACTCCCGCTCCCTTGGCATCCTCCAGGGCCTGCGAGAAGACGGGATCGATGGAACGTGCGGGTTCGAAGTATTCCACATCATCCATCTGGATGACGAAGAGCAGGCAGGGGATGTAACTGTCCTTCAAGCTCCCGATGAGCTCGCGTACATGCTTCGCACCCCTTTCAGTGGGGGCATCCGGGAAGCTAACGACACCGTCGTTCTCAAGGGTGACCCCTTTGACCTCGATCAGGTACCTCTTCCCGGCACCTTCCGCCATGATGTCGATGCGGGAGTTGCCGTAACGGTATTCGCGGGTTATTGTCTCCACTGCGGAGAAGAACGGGATCCTGCGGAGGCCTTCCTCAGCAATATCGTTGGGTATCTGGCTGTCCATGTTGATCAGCCTGCGGCCTTTCCTGACAGCAATGAGATCGTATTTCGTCCTGCGGGTGGGGTTGTCAGACACTGATAGGAAAACATCTGCACCGGGTACGAGGAGTTCCTTGCATTGCCCGGTGTTCTTCACATGGACCCTCGTCACACCCTCTGGCACATCTTCTTTCCCCTTGATTTTCACATGGGCGATGAACCTGTTGGGCCTGTCGACGAAGGTACTTGAGATCACGCGGTCGTACTTCATTTTCCATCCGGCTTGAGAGAATCGGAGATTCAGTCAGAGCTATAGACAAAGGGATTTCCGAAGAAAAACCCTTGATGCAGGTCGGTGTCTGCACCAAGGTAATCTGTTTGGGATGTATAAATCGTTTAACCGTTGTTTCAGCCGAACAGGGTGTCGTCGACGGAATCGGTGGCGGACTTGATCTTCCTCGGGTCCGCGTATACGTAACTTTCCAAAGTTACTTCCACGGACGAGTGGCGCATCATCCTGCGGACTGTATCAAGCTCGAATCCGTTATCGAGGAGGTTCATGCAGTAGAACCTTCTGAAGGTGTGGCAGGTGGCGTGGATAC
>CACWTF010000010.1 GCA_902763685.1 methanogenic archaeon | reverse complement strand
ACCATGAGTATATCTGCGGTGCGTATTCCACCACACTCAATTCCACATCAAAGCGTGTCATCAAGGCCTGCGAGAAGACCCTTGGTAAGAAAAGACATAAGGGTAAACACAAAGCGAAGACATCCGCCGAAGAGGATTCGCAGGGATCTGATGATAGCAACCGTTTCCCCAGGTACCGTCCCAAGGGTTCGTTCTCTTCGTACACCTATCCCACACCGAGAGATTTCTCTGTCGTGACGGAGAAGAGGAGGGGAAAGAAGAGACGTTATCTCAGATTGGGTAAGGTGCCCGGTCTCGTAAGATGCTACAACCAGTCCACCGGGATAACCGGTCAGGTGAAGACCTGCACTCTCAAGAGAAAAAACATGGGCTCGTACTATCAGTACTACGCCTGTATCACCTATGAGACCGAACCTCCGGTGAAGGATAAAACTCCCCTACCGCCCGTAGCGGTGGACATCGGGGTGAGCAGCATCGCCGTGCTGTCTACAAAAAAGAAGTACCCTAACGACCATATCTTCGTGAAATACGGGAAGGAACTGGCGAAACACCAGAGACAGCTCAGCAGAACCCTGTACGGATCCCCAAAGTACTGGAAGATACAGACCAGGATCAACCACCTATACGATAAAATACACAATCACAGAAAGAACAATGTGGAACAGATATCTTCGGAAATAGCGAAGAACTTCTCCATCATCGTGATGGAGGACCTGTCGGTCAGGGGCCTGCGCAAGATTTCGAAAAGCAGGGCAATGACCAAAGGATATAACGACGCATCCCTCGGACTGCTTAGGAAAAGGATCACGGACAAGGCTTCGAGCGCCGGTCACGATGTGATCCTGGTGGATCCCAGGGATACGTCACAGTGCTGTTCGTCCTGCAGTACGAAGGTACCGAAGGACCTGAGCGTAAGGACGCACGTGTGCCCGTATTGCGGACATGTGGATGACAGGGATGTGAATTCCTGCGACAACATGCTTCAGCTTGCGGGACTCATGGGCGTTATATGGCTGGACCCGCCAGCCTTGCTCCCTACCGGGGAGCAGAATAGCCGGGCACCCGGAGAAGGGTGTGCCAGCACTGCAGTCTGACATATAATCAAGGATTATCTGTCAAACTCGGGTTTTTCTAGACCTTCGAACAACTTCGATCCGGGACGTACCTCGTTCCTGTAGGGGAATGTGTTCAATGAAGCGACTGCGGCTTTGGTATCCTCTAGGAATTTCTTCGAGGCATCATGATTCAGAAGAACATCTCTGATGTATGTGCGAATTGCTATAACATCAGATTTGGCATCCCCAGATATTTCTACGTTATAATCACTCATTAAGGAGCCTCTCGAGGAATTCCTGGGCATCTTCGTTCTTTCCGTCAGTTTCGGATCTCCGATACCTCTCCTCGAGTTCCAGATCAAGCAGCAGTTCCTTCACTTTATTGTATACCTCTATGTTAAGTAGAACTCTGGATCCGTACCCATTCTTTGTGATATAGACCGGTTGGTTCTCAGACATTTCGAACATCTTGGATGTGTTCCTCATCTCGGTAATCGGAACTATTTGGGTCATGATAATCGAATCGCTCTTTCTTTATAAAACATTATTGTGTACATAATTATGTATAATAATTTACAACATCTACATAAACTAATCAAAACGCGGACAACGTACTAGATGAAAAAACAAAGAGGGATGTATGGAAATGATGAGCCGCGGAGCTAATAGACCCAGATTTATTTTTTAATCCCTCTTACCAGGAAATGATATATCCGTCGGATGCCATTCCCTACCAATGGCAGATATCAGGATACGTAAGAGGAAGAGGCTCAGAAACAAGGAGGTCAAGGCACTCGCGGAGGAACTCGAAGCAGCCGTAGGCGTTCCCGTGTTCTCCGACAGCGAACCCGTCGACCGTGCCGAGAGCAGCGATTTCGATCTCATCTTCGTGGGAAACGACATCCTAGGTTTCATCAAGGACGAGAAACCGTTCCTCACCGTACGCGGGGTTCTGAAATACAAGCCCGTGAAGAGATTCGTCACAGTGGACATGGGTGCAGTCCCGTTCCTCACCAACGGTGCGGACTGCATGGGTCCCGGAATCGTGGATGCCGACGAGGGTATCCAGGAAGGGGACTTCGTTTGGATCAGGGACATCAAGAACCAGGTCCCCCTCGCGGTAGGGCAGTCCCTGCGTTCCGGTGCCGACCTCAAGGCCAAGAAGCCCGGGAAGGCCATCGTCTCCCTGAACAACGTGGGCGACAAACTCTGGAAAGCCGGTGAATGAGTTGGACGGCATGAAGACCATACACGACCCCGTGCACGGCGGCATCAAGGTGGACGGGATGTTCCTCGACCTGCTGGACAGGCACGAGATGCAGAGACTCCGCGGGGTCAAGCAGCTCGGTATGGCGAATATGGTCTTCCCCGGAGCCAATCACACCCGTTTCGAGCACTGTCTCGGAGCATACCATCTCGCAGGAGAGATGGCGGAGTCCATCGGACTGTCGAAGGAGGATTCCATGGCGGTCCGTACCGCGGGACTCCTGCACGACATATGCCACGCCCCCTACTCCCACACCCTGGAGACCATTATGGAGGAGGTCACCGGACAGGACCATATGGAACTGGCCCGCAATCTCATCCTGGGTAAGATCAAGACCTGCCGCGACAGGGATAAGGACCTGTTCGGCGGAGAGGCCCCCATGTCGGAGATCATCGAGGCCGCAGGGGTGGATCCCGTGCAGGTATGCGACCTGATCGCCTATCCGGAGACCACCGCCCGCGAATCCGATCTGCTGTCGTTCGAAGGCGGGAAGGACGAGTACTTCCGTTCCAAGGACTACATCCACCAGATCATCCACGGTCCCGTCGACTGCGACCAGATGGATTACCTGCTGAGGGATGCCCACTATACCGGTGTGGTCCTGGGTCATTTCGACATCGACCGTATCCTCGCCAAACTGAGGGTGGCCAACGACCGCATCTGTATCGGGAAAGGCGGGGCCCCCGCAGCGGAAGGTCTGATGGTATCCCGTTCCCTGATGTACACCTCGGTTTACTTCCATCCTACCGTCAGGATCATCAACCGTATGATTACAAAGGCCGTTCTGGAATCGGGACTCGATCTGAAGGACATGTACCTGTGGGACGATTCCGATCTCGCCCACCTGCTCTATTCCTGCGGAGGCGTGTCCTCCAAACTGATGCGTCTGCTGTACAACCGTATGTTCTACAGGCAGGCAGTCCTCGTTCCCAACGAGGAGATGGATAACGATCTGGCACTTCATTTATCGAAGTATTCCTCGGCTCACGAACGTACCATTCTGGAGAAGGAGATCGCCGACAAGGCGGGCATCGATGTCTCTGAGGTATGCATCGAGATGCCCCCGGAATCGAGCTTCCAATCCACCCTCAAGATCGGTAAGACCGACGTCTCCATCGTAAGCGACGACGGTAAGATACGGTCGATAACCAAAACATCCTCCATCGCCAAGGCACTGCAGGCCAGGGATTCCTTCGGTTGGTCCCTCGTGATTGCATGCCCTGACGGACACCGCGAGGCTGTGGCCAAAGCGGCATCGAAGCTCTGGGGAATCTGATCATCCTTTTACGACGCCGATGGGCGTGAGCTTGGCGACCTTTCCGGTCAGACCGGCATTGCAGACCACTTCGATGATCTCGTTGACGTCCTTATATGCGTCAGGTGCTTCCTCCAGCAGTCCGCTGTCGGAACCGTTCCTGAGGTAGATACCCTCATCGGCGAGTTTCCTCTTGACGGTCTCCAGGTTGAGGTTCTCGATGGCCGCCTTACGTGACATCTGCCTTCCCGCTCCGTGACATGTGGAACCGAACGTGTCCTGCATGGCACCCTTGCGTCCCGCGAGTACGTAGGTTCCAGTGGACATGTCGCCGGGGATGAGCACAGGCTGTCCGTAATCCCTGTACTTGAGGGTGACCTCGCTCCTCCCGGGTGCGAAGGCACGCGTGGCTCCCTTCCTGTGCACCAGGACATCGGTCTTGTGCCCCTCGTAGTCGTGGGTCTCCATCTTGGCGATGTTGTGGGCCACATCGTAGACGACGTCCATACCCATGTTCTCGGCGGAGTCGCCGAGGACCTGTTCGAAGGATTCCCTGGTCCAGTGGGTGATCATCTGTCTGTTGGCCCAGGCATAGTTGGCACCGCAGCACATGGCACGGTAGTATTCCTCCCCGAGCCTCGAGGCGAGAGGGGCACAGGCCAGCTGCCTGTCGGGGAGATTCACGGATTGGGTCTTGACGTAGTGTTCCATCTTCTGGAGATAATCCGTGGCGATCTGATGGCCGCATCCGCGGGAACCGCAGTGTACGGTGACGGTGATCGCTCCCTTCTTCAGACCGTACGCCTTGGCGGTCCTCTCGTCGAACACCTCATCCACGACATCGAGTTCCAGGAAGTGGTTGCCCGATCCCAGGGAACCCAGTTCGGGGAGACCCCTCTTGCGGGATTTCTCGCCGACACCGGCCTGGTCGGCGTCCTTCATGTGTCCGCCTTCCTCGGTGACCTCCAGGTCCTTCTCCCATCCGTATCCGTGCTCCACCGCCCATTCCGATCCTATGTCGAGGATCTCGGAGAGGTCGTTCTGGTTGACGCGGGTGAGTCCCTTGGAACCGAGTCCGGAGGGGACGTTCTTGTACAGTGCATCGATGAGTTCCTTCACCTTCCCGTCGATATCCTGAAGGGTGAGGTCGGTCTTGATCAGACGGACACCGCAGTTGATATCGAATCCGATCCCCCCGGGAGAGATGGAACCCTGGTAGGCATCGACGGCGGCGACACCCCCTATGGGGAATCCGTAACCCCAGTGGATGTCGGGCATGGCCATGGAGTTGCCGACGATCCCGGGCATGCAGGCCACATTGGCCGCCTGTTGGGGAGAATTGTCCTCGAGAACGTGCGATATGAGGTTGTCGTTGGAATAGATGATGGCGTCGGTGTTCATTCCGGGAAGGAAATCCCTGGAGATCTTCCACCTGTTGTCATCTATCTTCTCGAGCTTGCCGTTCCATGCCATGATGATGCTATCTGTTATCGGTTATTAAGATATGTAGGGGATTTTTCTACTATGCCGTCGATTTACCTAACAATAGTTGGTATTTCACATGAAGCTCAACCGCTGTCCCAAATGTTCGCCTGAAACCGGAATCCGCATCATGCCCCCCGCAGAGACCCTCAAAAGGGTACTTCCCCTGCTGGGCATCGCGGGACTGGGTGCCCCGGAGGACATCACTCATGTGGACAACCTCGGGATCCCGGTATTCTCGATAGACCGTCAGGAGACCGCGTTGGGCAAGCCCAAGTACTACAACGGGAAGGGCGTGACCGTCGAGCAGGCCGAGGCATCCGCTGTGATGGAGGCCATCGAGCGTTACAGTGCGGAGCAGAGGGAGACCGACGATATAGTGGTCGGCAGGTACGAGGAGGCACGCGAGGCCATGCTTACCGTCGATCCCGCCGAACTCATCCTTCCTATCAACATCCTCGATGTATACCGTGACAGGGACATCGCATGGACCAGGGGATTCGAGATGTTCAGGGGCGAGCACATCCTGGTGCCCGCCTGTGCGGTTTACTATCCGTATACCCCTGACAAGGATCTCCAGCTCTTCAGGTGGCACACCAACGGTATCGCTTCCGGTAACACCATGGAGGAAGCTATCCTCCACGCTCTGTTCGAGGATATCGAGAGGGATGCCTGGTCCATCGCGGAATACCGCGATCAGTCCAATGCGGACATCCTCATCCGTGACAAGAACTCGGTCCCCGCACAGCTCATCGAGAAGTTCGCTGAACAGGGAATCGAGATCCATCTAAAGGACCTCACCAGCGACCTGGGCATCCCCACCATCGGAGCCGCCGCGGACGACACCAGGACGAAAGACCCAGAGCTCCTTACGATCGGTGTCGGCACCCACCTGAATCCCGAGATCGCGGCCATCCGTGCCATCACCGAGGTGGCACAGAGCCGTACCACCCACAAGCACGGAATGAAGATCAACGCCCAGCTGCAGAAGACCTCCCGTGAGCTCGGTTACGAGAAGATCAAGGAGATCAACCATATGTGGTTCGGCGAGAACCAGAAGAAGATCTATCTCGAGGACATCGACGACTGCTCCACCGCCTATGTGCTTGATGACATCGAGGTCGTCCTCGGAAGGCTGATGAACTGCGGTTTCGACAAGGTCATCGCCATGGACCTGACCCGTCCCGAGCTGGGGGTCCCCGCGGTAAGGATGATCGTTCCCGGACTCGAGGTCTCCACTATGGATCCCGAGAGGGAGGGCGGACGTCTCAGGGGCATGTGGCCGCCGATCAGACGCTGACCGGGTACATACCCAGATACGGAAAATACGTGGCGGGCGGAGCCATCGATTTTCAAAGATTGTAGAAGGAAGGGCCGGGGGCGAGATTTGAACCCACGTCGGGGGATCCACAGTCCCCCAGTCTAACCAAGCTAGCCTACCCCAGCCAATTAAGGTAATCCGACCATAGACTTGTTGTTAATAAATGTTTCTGGATTTGAAAAAAAGGGTCCACGGACCGAAGTCCGTGTAAAGGGTTTCATGATTGGTAGTTACCGATTCAAGCAGAGTAGGACTTGACGGTGTCAGACATCATCTGCATGTTCTCGTTGGGAGTTGCAGGTGCAATTCCGCATCCGGAGGAGATGATGTTGAATCCGGCCTTGATGGACTTGAGGACGCCCTCT
This sequence comes from methanogenic archaeon, assembly GCA_902763685.1. Taxonomy (GTDB): domain Archaea; phylum Thermoplasmatota; class Thermoplasmata; order Methanomassiliicoccales; family Methanomethylophilaceae; genus Methanomethylophilus. The sequence continues at coordinate 20,146 of CACWTF010000010.1, read as the reverse complement.
TTGGTCTCGGCTGCGGTACCCTGGTAGAGGGGCCTGACGGATCCGACGTTTCCGACGAGGACGGTCTTGTCGCCGACCATCTCGACTGCCTTGTAGGAGTCGACTTTCTCCTCGATGGAGATACCCTTACAGACGGTGACCATCTGGTCGAGGATGGGGGTGGTGTCTCCGCAGATGTGGAGGATGTTTCCGAGTCCGCCCTTGGTGGAGCCGAGTGCCTCACGGCAGGCCTTTCCAGCTGCGGTCTCGAACATGTCGGGGGAGAGCATATCGGTGGATCCGGAAGGCTCGGAACACTGGACGACATCTGCTCCAGCGTCGATGAGTGCCTGGGTGTATGCCTTGACGTAGGGGGTCATGGCTGCGGTCCATTTCTTGACCTCTTCCTCGGCCATCATCATTCCGAAGATCATGTTCTCGGTGTCACAGAGGTTTCCACAGATAGTGAAGACTCCGGTGTTTCCGGCAACGATGGGGTATTTCTCGGAGTCCCATTTCTTGACTCCCTTGACCTTGTTTGCTTTGAGGAGCTCGCAGGACTTGATGACGACTGCGGGCCTTCCGCCGGCAAGGAACTCGTCAACGGGCATGAGCTTCTCTGCGAGGTCGTCGTAGACGCCGTTCATGCAGTCGAAGTGGTAGCTGTGGTCCTTGATCATGGGTGCTGCGTCTTTCTTGTCGACGGCAACGGTGAGTCCGAACCTCTCGCTCTCTGCGGTAAGGCAGAATGCGGTCCTTGCTCCCTCCATGTCGAAGCACTCGATGGTTCCGGCTGCAAGGGTTGCCATAAGGTCGGGGTTCTTGTGTGCGTCGGGCCATGCTGCTCCGAGGGCGTCCATCTGTCCGAGGGTTGCGGACTGGGTGAAGATGGCTACGGGGGGCCTGTCAAGGTTCTCTTTGTTCATAGCTGCGGTTACTCTTTCTCTGGGAGTCATTGCCATGGTAATATTCTCCTTGGAAGATGAAATACAATCGTCATATAAAACATAAGCCCGCCCCTGTATCCTATAAGGACAGGAAATTCCGCCAACCGCGGACCGTTGTCTCACATCTTCAGGCTGTTGACGTCCTGCAGCCCGCCGAGCTTCATGAGGCCCAAATCGGAGACGCCATATACATCCACCTTGGACAGGTCGCAGCCTTTGAGGGCGGGTGCCATGACAGCATCGGCTCCGGGATTGAGATCGTTGCCGGAGGCGAACGGGCTGAACGGCGGGATGACTATCACCCCGTCCTTTTTGCTGACGACATAGCACTGGAGTTTCATGCTGCCGCTGAGCTCGCCGGGGATCTTCACCGAGGGATGTTCGTGGCCGATGATCACGGGTCTGATCCCGGAATCCACATGGCCGTGTTCGAGGCGGTAGCCCATGATGTCGATGTAATCCAGGGCGTTGATCCCGATGCTGGAGAGGATGTTCTGCAGGAAGTTGTCGTGGTTCCCTTTGATGACGACGGCCTCCGCGGCCTCGTCCACCAGTTTCACGATGTTCCTCACATCCTCCCGGGATTGGTAGCTGGAACGTCTGAAGTCGTGCTTTATGTCCCCCAGGAGGACTATCCTGGCCGGCTCGTACCTGTCTATGATGCGGTTCAACGCATCGCGTACGGATTCGGTGTTGGTGCGGGGGATGAACATACCCTCGCTTTCCAGGGCACTCTCGTAACCGAGATGGAGATCGCCGATGACGGCGGTGGGCCCATCCTCCAGAATGAGGCACCTGTCGTTGGTGATGGTGACCCCGGGAAGAACCTCGATGCTCCTTACGCCCATATCCGGGGCTAGGTCCTTCGGATATTTGGTTTTTGACGGCGAATTGGGATAGATAAAAAATAGGCCGAATGTGATTCAGTTTGCGACTATGGATGATTATTCCTCCGAACTGCCTGGGAAACTCCTCTCCGATCTGAGACGCGCGGCGTACACTGTGAAGGGGGCGGAATCCGTCACCGTCGTGACGCACATCGATGCGGACGGTATCACGGCAGGGGTCATCGCCGCCGAGACCTTACGCAGGCTGGGAATCCGGCATACGCTGAGGTTCGAACGCAAGATCACGGAGGAGACCGTAGCCGACATCAACGCATGCACCGACGACCTGGTGTGGATATGCGACCTCGGAAGTGCCTATATGGGACAGTTCGTCAGGAGCGGCCTCGTGGTCACCGACCATCATGTGCCAGATCCCAAATGGCGCAGCGGACAGTCCATGCTCGAGGCCTTCGGGACCGTCCATCAGCTGAACCCTCACATGTACCGCGTGTCCGGTTCGTACGAGGTCTCCGGAGCGGGTATGACATACCTGCTGTCGAAGGCCATCAGTCCCGACAATACCGATCTGGCATATCTTGCGGTCATCGGTGCGATAGGCGATTTCCAGGACACCCGCGAATCCAAGCTGGTGGGATGGAACCGTATCATTCTTGATGATGCGGTGAAGGCGGGCGACATAACCGTGTCCAACGGAATCCGGTATTTCGGCAGGGGCACGCGTCCCATCCTGCAGTTTCTGCAGTACGGGGAACCCGCCGTAGACGGTCTCACCGGCAATGTCGATGCCTGCATGGGACTCCTTCAGATGTATGATATCCAGATGTACGGGTCTGACGGGAAGAAACGCACGTGGATGGATCTGACCGATGTGGAACGGGCCATCCTCACGGACGAACTCATGACCCGGACCGTTCGCGAGGAGGACCGCAAGGCCCTGTTCGGCGAACTGTATTCCGTCACACGTTACGATCCCCGGTCCTGTCTCGGGGATGCCAAGGAGTTCGCGACCACCCTGAACTCGTGCGGAAGGTATGATGACGCGGAGACCGGGGCGAGGATCTGCGAAGGCGACATGTTCGCTCTCGAAGACGCCGAGAGCAACCGCAAGGACCATCGTAAGAACATATCGCTGGCACTTGCTTATGTGAAGGAGAACAAGCTGCTCCGCAGGCTGAATCATATCCAATATTTCGATGCAGGTTCCGCCATCCGCGAGACCGTCGTCGGTATCGTTGCGGGTATGATCCTCAGCAGTAGTGATGCGGTCCCCGACATGCCTATCCTTGCATTTGCGGATGCGGACGACGGTGTCAAGGTATCGGCAAGGGCTCCGAGATCGCTGATCGACCGTGGCCTCGATCTTTCAAGAATAATGTCTTCCGCCGCGGAATCCGTCGGCGGTATGGGCGGCGGCCACAACGTTGCCGCCGGTGCCACCATCCCCGAAGGGAAGGAAAAGGTTTTCCTGGAGAAGGTCGACGAACTGGTCGCCGCTTCCCTCAGTCCTTGAGAAGGGTATAGAGGACGGCCTTCTGGGCGTGCAGCCTGTTCTCTGCCTGATCGAACACGACGCTGTGCTTTCCCTCGATGACGGAGTTGGTGATCTCCTGTCCCCTGTGGGCGGGAAGGCAGTGCATGACGATGCAATCGGGGCTGGCGATCGAGAGGAGGTCGTCGTTGATCTGGTATTTCTGGAATATCTTGATTGCCTCTGCCTCGGAGGTGGTGTCGCCCATGGAAATCCAGGTGTCGGTGTAGAGGACATCCGCATCTTTGCAGGCTTCCTGTGGTTCGTGGGAGGCGATGATCTTGCTTCCGTTCTCCCTGGCGATGTCGGCCGCCTTCATCATGATCTCCGCGTTGGGCATCCTGGTGGCGGGGCAGCAGGCGACCATGTCGATTCCCATGATCGCACAGGCGTAGAGGAGGGAGTTGCAGACGTTGTTACCGTCGCCGAGGTAGACGAGTTTCCTTCCCCTGCATTCTCCGAACTTCTCTTTCACAGTGACGATGTCGGCAAGGGCCTGACAGGGATGTTCCAGATTGTCGAGTCCGCTGATCACGGGGATGGTGGCCCACTCTCCGAGCTTGTCCATCATCTTGTAGTCGAAGGCACGGTACATGATACCGTGTGCGAAGCGGCTGAGGACCCTTGCGGTGTCCTCCACGGTCTCGCCGTGTCCCATTTGCATCTTGGAGACGTCAAGGTAGAGGGCGTGTCCGCCGAGCTCGGTGATTGCGATGTCGAAGGAGGTCCTGGTCCTGGTACTGGGCTTCTCGAACATCATGGCGAGGGTCTTTCCCTTGAGGGGGTCGCCGTGGTGTCCGCGTTCTTTCTTGAGTTTGATAGCGAGGTCGACGAGAGCGGGCCATTCCGCTTTCATGTCCACTACGGATATCAGGTCTTTCTTTGCCATGATACCCCATACTCTCCCTCTCTTATATTACTTTTAATTTGAAATATGCGGAGGACCAACTTAACATAGGTTTAGATTGATTATTTATTGTTCGTGTGAGATACAACACGCATGTCTGCTGTACTTGAAGACAACCAGCGCTATGCAGAACGTCTCAAGACCGTCCTGAAACTCAGAAACGAACCCGTCGCATGCAAGCTCATCAGGGAGGGAGAGGAATTCCCCGCAGGAGTAGCCAGACCCGAGGCCCAGCTCACCCATTGCCAGGCCGTGTTCCGTGCCAAGGCAGGCGAATGCTTCGCCCTCACCGCAGAGGACGAAGGCTGCCACGTCGGAGCCGCCGTCCTCGGTATAATGCCCACTCCCGACAAGGTCGCCTCCGGCGAGTTCCACGGCGGGATGGGCATGTTCGATTCCGTCGAGGCTGCCAAGGAGATGATCGACGCAAGGCTCATGGTAGACTACAAGACAGTCGGAGAGGTCGTATGCCCCCTCAAGAAAGCCGATTTCGTTCCCGACGTGGTGATACTCGTGGACATTCCCGAGAGGATCTACTGGGTCGTACCCCTGGAGGTCGCCTCCAAGGGCGGACGCGTCTCCTTCAGCACCGCCCCTTACCAGTGCTGCTGCGAGGATATCGATGCGGTCCCCCTCATCACCGACCGTCCCAACATCTCATTGGGGTGCTTCGGCTGCAGGAAGAGGACCACCATGCAGGCCGACGAGATGGCGATCGGCATCCCCTACAACAGGATGGCGGCTTACGCCGAGCGTCTAGACCGCTACGAGAACGGGATCATGGCCAAGGCGAAGCGCGACTGAGCCCCGGATTACCTTCCATCAAACCATTTCGTAAACGATTTTTATGTTCTTTCACGGCCATTAGTAATACTGTCAAAAATCATTAAATAAGAGCGTAAAAGGCCGAAATGCCCGTCTGCGGTTTTCCGGGATACGCGGGGCTGTTAATTTTTTGCAGATTTTAAAGAAAAATTGCATTTTTGCAATGACTTTATATTGTGAGAGTTTCATTCTATTTTTCGCAAGAGGAGCGCTGTAAATTCATTTTTTCAGCGTTAATGAATAGAAAGGAGGTATATAATGCCAAAATACGAGGACAAAATTGACTTGTATGATGACTACGGCAAGCGCATCGCAAAAGATGTACCGCTGGAAGCCATTAGCCCTCTGAGGAACAAAGCAATCCAGAAGATCGCTAACCTCACCAAGAGGACCATCGCAGTAAGCCTTGCCGGAATCGAGAAAGCTCTCGCAACCGGTGCCATTGCTGGAAACATCATTCAGGGAAAGGAAATCCAGGTCCCTCTCGTCAAAGACGCAGAGGCACTCGCAAAATGCATCAAATCTATGGTTCAGGTCGTAGATGGCGATGAGACCAGCGTCACCGTTATGAACGGCGGCAAATCTCTTGTCGTTATCGTTCCTGCAGCCCGTGCTGATGTAGGAGTCGAGTACACCACCGGATTCACTACCGTTGCAGCTGCAGTCACTGAGGCCATCATCAGCAAGTACAAAGTACCTATGTACAAAGCCAACATGGTCAAAGCAGCAGTTTGGGGTAAGTACCCTCAGACCATCAACTTCGTCGGATCCAACATCAAGACCATCCTTGAGGTTCCCCAGATGAACGAGGGTGCTGGATTTGCACTTAGGAACATCATGTCCAACCACGTCGTTGCACTCGTCAAGAGGAACGCAATGCAGGGTGTCGCACTTTCCGCACTTTTCGAGACCACCGCAGCATACGAGATGGGAGACGCAGTCGGCCCCTTCGAGAGGCAGCACCTTCTCTCCCTCGCATACCAGGGTCTCAACGCTAACAACCTCGTTTACAGCCTTGTAAAGAAGAACGGAAAGACCGGAACCGTCGGAACTGTTATCGAGTCTCTCATGGAGAGGGCAATCGATGACGGAGTCATCCGCGTAAAGGAAGTCCTTCCCTCCGGATACAAGGTCTACACCACCGACGACCTTCCCAAATGGAACGCATACGCAGCAGCCGGAGAGGTTGCCGCAGTCATGGTCAACGTCGGAGCCGCAAGGGCAGCACAGGGAGTCCCCTCCACTGTTCTTTACTACAACGACCTGCTCGAGCACGAGTCCGGACTCCCCGGAGTCGACTACGGACGTGCAGAGGGAGTCGGTGTCGGTATGTCCTTCTTCTCTCACTCCATTTATGGAGGAGGAGGACCTGGTCTCTTCCACGGAAACCACGTCGTTACCAGGCACGCAAAAGGAACTCTCATCCCCGCAGTCACCGCAGGTAACTGTCTTGACGGAGGAACCCAGTTCTTCTCTGCAGAAGCCACTTCCGGACTCTTCAAAGAGGTCTTCGGAAACATGCCCGAATTCAACACCCCCCTCCAGTTCGTCGGAGCCGAGGCTAAGAAGATTAAGAACAAGATCTGAGGGGATCGAGGTCTGTAAATGTCTTCACCAACCGTTGATTACGCAAACGTACCTCTTCCAGAAGTGCGCGTGATGACCACCAGGCTCCTTAGTGCCGAGACCACCGAGAAGGTGCTCTGCATTATTGACAAAATCGAGAACATCCGTCAGATTAACATGTGCGGCGAGAACCTACCCAGGATGATTAACAGCGGACCCGCCAAGGGAAACGCCAACAATCACACCGAGCGCAGGGTCATCAATGTGAACGGCCACGAAGTGGAACTCCACTGCCTGGTCGGTTCTTTCTACATCGAACTCGCCGTCGATGACAAGGATCAGCTCGAAGCCACGGTTGAGAAGATCAAGGCCGCCTTTGACGAGACCGTCGCTGACGGTTACACCATCGACATCGGCAGGTATTCGAAATACAGACCCTCACTTCATGACTATAGGAGTGCTTAATTATGGCAAAATACAAGAGACAGTTCTTCCCTGGATCGACCGCACCCGCTAAAAACAGGCGCAGGTACCTTGATCCTAAAGTGAAGCTCAAACAGCTTCGTGACGTCCCCATGGACGATGTTGTAAGGCTTATGGGACACAGGACCCCTGGATCCGCATACAAGAGCATCCACCCTCCGCTAACTGAGGGTACCGAGCCCGAGTGCCCCATCAGGAAACTCGTTGTTCCCATCGAGGGAGCAGCAGCTGGTGACCGTGTCAGGTACATCCAGTTCACTGACTCCGTCTACTTTGCACCCATCTCCCCCTACCAGAGGGCATGGATGTACGTTTCCAGGTACAGAGGAATCGACACCGGAACCCTTTCCGGAAGGCAGATTATCGAGTGCCGTGAGAGGAACCTCGAGCAGATCGCAAAAGAACTCATCGACAACGAGACCTTCGACCCTGCCCTTACCGGTATCAGGGGAGCAACCGTTCACGGACACTCCTGCCGTCTCGACGAGCACGGACTTATGTTCGATGGATGGCAGAGGTACCTCTGGGATGATTCCAAGAAAGAAGTTATGTATGTGAAAGACCAGGTTGCGCTGCCTCTCGACAAGAAGATCTATGTCGGAAAGCCCGCATCCATGTCCGACCTCAAGAAGAGGACCACCATCTTCAGGGCTGATGGCGTCGACATGAGGGACGACAAAGAAGTTACCGATTTCTACATAAGGATCCACAAACTCAGGACCCTTGGTGGATACAGGCCCTTCGATGTAAAAGGTGAGTGAAAATGGCAGGTAAAGCTAACGAGAAACTTTTCCTTGAAGCATGCAAGAAGAAGTTCAAGGAAGAGCCCACCAGCATGGAGACCAAGTACTACTGCTACGGTGGTTGGAAACAGTCTAAGAGCAAAGTTGAGTTCCAGGAGAAAGCTAACGAGATCGCAAAGAAGCGTGGCTTCCCCATGATGAACGAGGACATCGGAGTTCCTCTCGGACAGAGGTCCTGGATGCCCTACCAGCTGTCCCACACCGACATCTTCGTAGAGCCCGATGACCTTCACTGCATCAACAACCCTGCAATCCAGCAGGCTTGGGACGACATCAGGAGGACCGTCCTCGTCGGACTCGACTCCCCCCACCAGACCATCGAAAAGAGGCTTGGAAAGGAAGTCACCCCCGAGACCATCTCCGCATACCTTGAGACCGTCAACCACACCATGCCTGGAGGAGCAGTCGTTCAGGAGCACATGGCAGAGTGCAACCCCGCACTCGTAGAGGACTCCTACGTAAAGGTCTTCTCCGGAAACGACGACCTCATCGACGAGATCGACCCCAGGTTCGTCATCGACATCAACAAGAACTTCCCTAAGGACCAGGCTGAGAAGCTCAAGAAAGCAATCGGCGGAACCCTCATGCAGGCAGTTCGTGTACCTACCATTGTCGGAAGGCTCATGGATGGAGCAACCGTCTCCAGGCACGCAGCAATGCAGATCTCCATGGCTTTCATCTCCTCCTACAAACTCGCAGCAGGAGAGGCAGCCATCGCAGACTTCGCATACTCTGCAAAGCACCAGTCCATCACCATGGGATCCATGATGCCCGCAAGGCGTGTCAGGGGACCCAACGAGCCCGGAGGAATCACCTTCGGATTCCTCGACGATATGATCCAGTCTGACCGTGTCTACCCTGACGACCCTGCTCGTGCAACCCTCGAGACCGTCGCTCTCGGTGCCGGTATCTACGACCAGGTCTACCTCGGTGGATACATGTCCGGTGGAGTCGGATTCACCCAGTACGCTACCGCAGCATACACCGACAATATCCTTGAGGACTACGTCTATCACTCTGTCGATGTCATCAAAGACCGCTACGGCGGATTCTGCGGTGTCAAGGGAGACGACTACGCAAAGCAGATGAAACTCGCTGACGAGATCTCCTCCTACGCACTCGAGATGTACGAGAGGTACCCCGCCGTTATGGAGTGCCACTTCGGTGGTTCCCAGAGGGCAACCGTTACCGCCGCATCCACCGGTATCGCAACCGCTTTTGCAACCGGTATCGCAGACTGCGGTCTCAACTCCTGGTACCAGTCCATGCTCCAGCACAAGGAGAGGACCGGAAGGCTCGGATTCTACGGATTCGATCTTCAGGATCAGTGCGGTTCCGCTAACTCCTACGCATACAGGTCCGATGAGGGTCTGCCCATGGAGCTCCGTGGTCCCAACTACCCCAACTACGCCATGAACGTCGGACACCTGTCCGGCTACGCTGGTATCCCCAAGGCAGCCCACCTCGCTCGTGGAGACGCGTTCGTCGCATCCCCCATGATCAAGGTTGCCTTCTCCGACAAAGACCTCGTCTTCGACTTCGCCAACGTCACCAAGGAATTTGGACGCGGTGGACTCAGGGAGTTCGTCCCTGCCGGAGAGAGGACTGCAGTCATCAAGGGATGATCGCGTAATGCAAAAGGGAGATATCGTCAAGTACATCCCTACCTCGACGGTAGGCAAGGTAGTCGACACTAAGGAGATGGACGGAAAGCTCTGGGTAAAACTGGATAAGACCAACCTCTACTATGTGGCCGAAACCCTTGTCCCCGCCGATGAATCGGAGTACAAGACAGTCTCCTTCAAAGAGAAGGAATCCACCTTCAAGGGTACCAACTCCGTCCGCGACCTCAACAAAATGGAAGAGGAAGTGGACATAGGAGACGTCACACCCACCGGCGGTGGATGATCTTCCCTTATGGTCCATAAACCCTTTACCCGCCTTCGGGCGGGATTTTTTCTTATAGAAAATTGAAACGGAATCCCTGTGCTGGCACATTCCTCCGTCGGGCAGAAAAGCCTTACGGCACCGAATGATTTCGGATCGGAAAATCCCGCTCAGAGTTCGTCTTCTTCGTGAAGACGGATCAGGTTGTCGATACCTGCCATGGTCCTTACGTCGACGACTCCGATGGCGGCGATGACCTTGTTGTTGACTTCCAGAGGGGTCACGATGACACGTATGCCCTTGTAGGGTCCGGAGGTGGCGACCCTCCTGATGGTGGTTCCGACCTTGAGGACCTCTTCGAGGACCGCTCCGGTGTAGGCATTGTCGATGACCGCACCGTTCTCGATGCGGATACCCAGATCGTCCCTGCTCTTGGCACACACAGGGAGACCTCCGACGAGATCGTGTACCATGAACGACAGCGAGATGAGATCGTTCACGGGGCTGGTGGTGTTCGCTGGTTCCTCGTTGCTGTGGGACAGGTGGAGTCCGCCCAGGAGCTGGAGTCCTGCGGTTACGGCGCCTTCCTCCGCGGATTTGTAGTCGTTGGCGGTACCGATGATGATCGCATCGCCGTTGGAAAGGTTAAGAACGTTCCTGATAGCCTTGTCAGCCTTTGCTTCCAGGGGATAGTTATTCCCGGGGAACATGAGGATCCCGTTGGAACAGATGAGCGTTGTGGCACCTACCGCACCGGATTTGATGGCGATATCTCTCTCCTCGCATCCGAATTTGACAAGTGTGGATGCGTTGGGGATTCTCACCGCACAGTTGACCTTCCCTATGGTGAGTGTATTGATCTCCAAAGGTGCAAGGTCCATGCAGACGGTGTTCCAGATCTTCTTTCCTTCGGGAGTGAGCGAGACCCCGTTCTTGCGGATGAGGATGTTCCCATCCTCCTGCAGCATGGTGAGGATGGTCCTGGTGCTTCCCTCTCCGATGTCAAGGAGGGTTGCGAGTTTCTTACGGCCGATAGGGGATTCTTTGTTGAGGCAGTATAGTGTCTTCCATAGATGGTACTCGTTGAATTTCGGAATCGGGCCTCCCTGGTGGGAGTTCGGCCTAATAAGTGACATCGTTGGATATATCATATATCCACCTATATAATGTTTATATACCACCGATTACGGCCACAGTTCATTTTTTCATCAATCCGGATATCTAAACGGATATAGAATTTCTTACAAAGATTATGTCGCTATTGTCGTTTATTCGTATATCGCAGGACGCAGATGTTCTTGAATCATGTTAAAAAAACCGCTAACCCGAAAAGAGCCAGACTCGTAAAATCGCTCAAGACTAAAAAGGGGTCCTTCCCACCGGAATTCTTAACAGTAATTGACAATTGTCAAAATCAATACGACGATTGTCGAATAAAAATACTATCAAAAACCGTATCGATTGAATTATCTCAATCCCCGTTTAGTCAAAAACCATTGGTTTTATGAATTGCTCGCGAAAACCGCGAAAAAAACAGTCTGGGTAGTGCGTGACTCTCTTATACTCGTGCGCGATAGGGTATATTATGCAACCTTCGGTCGAACTGATCACGATCGAGAACGTCACCAAGAAATTCAACGGCAAGATCGTGCTGGACAACTTCAGCACCGTCGTTAAGACCGGCCAGATTACCGGACTCATCGGTAGGAGCGGAGCCGGAAAGAGCGTTCTCCTGCATATGATAAGAGGAAACCCTGAGTACGAGCCCGATTCGGGACGTGTAATCTACCACGTGAACCGCTGCATGAGCTGCGGAACCCTCGGCCTTCCCCTGGAAGGCATGCACTGTTCCAAGTGCAAAGGGGACATGGAAAGGGTGGATGTGGACTTCTGGAACCTCAAAGAGTACCACCCCCTCAGGGAAGCGATCAGACAGAGGATCGCCATCATGCTCCAGAGGACCTTCGCCCTCTGGGGAGACAAGACCTGTATCGAGAACGTCCTCGAAGCCATAGGCGAGGACGTACCCAACAAGATCGAGAAGGCCATCTCGCTGCTGGAATTCGTCAACATGAGCCACAGGACCATGCACATAGCCAGGGACCTCTCCGGAGGAGAGAAGCAGAGGATCGTCATGGCCAGGCAGCTGGCGAAGGATCCGCTGTTCTTCCTCGCCGACGAACCCACCGGTACCCTCGATCCCTACACTGCGGAGGTCATCCACCAGAAGCTCGTCGAGTACGTCAGGGAGCACAACATCTGCATGATCTTCGCATCCCACTGGCCGGAAGCCATCGACAAGATGGCGGATGACGCGTTCTGGCTCGACGGCGGAGTCGTCAAGATGAGCGGCGAGCCCAAGGCGATCACCGCCAAATTCATGGAGGGCTACCACTTCGACAGGAGCGATATCGAGAACGTCGGTAACGAGATCGTCAGGCTCCAGGATGCCGAGAAGCACTTCTTCTCCGTGTCCAGGGGAGTCGTCAAGGCCGTCGACGGTCTGACCTTCTCCATCAACGAGAGGGAGTGTTTCGCCCTCGTCGGATTCTCCGGAGCAGGCAAGACCACCACCTCCAGGATGATCGCGGGACTGTCCAACGCAACCAAGGGTAAGGTCGAGGTCAGGATCGGTGACGACTGGGTCGACATGTCCAAGGACGGTTTCGAGAACAAGGGACGCGCAACACCCTACATCGGTGTGCTCCACCAGGAATACACCCTCTACCCCTTCGACACGGTCCTCCAGAACCTTTCCACCAGCATCGGTATCAACATGCCTGCCGAACTCGCACGCATGAAGGCAATACAGGTGCTCGTCAGCGTGGGATTCGAGAAGAAGGACGTCAACAGGATCCTCGAGTCCTACCCCGATACCCTGTCCGTGGGAGAGTGCCAGAGGATCGCGTTCGCCCAGGTCCTCATCAAGGAGCCCCGCATCGTCATCCTCGACGAACCCACCGGAACCATGGATCCCATCACCAAGGTCATCGTCGCAAAGTCCGTCCTCCGCGCGAGGGAGACACTCGGAGAGACCTTCATCGTCGTCAGCCACGACATGGACTTCGTCAGGAACTGCTGCGACCGTGCGGCATTCATGAAGGACGGAAAGATCATCGATATCGGTGAACCCGAAGAGATGATCGCGAAATTCGAAGAACTCAAGGGCCCTATGGAATGAGGAGGTCGTGATATGAAGCAACAGATCGGAAGGCATCTGAGCTTCGTGGAATGCAGGGACTCTCAGGGTCTCGGAGTAGGCGGAGGGCTGGCACAGAGGGCGACCATCTCGGAGAGCGGGAAGGACGTCTGCGTCATCGCGATGGGCCCCGGAAGGAGGCACATCACCAAGCCGGTCTGCGAGATCACCTACGCCCTGAGGGAAGCGGGGATAAACGCATCAGTTCTGGTCGTGAACTCGGGATCAGGGGTTCCGACCGATGCGCCCGATGTGACCACGGGTTCCAGATTCGGATTGGATCCCATCGAGGTCGAGAGGATCAGGCAGTACAAGGTGGCGCTGATACATCTCGGCAACGTGAGGAACCACATCGTCTACAAAGCAAGGCTCATACTCAGGAACGTGGACATACCCGCAGTGGTGGTCGCACAGTGTCCTGTCGATTTCGAGGATTTCGCCGCCATCGGCGTGAAGACCCGCGACGTCATGCCCGACGACGAGAACGTCGGTACCATAGGTACCATCATGGACATCGTCACCGGGGTCGTCAGGGGAGTTACCTGTTCGCAGGAGAAGCTCGACGAGATCGCATCCAAACTGCAGAAGATCCTGCCCAAGGAGGGTTCCGAATGAAGGTGACCGTCAACGGCAGGGAGAAGACCTTCAAGGAGGGAGCGACGCTCAAACAAGCCATCGCCGGCGAGACCTATGTGGACGGTTCCGTGGTGGCCATCCATCTCTCCACCGACAAGGTGACCGAGGTGACCAACGACTTCGCCATTGTCACCACCGCGGGCGAGATGGTCCTCCATCTCTATGATACTCCGGAGGCGAAGCTCTTCAGGAACCTCGCACAGAGCATCAAGGGGTCAAACGTCAGGTGGGCCAACAAGGAGCTCACCGCATTCGGTTCCTTCCCCACCGAGATAAAGAACGACAACACTCCCGGCAGCTACCGCCGCTACGAGTGCTTCTTCTCCCTCGGAGGCAACGACAACCACACGACCTACATCATGGTCAGCAAGGATTCCTTCAGCAAGGCATACGGTGCGGGAAGCGGTAAGATCGGTAAAATCACCGTCGGAAGGCACCTTCTCAGCGTAATCAAGGAAGGGGAGCAGATCACCGACATCCACCCTGTGGTATCGGAGACCAGCCAGGACAACGTCGTCGTGACCAAGGACCTGGATTATCCCCTCGCGGACGGCTATTCGGTGAGCACCAGCGTGCTCATCAAGCTCAGGGAGAACTCCCCCAAATCGGCGGAGCAGATCCTCGTGGTCTCCTCCAAGGGATACTTCACGGTATCCGAGGGCACCGGTACCTTCATGGGATGCAAGGACGACATGGACGTCGACATGGAGGCGGAATTCTGCGGGGTCCGCGATGCCGGCGAGGTCATGGTCCGCAACTCTGGCGTGGGCAAGGGACACATCCTCCTGTACAAGGAGAGGAGGCAGATCTCCCCGCAGCTCAACACCGCCGGTACCGTCCAGAGGGGTATGGCCCTCGTTTCTAGGGCCAAGGAGGGTGACACCGTCACCATCGAGACCGATCCCCCCAGGATCCTCTCCGTGGGCATGACCCAGGCGGAGGGACAGAAGTTCCTGGAGGCCCACGGCGTCAGACAGATAAGGAAGGGCCACACCTCCGATGACGCCATCATCGTGGACCAGGGGCCCGAGGCCACCATGGAGGCCCTCTCCAAGGGCGAGGTGGAGACCTTCGGCGTACCCCGCGACCAGGTGTACAGGATCAACATCACCACCGACGACAGCGAGACCATCCATTACTTCAAGAAGGTGACCGGACTGAGCCACAAGCCCATCGGGCAGCTGAAGGTGCAGTTCTCCTTCCCCGGCTCCCCCATGGTGACCTTCTACGGCGACGAGGCCAGGTCCCAGAACCTGTACCCCCAGGACCCGTTCAAGAAGTGCAAGAAGGGAGAGATCGGTGTCACCAACCAGTCCCGTCCCCATCACGGTCTGATCGGTATCAGGCTGCAGGACAGCAAACAGTACGGACCCACCGGAGAGGAGGCGTACGGTACCAACTTGGTAGGTACCTTCCTGGGCGACCTGGCCCAGATGGAGATCCTCGACGATGACCAGATTATCTATGTAACGGAGGCCAAACTATGAGCGAAGCCAGAGTCACCAGGCTGCTAATGATCTCCCCCGATTCTATGGTCACCCCGGACCAGCTGGTCCGCAACGTACAGACCATGGCCCCCGGGATCAACGTCAAGGAGACCTGCTACGGCTGCCTTGCCGAATCCGACGCCAGGACGATGGAGGTCGTCATCGCCAAGGTCCGCGAGCAGTACCGCAACGAGGTGTTCTCCAAGGTCAGGGGATTCCCCGTCGGGGACCCCAGGAGATGCCGCGCACAGCACGGTACCCGTCCCGGCTTCGCACAGCTGGAGGCGGAGTGGGCGACACTCCCGCTGATCCAGAGCGCATTGGACGCCATCGATGCGGGCGACACGGATTACGACACCCCCGTGGAGAAGAAACCCCTTCCCGTCAGGGAACTTAAACAAATCAGCGAGGCTTTCAGATGAAAGTATTCATAGATCCCCCTAACAGCATGATCCTCTTCGACCTGGTGGAGAGGTTCGGACACGAGCCCCTGAGCTCCATGGCACTTATCCAGGAGAAAGTCGACAATATAGAGGTGGACATGCCTCCCATGAACGTCACCCTGGACGACGTCGTCAAGGGTCTGAAGTACGCGGGAGTCGAGGTGCCTTCCGGAATCAGGGGAAGGCTTGCCATCTGGGGCCCCATGATCGAGGCTGCCGATGCCGCCATCATCATAGACAATCCGCCGTTCAGCTTCGGCTGCGTCGGCTGCGACCGTTCCAACGAACTCACCAAGTACCTCATCAAGAGGCGTAAGATCCCGACCCTCACCGTCCAGTATCCCAACGATGAGGAGGAGGCCAAGACCATGGTGGGTCAGATCAGGGATTTCTTGGGAGGTTTGAAACAATGACCATCAGAATCGCACAGCTCTCCTGCGGTACCGAATACAGCGGTGTCCAGTACGAGATAGAATCCGCGGCCCGCTCCGTCGGTGCCAAGATCGTCTACCCCGACGTGTCCTACGACCAGGTGAAGAACGCGCTGGAACGTTTCGGTTTCACCCCCAAATCGCCCCAGCTTCAGCTCATGATCGCCAGGGCGGTAAGCATCGCCGACGGGCTCTATGATGCCGATGCGGTGTTCATCACCACCTGCTTCAGGTGTGCCGAGGCCGCACTGGTCAGGAACGAGCTTAGGAGGTTCATCCAGGAGAACACCAGGCTCCCCGTCGTCACCTACTCCTTCACCGAGAGGCTGAAGGCATCGCAGTTGCTCACCAGGATGGAGGCCCTCGTCACCATCGTCTCCAGGAAGGAGCTGCTGGCCAGGGAGAGGCAGACCGGAATCACCGCCGGTCTCGATTCCGGTTCCTCGACCACCAAGTGCGTCATCATGGAGAACAACAAGATCATCGGCAAGGCGTGGACCGCCTCCGGGGATGTCGTGCAATGCGCGACCGAGGTCCTGGAGGAGGCCATGAAGATGGCCGGCATCGAGTTCAAGCAGATCGAGGCCATCGGTACCACCGGATACGGAAGGTTCACCCTCGGTACCCACTTCAACGCCAAGCTCGTGCAGGAGGAGCTCACCGTCAACTCCAAGGGAGCGGTGTGGCTCGCCGACAGGCAGAGGGGAGAGGCCACCATCATCGACATCGGAGGAATGGACAACAAGGCCATCACCGTCAGGGACGGTGTCCCCGACAACTTCACCATGGGAGGAATCTGTGCCGGTGCGTCCGGACGTTTCCTCGAGATGACCGCCAGGAGGCTCAAGGTGCCCATCGACCAGCTCGGTGCGTATGCCGTGAAGGGTAACTGGGTCAATGCAAAGATGAACTCCTACTGTTCGGTCTTCGGAATCCAGGATCTGGTCACCACCCTCGGTGCCGGTAAGTCCTTCGAGGACGTGGCCGCAGCCGCCTGCCACTCCGTGGCTGAGCAGGTGTACGAGCAGCAGCTCCAGGAGGTCGATGTCAGGCACCCCATCATCGAGGTGGGCGGAACCTCCCTGAACGCAGGTCTGGTCAAGGCCATCGGCGAGGTCCTCGGAGAGCCTCCGATCGTCCCTCCCGATTCCCAGTACATCGGAGCGGTGGGCGGAGCCCTGCTGAGTTCCGGATGCCTGTGAGGTGGCTTCATGGCAGCTGACACTGTGGTCGCCGGAACCGACGAATACGGTAACGAGAGGTACAAGGCACTCTACGAGGAGCTCCTCTTCGATGTCGGCAAACTGGCGGCCGTGGAGAGATCGTACCTGGTGCTGAAGCCCCAGGTGCCCCTGTTCATCGTCTCGGTGAAGATGAAGGCCCGTCCCGCCGCCAAGAAGATCGGGAACGTGGCATCCACCAGGTCCGAGAGGGACATGGTATACGTGAGCATCTCCGACGAGATGTACGCCCCCGGCATCCTGAACGCCCTCTGGCACAGGTACGGCAGGGACAACGTGCAGCAGCTCGACAGGTTCGATATCTCCATCAGGGGAGCGAAGAACTCCTTCGAGGTGGACGATATCGAGGTGGAGAGCCACGAGCACCCCGTGCAGGAGGTCCTGGGTGCCCTTTACAGGGTGCTCCCAGAGGGGATCCGCAACCGCCGCACCTACTCGGACAACGATGTTATAACAGTCGTGGCCACCGAGGAGATCATGCGCCCGGAGATGCTGGAGGAAGCCAAGGTCATCCATGCCGCCATGCAGAAGGGAGGCGAGATCGATGTATGAGGTCATAATGTACGACGGCGGAATCTACCGTTCCGACGAGCTCTTCGAGCTCATCGAGGACGTGGGAGGAGTCGTCCTGATGAAGAACCGCAGCGCCCAGATGCTGACCGTCACCATGTCCATCCCCTCGGAGGACAGGGAGGTCGTCGAGGCACTGTGCAAGGATATCGGAGGACAGGTCAGGGAGGTCCCCCTGGCGGGTACCGAGATCGCCATCGTCGGTCCCACCCTCGGACGCCACCATATGCCCCATCCCATCTGCGACATCGCCGAGTATCTGAGGAGATGCGGAGCGGTCACCGTCGTCATGGGTCTCTCCAGGGGAAGGGGTAAGAACACCTCGCAGATCAGCCTCGCGGAGACCTCCACCATCGACGAGTACGATGCGTGCGTGTTCATGCTGGGTAATTTCAAGGCCTGCGTGGAGACCAAAGCCGAGCTCCTGCTGAGCAAGATCAACATCCCCACCGTCCTGGTGTGCGGACCCAAGCCCGAGGGCATCGACCACACCTGCGATGCCATCGTCTACGGTGTGGGAAGGAAGGCATCCCGTATGAGGGAGGCCGCCGACAGGGCCAAACTCGAAGAGGTCGCCGACCGTATCGAGGAGGTCCTCGATGATAAGAAGAAGGCCCTCGAGGAGGATCCCCCGTTCGTCCACCCGTCCGAGATAAAGGCACTGCTGGAGAACTACGAGCCCATCGACATGTGTCTCAGGCCCGCACCCCTCGTTATGCACCTGGACGGTCTGAGGGCGAAGATCCCCTACGACGAGTACCACAGGGAGATCGAGGACATGATGGTGTACGGACGCCGTCTCGGGGAGGTGTGCGAGATCACCCCCTCCAAGATCAACGACAGCAGTATGCTGATCCGTATCAAGACCAGGTCCCAGGTCGCCTACGAGGATGCCCTGAAGGCAAAGCAATGAGTGCCGTGAGGAAGGGCACCTACGTGCTTTTCGTTACCCTCGGCAGGGAAACCCCAGTCAACGTGGGGGCCCTCGGCCCCCATACCTTCTCCCCCGGCCTGTATTGTTACGTGGGCAGTGCCATGGCCGGTTTGGACCAGCGTCTGAGAAGACATCTGGCACATGATAAGAAACTGAAATGGCACATCGATTACCTGACCACCGTCTGCGATTCGTCGGAGGCTTGGGAATCGTATCCCGATCCGATTCCGGAATGTGAGCTCGGTCGGATCGCGGAAGCATGCGGAGCGGTCCCCGGGATGGACGGTTTCGGCTGTTCCGACTGCGGCTGCAGGACCCACCTCTTCAGACTGAGCCAGGATTCAGCGGAACGGCTCATCGAAGAGGCGGGACTCAGCAGGCATGCGGCCGATCAGGCCCGTTAATCCGTCCTTTTTCCGCGGAAGTCTCCGCCCGGATACCGTTTCCGGATGCTGGCCAGACCGGCCTGCCCGCAACTATTATTAAATAAAATATGCTACGCGGACAACATATCCTACAGGCGCGTATGCGTCGGTACGGAGGAAGATTAAAATGGCTTGCAACAAAAACAACTGCGAACTTTCCGCTAGTGTAATCGAAGCGCTCAACTCCGTCGTCGGAGAGGCAAACGTCAAGGTTACCGAGAGCGGGGTCACCGTTACGGTATCCAGTACCGAAGAAGTAGCCGCTATCACCAAAATCGCCAAAGACGCCAAGGTTGTAGCAGCAATCTGTGGAAACACCCCCATCACCGTCGCATTCTCCGAGAAGATGCAGCAGATCGAGGTGCACCCCGAGGACTACGCTGTAAAGGCAAAGGCCGGAGCAACCTACCAGGCAGTCATCGATGCTGTCGGAGCACAGGGACTCATCGTCGGATCCCGCCCCTTCCACGCCTCCAGGGTCACCGTGGGCGAGTGGATGGGTTCCAACGCCGCAGGATACGGAACCTACAAATACGGACCTGCCAAGGACAACGTCCTCAACCTCGAGGTCGTCCTCATGGACGGAACCGTCATCGAGACCGGTTACGACAACATCGGAGCATACATGTCCGCCTACAACCTCAACCAGCTCTTCTCCGGAGCTGAGGGTGCACGCGGAATCATCACTTCCGCTACCATCAAGTGCTTCCCCGCAGGCGTGACCAAATTCGTCAACTACGAGATCCCCGGCGGATTCAAGGAGGCCTGCCCCGCAATCCAGGCCATTGCCCGCCACCCCAACCTCAAGCCCCTCAAGTTCACCGCCCAGGCAGGCGAGGGCAAGACCGTCCTCTTCCTGGAGTACCAGGGTGCGGAGAACTTCGTTGACCAGGATGTCATCGAGACCGACGACATCATGTCCTCCTTCGGAGGAGTGAGGTCCGCTGAGGACAAGAAATCCAACGCCACCAACAAATTCAAGGCAGTCATCCCCGTCAAGAAGATCT
>CACWTF010000009.1 GCA_902763685.1 methanogenic archaeon | reverse complement strand
GAATCACGTATCCTCTATACATCCGCTCAGGGCCTTCCGCGCGTGCGATTGTGTCTTATATACCGCACGCAATATGTTCCGCATTACCATGACCGACAGAAAAGCCAAACTGGAACGCAGCACCCGCGAGACCAAGATCTCCGTCGACATCAACATCGACGGCAGCGGGAAGTTCGAAGTCGACAGCGACATCCAGTTCCTCAAGCACATGTGCGAGACCCTCGCCAGGTACGCGGAGTTCGATCTGAAGCTCAGTGCCTCCGGGGACAACGACCACCACGTGATCGAGGACACCGCCATCGCTCTCGGAACCGCAGTCAGGAACGCCATCGGCGACAAGCCCGTCGAGAGGACCGCATCCTGCATCCTCCCCATGGACGATGCCCTCGTCATGGTGGCACTGGACCTGGTTGACCGCCCCTACTGCGAAGCTGACTGTCCCGACCCCAACTACGCCCACTTCTTCAGGAGCTTCGCCATGTCCGCAGGCATCACCCTCCACATCGTGGAGATCCGCGGATTCGACGACCACCACATCATCGAGGCATCCTTCAAGGCACTCGGCAAATCACTGTACGCAGCGACACGTCCCAGGAAGACCCTTCTGAGCACCAAGGACGCCGTAAAGGTGAACTGAATGTCCCTTGCCAAAAGGGTCATCCCCTGCCTCGACGTCAAGGACGGCAAGGTCGTCAAAGGTACCGAGTTCGTCAACCTCAGGGACGTGGGTTACCCTCCAGCCCTGGCTGAGAAATACAGTCTCGAGGGGGCTGACGAGATCACCTTCCTCGACATCGCCGCCTCGCAGGAGTCCAGGGGCACCACCCTAGACCTCGTGAAGGAGACCGCCAAACGCGTGTTCGTCCCCCTTACTGTCGGAGGGGGCATCAGGACCGCCGACGACGTCCACGCGGCACTCATGGCCGGAGCCGACAAGGTATCCATGAACTCCGCCGCCGTCTACCACCCTGAACTCATCACCGAATCAGCGAGGAGGTACGGAAGGCAGTGTGTGGTGGTGGCCATCGATGCCAAACGCACCGACAGGGGCTGGGAGGTCTTCGTCAAGGGAGGTAAGGAACCCACCGGCATCGACGCCCTCGAATGGGCAGGTAAAGCCGAGGACCTGGGTGCGGGGGAGATCCTGCTCACCTCCATTGACGCCGACGGTACCAAGAACGGCTACGATATCGAACTCACCAAAGCGGTCGTGGACGAGACCAACATCCCCGTGGTCGCATCCGGAGGATGCGGGAACATGGAGGATATCTACGAGGTATTCGTCAAGACCGACTGCTCCGCCACCCTCGCGGCATCCATATTCCACTACAACGAATGCACCGTGAAACAGGTGCACGATTTCCTCAGGGAAAGGGGGATCGAGGTAAGATGACCGACATTCCGAAACTCACATACAACAAGGACGGACTGATCCCTGTGATCGTCCAGGACTACAGGACGAACGAGGTCCTCATGATGGCCTACTCCAACGAGGAGGCCGTGAGGCTCATGTACGAGACCGGCTACACCCACTTCTGGAGCCGCAGCAGGCAGAAGCTGTGGAAGAAAGGGGAGGAATCCGGACACGTCCAGAGGATCATCTCCATACAGGCGGACTGCGACGACGATACACTGCTGGTCCGCGTCGAACAGGCCGGGGGCATCGCCTGCCACACCGGCAACCCCTCCTGCTTCCACAAACTCGTCTACGGGAACACCGACGGCACAGCGGCCATCATCCCCGAGCTCATCAGGACCATCCAGGACAGGAAGGAGAACCCCTGCGACGAGAGCTACACCTGCAAGCTCTTCAACAACGAGACCAAGATGTGCAAGAAGATCGTCGAAGAGGCAGCAGAAGTCGTATTGGCGATCAAGGACAGGGAGAACGATCCCGACCAGACCGACCTGGCGGGAGAGGTCGCCGACCTCCTCTACCACACCCTCGTGGCAATCGTGAAGGAGGACCTGGATCTCGGAAAGGTATACTCGGAACTCAGCGAGAGGCATTGATATGATCGCAAGAGCGGATCTTCACACACACTCCATCTACAGCGACGGGGAGCTCATCCCCGCGGAACTCGTCAGGAGGGCACAGGTCCTCGGACACGAGGTCATCGCCATCACCGACCACGTCGACATGAGCAACGTGGAATGGGTCGTCTCCAACGTGGTGAAGGCATGCGAACTCAGCGAGGACTACTGCAGGGTCATCCCCGGCGTGGAGATCACCCACGTCCCTCCGAGGAAGATCGCGGAAGTCGCCAAACTCGCAAGGAGATACGGGGCGAAATGGGTCGTCGTTCATGGAGAAACGGTGACCGAACCCGTGGCCCCCGGCACCAACAGGGCCGCCGCGGAGAACCCCGACATCGACGTGCTGGCACATCCCGGCTTCATCACCCTAGAGGAAGCCCAGATCGCCAAAGACAACGGCGTCATCCTGGAGATCACCGGCAGGGCGGGACACAACATCACCAACGGCCACGTGTACCAAATGGCTCACGAGGTCGGTGCGAAGATGGTCATCGATTCCGACACCCACCAGCCCGAGAACCTGATGGACGATGCCGCCGCGAAAGTGGTGGCACTGGGAGCGGGACTCACCGAAAAGGAAGCGGATATCGCCCTCCACGTGACCCCGTTCGAAGCAACCAAGAACCTCTGATTCCGGGCCCTGCCCGGAATCATCACATAACTTCTGAATAGATCTGCCGTACCTCATCCTTGCCGAGAGGCTTGGGGTTCAGATCCAGTCTCGCCTTGGAGAGTTTCCAGCAGTTCTCGGTCAGCCAGGGGACGTCATCCTCGGTGAAACCCTCGTCCGAGAGATACACTTCCATGTCTATGCGGGACAGCAGCTGCCTTATGGCCTTCCCGCAGTCGTTCTCGTCCTTCCCTCCCAGCACACGGGATACGAAGGCATACCTCTGCGGGCTGCCGCTGATGGAATGCTCATAGATTGTAGGGGTAAGAGCCGCCAGTCCCCTACCGTGCTTGATGTTCCTCAGACCGGAGAGGGGGTGCTCCATACCGTGCGGAGCAATCAATCCAGACACGAAGAATGCCGCACCCACCATGGTGGATGCGAGGGTTACACCGTCCACCGCCTCGTGATCGTGGATGTCGTCGTTCGCCCTGACCATGTACTTCGCCAGATACAGCATGGCATCCGTGGAATAGGGCTCGGTGAACGGATTCGCCTGGGGACTGAGATACGATTCCATGGCATGGCACAGAGCGTCGAAGGTCACGGGACCGACCACCTCGCGGGGCATGGTCTCCATGAGTTCGGGATCCACGATTGAACTCTTAGCTATCAGACAGGAATATGCCAGACCCTTCTTGTCCTGCGTCTTGGGGTTGGTTAGGACAGCAGTACCGTTGCTCTCGCTCCCGGTACCGCAGGTGGTGGGCACCGCCACGATCGGGTAGGATTGGAAGTCGCCCTGCACCCTCTTGAAGATGTAATCATCGATGGTGTTCCCGTTCTTCGCAAGAAGGGAGATACCCTTGGCGGCGTCCAGCGGGCTTCCCCCGCCCATGGACAGGATGGAATCGCAGCCGCATTCCCTCAGCAACGAGGCACCTTCCTCCACGGTGGTCGTCAGAGGATTCTGCGTCACCTTGTCGAAGACGACGTACCCGACCTTCTCGTTCTCCAGCTGTCCCAGGACCCTCTCGAGCAGCCCTGTCTTCGCCGTGCTCTTGCCGGTTACGATGAAGACCTTCTTCCCGTACTTCGCGACCTCGCTTCCGATGAGGGCCGCCTTCCCCCTCCCAAACTTTATGTTGGCGGGAACATAGAAACTGAAATCCAAAACCATCGCCTCACTCGGAATCTGGGTCATCGTTCTCGGTACCGAGCCTCTTCCGCATGTGGAGGATGACCTCATCCATGTACACATCGCGGCCCTCGTCCTTGAACTCCTCATCCTCAATCAGGAGCAGTTTCAGCATCTCCTCCTCGGATAACATCTCCTGCTTCTTCCTTTCCGGCTCGGCCATGCCTTACCATCGGAAGAATACTATTAATTTTTAGCCGTCGATACGGTCCCCATGCCTCAGATCGCAATCATCGGCGGAACCGGAATCTACAACCCTGACACCTTCGAGACCATCAGGGAGGAGTTCCCGGACACCCCCTACGGAAAACCCTCCGATCCCATCATGATCGGCAAGATCAACGGAGTGGAGATCGCATTCCTGTTCAGACACGGCAAGAACCACCAGTATCCCCCGTCCTCCGTCCCCTACAGGGCCAACATGTACGCCCTCTGGAAGCTCGGCGTGAAGTATGTGATCTCAGCGTGTGCAGTGGGATCCCTCCAGGAGAAGTTCGCCCCCGGGGACCTGGTCATCGCCGACCAGTTCATCGACATGACCAAGAAGAGGGACTACACCTACTTCATGGACAAAACCGTCCACATCTCCATGCCCGACCCCTGCTGCCCCTACCTCAATAACATCTTTGCGGAGACCGCGAAAAAGATGGGCATCAGGTACCACCTCGGCGGCACCTATGTGTGCATCGAAGGCCCCAGGTTCTCCACCAGGGCGGAGTCCAACATGTTCAGGCAGTTCGGAGACATCGTCGGTATGACCATGGTCCCCGAGTGCCAGCTCGCGAGGGAACTCGGCATGTGCTACTGTTCCCTCGCCACCATCACCGACTACGACTGCTGGAAGGACGAGGACGTCACCATCGAGATGGTCATGAAGACCATGGCCGAGTGCCTGGACAAGGTACTCAGGCTCCTCGAGCTCGGTCTCCCCGAGATCAAATCCGAGTCCGGATGCTCCTGCATCGAAGGTGCAAAAGGCTGCGGATCCCTCGACGCCATCCAGTGAAATCACATTAAAGGTGGGGCAACCCGCCTTCATATTTTTGACAAGTGCCAGATAAGAAAAAATAAGGGGGATTGCTCCCCCCGTGAATGGTTTCAGTTCTTCTTCTGGGGAGGATAGTAGTCGCCGCAGTAGGGGCACTGTCCGATCTTCCCGACATAGGTGAAGCTGGCACCGCAGTTGGGACACTCCACGGCATGCTCCTGGAGGTTGGGGTCCATGAGCTTCGAGAGCAGGACCTCGTTGCCGGCGATGATGTATCCGGGGAGGTATCCGTTGTTGAGACACCATACGATGCGTTCCCTGGCCTCGGCATCGGAACATCCGACGCTGCCGGCGAGGATGCTGAACGCGGTCCTCTCGCTCTGCAGCGCGATGACCGCCAGACGGAGGTTGATCCTCCTCTCGCTGTTCCTCAACCATACGAGGGGAACACCGAACACCAATGTCATGAATCCGATGACCAGACCCGGGATCATCATGATGAAATCGCCGAGTACGGCCGCTTCGTAGATGGCCCATGCTATGCACACCGCGAAGATTGCGATGATGATGTAGAGGGACATCATTACCTTGCTGAGTTCTTTCTTTGCATCTGCCATTTCCTGGCCTCGGGAGAGGTATAGTCTCACATCGTATAATCATTGCGAGAATCAGGCTTTGTGCTCGGAGACAGTGAACGTGTACACCAGATGGTTGGGGTTGACTAAGTCACTGATGGGTACGTGCGAACCGGAACCGCCGATATCCACGTAGGCGTTCCCGCCGTTCACGTAGATGTCGCCGATGAGGTAGACGATGATCTTCTGGATGACATAATTGTGGACGTAAATCCCCGAATCCGTACCGTCATCGGCAAGGGTGGCATTCATGACGGTGGGAGTGATGAGTTCCTCGCCCTGTGCCGGATGTCCACCTGCCAGCACGCAGTCGCCCTCGGTCGCGAAGACGACGGTTATGGACTTTACGGCGGCACCGTAGGCGGATTTGACACTGAACGAACCGATTAGATCGGTGTTGAATGCCTGGCTTCCCGCCACACGCACGCTGTAATTGGCCGCAGGAGTGTACTCCACGGAATCAACGTTGTATATCGTTGTCCCGGGATCGACCCTGAAACTCAACGAATCGGGATTGGAGGCAGAAGGGGCCGACGGATCATCTCCAGTGTATACATCGATGCTCAGCCAATCCGCTCCGACGGAGTTGTCGCTGGATATGACGGAGGAGGTGTACGCGAAAGCGGGACCGATAGCGACGGCCGCTACCGCTATGACACATATTACCGCGGCGATGTTGGTGATCTTCATCTTCTCTGCTCTCCTCTTTTATTCATTCAGCTGAGATCGAACCTCGACAGAGGCCTGGACGGCTGCACGACGGCGGCCACCTCGGGCACCGTTCTGATGGCGTTCATATTCAGGGACATGGAGTGGGGGCTGGCAGCGGGCCTTGCGGGGGCTTCGCCGGAACCCTCGATGATCACGGACGAGCTGCCGGATCCGACTACTGTGAGCACTCCGTCATAGATATGGAACTCGTAGTTGCTGTAATGGGGTGAGGTACAGCTGTAGTCATCGATCCTATTGCGGACCGACCCCTCGTTTGTTATGGTCCCGGATACCGTGACCGACCACACATCCGACGGGAGACCTCCGATCACGGTGAATCCGCTGTCTGTATGAGCGGTTCCGTCGTGGGTCCAGAGGTTGCTGTCGGCAATGATGATGACCGGGCGGGGAGTGATCTTCCAAGCGAATTCTTTTATTGTGGCGGTTTTGTCTGCCCATTCACAATCCCCGGTAAGTGTGAGGGTGATTGGATACTTGCCTACATCCGTTTTAGTGTTGTTGTCACTCACGGTGTACCACGCAGACACGGGAACCCCATCGTGTGGATCACCATCATAAATGTAATCTGTGGGAATAGGGATAGCTACTGCAAATATCCATTTAGCATAGAATGTGAGGCCGCCAGCTGCATCCGCAACGAAAACCGTATACTGATTGCCTGTGAACTCGGGATTATCATACCATCCTTTGAAATTGTGGCTGTCCCTACTAGCATCAATAAGTGTTATTTCTTGGCCGATCGTGTACTTATCTGGAGGTGAAACGATTGTTCCTCCGTTGAGAACATAAGTTATGAGATAGGTAGTTAAACTCCAGCGCTCCCAGTAGGTTTTATCCCCGATACTTCCCCTCAATACTGCGATTTTTCCAGTATTGGAAATATCTATAATGACCTCGCCGGATACTGAGTCGGCCCAGCCCTTGAATTCATATCCCCCGATGATGCCGTAACTACCATTGACATAGATACTCTGACTAGCCACTGTGAATTTCTGCTCATGCGATATGTATTCTAACTTGCCGTCGACCAGCCTAGCTTCATAAACCGTAAGCGTAAACTCCATAGCAGCAAACACTACAGACACAGTTATGTTCTGGTCTGGTTTATATTTGAACACATACACCTTGACGCCATCGACAGTTGATTCCACAGGCATACCATCCACTTCAGTAGGTGAACCACTATCGATTGTCTTGCTAGATTTACCGGTGTATGTACTCTCCCCGGTAAGGGTATCGTATGAACTAACGGGGGCGAATTCAGTAATGGTCCCCGATACTCCCTTAATAACCAATTTATCAATGTAATATCCAGCCGCTGGAACTACAGTTATTTCAATCTCGTCACCCTGAGCACAACTGGATGGTGCAGATAGTTTACCCAGGAGATCGGCACCGTTTTCCACGTTGATTATATGCCCGCCGATTTTAACCCACACTATGCGCAGATCATGGTCCTCCTCCAGATTGACCGTTGAAGTTACAGTTATCCTGGTACCGTTTTTCAATGCCCATCCGGCGAAGATGTACATCGCATCACCGACCTTCTGGTTTTCATAAATAGGCAGGTTCGAATACCTATCCCCATAAGTATACGTTCTTACAGGATCGTCAATTACCACAATGTTGTGACCGTCAAACGTATCGTCCACGAGTGTTACGATAATGTTGTCAAGAATCTTCCATATTGCAGTATACGTTTTATTCCCGATCTCATTCGAGAACGAAGTCCTAGGGTCCCCGTCCCATCCCATAAATGTGTACCCTCTCTTCTTTGGATTCGAGATAGTTACCTCATCTTCCACCGTATAGGTACTTGGGTTATTGGGAGCGTTTTCTCCCCCGTCAAGATTGTATGTGATCGTATACACTATACACTCATCAACATTCCATTCAGCAATCAGGATGATATCCAGATGTGTGACTCCTCCTTTTGCGGTGACATCGATGGTTCCACCGACTGAAACATCCACACTTCCCCATTTCCATTTAAGAAGCTCGTGACCTCTAAAGACGATTTCTGAACCCGTAACACCCGCATCATCGGCTGTAAGGGAATACAGTTCATCATCGCTCGGTGCAGACAGCTGTGTTCCGTCAGGGACCTTAAAGTGATATGTATGTTCATCTCCGCCTATCGTACTCTTCAAGTAGATATCATGGATTAAAGCGGTCACATCTGGTGTAATAAGTAGATCACTTTGGATGCTAAGGTCTTTGTAAAACCCTCCGGTCTGATAATTGAGGATCTTTTCGCTTCCGGACCCGTAACTCATTTGTATGCATTTGAGTCCGTAATGTACTCCGCTCCCATCTCCATCATTGCCATTGATAAGCCTCATACTGAAATAGATATTCGTACCCTTTTCGATAAAAGTGTAGTAATAACTAGGATTTATAGGGGAATCAGGGATGACTCCAATGTCACGGACTGTACCATCTGGATTGGTAAATAAGGACTCGCAAATAAGTGTGCCGTCAACCCAGAACTGTTTAAGAGTTACCTTTACGGTATCATTGAAGCTGACCGCTACCAATTTACTATCCCGGACATTGTCAAGAGTAAATGAGTAAGTACCGTTAGCATTATCAACATAATCAAGTAGTTCTCCATCAACAGATATCTGCTGCAGGAACAACGGATTACCATTAGTTCGCGTATCGACAATATAGGTTCTAGTGTCCCCATAGTATATTCTCTGTGTCCCAGACTTGTATTCCGATGTCCATTCCACCGCCCCGGGATCAGAAACCTCAGCGATTATGACTCCCTGAGAAAGAGTGCCATGGTATTCGATAGTAAGTCCCACGTCTACCTTTTTCTTCGTAATCATAAAACTGATATCATTATGAGGGCTATTTTCACCAGTAGCAAGTGTCAACGGTACAGGGATCCTATATAGGTCCTTATTGAGAGAATCTCTATAATCCGCTATGTTAATGTTCAGAGAAACCCACTGTCCGTTTTCACGGCACAGGACATCTTCCAGGGCATAAGTCTCGTAAAGGTTTACAATGAAGGTAAATGAAGACTCTTCAGAAGCATTGAAATCCTGGTAGGGTGCAACTGAACCGTAATATTCTACAGCTTCAGAAACTTTAGTTTTGTTAACGTAAACCGATACACTTCCGTGCGGTGTATCAGATTTAGTTTTCAAGTCTACCGTGTACACACTAGTGTCATCGTCCCCCTCTACGTCTCCGACTAGATAATTACCAATTTGTGTAGTGATACTAACCGTATATCCGACTTTGATCAGGTCTTTAGGTAGTTTTAATTCAGTATCAGGAGATATTGCTCCCCCACCCATTTCTATCTCGATATCACCTATAGTAAGAATCACTACTCCCGTGATTGTAACATTGGATCTACCATCAACCGTAAATGAAAGCGTAGCCTGCTCTTCGGCGATGATCTGCCCTCCGGTCCTACCAACTGCGGTTACGGTTGCATTTTCAATATATGGTTCTGAAGAAGGTTCAAACGGTTCACAGTCATTGATAAAACGATCATCGAGGACTGTAAAATTTCCATTGAGATTTGCCTCGATTTTACCAGTGGTAGCAGTAACGTTACCGGCATACAGATTGATGTCCGCTCCAGCTCCACCCATACCTTGTGCGGCTACGAAATCCTCAGACACTGGCGTAGTCACAAACCCTGCCCAGATATTCCTGTACGCATCAACGTCCGATTTTCCACCACTAGCAACTACTGTCCCGCCATAAACGTTGATTTTTCCACAACCACCATCGGTAAGATCATCTTTCCAGTTGGAACCGATACCTGGCCCAGACTTTCCGATCGAAGTAACGGTTACCTGCATCCAGTTACTTGAACCTGTGGTTTTAACATCCCCTCCTTTGGCAGTCAATTTTCCTACAGATGTTTCTACGATATTCAGGGTCGTATGAGGTTGAACATTGATTCCTGCATATCCCAAGTTGTAAGTATTTCTGTCCACGACAATATTCTTGTGCCCCCCTGAGAATTCACTATCGCTCAATATCACTACATTAGCCACGGCTCCATCAGTACCGGTATTCGCAGTAGTTTTGATAACAAATGGAGACCTGTCTGCACCGGAAAAATCCATCCGGAGGCCATCGATGAATAAGTATGGCGACCCATTACTTATCGTAAGGCCCCCACTGGTACAACTAGAGATTCCCGAAGCCAATGTAAGATAATAACATCCTTCTGCATCATTTAGGGTATGGGATGAATTGACCCTGAATTCACACTTAAGCGCATATATGGGATATAATGTGAGATCGGCGGGGGACTTCAATGCCACTTTCATCGAGAACAGATTGTTGGCATTTACAATCCCATAGACATCCTTGCCGTTATATCTCTCACCATTTACTTTTGTAGGCTGATCTGTACTCCATCCAACAATGACATAATCTTCCATACCGGCAGGCACCATGTTCATCATATGGTTGGTATCCATATTACTGCCATACCTTACCTGGTAGATCATATCGGTAGTTCCGATTTTGAACGTAACGTCATAAAGATTTCCAGACCACACTGCATAGAGAGTAAGTGGCCCCGTGATCTCCAAAATATATCCTTCATAATAGTCTGGAACGGTTGCGTCCTTGTCCTTGGACCAGCCCAAGAACGTATATCCGTTACGGACATACTCGTAAATACCTGCGACCTCCGAAGATTGATCATCGACGGCCATACCGACCGTAAAGCTATTGCCGGGGATGTATATCGATTCCGAAGCATTCGATGTTTTTGCATAGTAACTAAGGGTCTCTGTATCTCCACCGTATTCCCTTGTAACGACACCCTGATTTGGATTGAAAGTCACCGTATACTGTACCTCACCATCGACCGATTCGGCTGTCGCCGCAGACACACCCAACGCGAGAACCAGCAGTGCTGCCAGTGTCAACAAGCCGTAGAAGATTGTGCGGCTTTCGATTCTTTCATTGTTTCCGCGGTGTGCGTTCGGTATCATGGCTGATTCACCCACTAACGGAGGTTTCTCTTTACCAACCACCTCGCCATTTACCTATTTAATCCGCATCCCGACAAAATGCCGACAGCCGTTATTTATTTTCAGTGTGCATTAGTTTTTCATTCACTCTCGTGATTTTTATATGTCCAACCTGAAGTGTTGGATTATATAATGACGAGTAGGGGACATGAAACGATACGTACGTCCCTAAGGTCGGCGAACCTCATACTAATGGGCTGTAATTTTTTTCAAGGCCCTTAGAAAACAAGAGTCAATAGGTCGTGTATTTATCGGGGCACAACCCGTTCGCATACATCGCCGCTGCAACAGCGATTCCGGAGAAACTCTCCACCAGGTACATTTTGAACCGAACCGGGGAACGGTCTACGAGGATGATAAGATATCTCCCTACTACGTGGCGGTATCTGACTTCGCACAGATGGCATACGTACCAGGACCCACCTTCACCGTGCTCGTACCGGATGCGACTTGACCTTCGCGGCCGGTTCCGACGACCCGCTCTGAACCTGTACGTACGTACAGTTACACCTGGGTCTTTTTCTCCCCCGACCACCAACCTCCCGGTATGACATCCATCATACATACGGAAGGAGGCGACCCTCCATGGGCGACCGCATCGTGATAAAGCTTACCGACGGGGAGCGTACCTCCCCCGAGTTCTACGGCCACTGGTGCGGCCTCAGGGCGGTCAAGGTGATGAACGAAGTGTTCCGCAGGAACGAGAGCAACGGCATCCACAGCATGATGTGCAACTTCATCGTGGAGATCATGGGCGGACAGTGCCAGAAGTTCTCCTATTACATCTACAGCCATGGGGAGGCCGACGGTTCCGCCGATTGGGACAACTACACCTGGTGCCTGAACACCGCCGAGGGTCTGTGGACATCCACCTCCCCCGAACTCGACGGCAAGAGACTCACTCCCGACCAGGCGGACGAATACGTCAGGAGGTACAACCCGTCGCTGTACAACTGAATAGAGTTCATTCATTTCTATCACTGAATCTACGGTTTGCATGATTTCGGACGACTCATGCAAACCGTATGTTCGCAAACACCACAGCCTCGTTTTTCTCCACGATATCCAGGGTGCTGACGCCGTCCATCTTACCGACCTTTTCTAGACGGCTAACATGTTAACTGTACACCTCCCCGTTTTTAATCCGCAATGCCACAGGGCCTCTGCGGATAACGTATTCCGCAGGAAGAACGAATGGCAGAAGACAACAACCAGAACCGCTACGATCAGAACTTCAAAAGCATCATCCACAGGGGGACCATCCTCTCGTGGCTCCTCAGAGGATGCATAGACGAACTGAAGGACAAGGATGTGGAGGAGATCAAGAAAGGCCTGGACATCGGGGCCGACGGATTCACCGTGAAGGGAAGGGAATCGGAATACGTATCCTCCAACGGCCCGGTCATCATGGACAATGTCTTCGACGTAAGACTCACCGATACGGGAGAGACCGTTTCGGTGATAGTCGATGTCGAGGCTCAAAACGAATCGGCCCCCTATCCTCTGGGCAAGAGGGCGGAATATTACATCAGCAGGATGGTTTCTGACCAGAAAGGAAGGGAATTCACCGGGACCGATTACGGTAAGATACGCAGAGTGTTCTCCATCTGGGTCATGATGGATCCGCCGAGGTCATGCAGGAACACCATTGTCAAATACAGTATGACTCCGAGCGTGATAGGCCACCCCAGCCGCATAGATGCTCTGGACACCTTCAACATCATCTTCGTGAACCTGGGCGGAGAATACGGCGACAGCATCCCCGACGAACTGAGATTCGTTTCCACCCTCTTCACCAACCGCCTGACCGAGGAGGAACGCACGAGGATCCTCGTAGATAAGTATAAGATTACACAAAACGAATATCCAAAGCAGGAGTTGAGGGAAGTGGGCGTATTCGCGGAAGATTCCAAGAGAAGATACACTCGCGAGGGCAGAGCCGAAGGCGAAGCAGCCGGCATCATCAAAGAAAAGGTGAACATCGCCGTGTCTCTCATCAGGAAGGGGTACACCCTTGACGAGGCACTGGCGATTGTCGAACCCTCGGATGATGACCGCGATACAGTCATCAGGATGATCAACGAGAGGACGTCCCAGAACTCCTGATGAACCTGGCACATCCCTCCAAACCTTTTTATCCCCGTTACAGGAATCCACCGCGATGGCATCTGTCCTGAAATCCGTGAGGGACCTCGTCGTAGGGACCGTCATCGGTATAACCTCCATGCTGCCCGGTATCAGCGGGGCCACCATGGCCGTAGCGTTCGGCATATACGAACGTCTCATCCGCGATCTGGCGGAACTCAGGACATATCTTGTCAAGGACATCAGATTCATCCTTCTCATAGTGATCGGCATCGGCATTGGAACAGTCCTGTGCGCCAAGATTCTCGACGATGCCCTGGATGCCTATCCTGTCCCAGCCCTTATGTTCTTCATCGGTCTGATCGTGGGACAGCTGATCCCCCTCTACAGGGATGTACGGGAAGAGAACGGGGGTTCGGAGTACTCCAGAAAGGATATGATCTCTTTCGTCGCAGGGGTCGCCATCATGTGCCTGATGATCGTTGTGTCCACGGTACAGGGCTCCGATGTCACCGTCAGTCACGATGCCCTCGGCCTGATCCTCATGGTACTGGTCGGCATGGCGGTCGCGGTCTCCGCACTGCTCCCCGGTCTGAGCCATTCGACCCTGCTGCTGGCATGCGGACTCATGACCGCCTTCCTCGATGCGATCTCCGATGTGGACATCTATCTACTGGCACCCCTGGCATTGGGGGTCATCGTTGCCGTCCTCGTATTCTCCAAGGTGATCCACAGGGCCCTGACGGAACACCATCTCACCACCCTCATGTTCATCCTCGGACTCACCACGGGGTCCGTCCTCGTGATCGCCTACAACGTCGCGTGTTCCGTAGAATCCGTCCTCGACGTGGCCGGCGGGATCGTCGCCGCGGTCATCGGATTCGCCGCGAGCATGGCATGTGCCAGGTTCGATGATTCCGTTACCGGCGAAGAATGAGAAAGGTGAGGGAAGCCCGCACGACTATGGATGAACGGATGCAGAGTACGGGCCGGGAAAAGTGCAACAGTTGGGGTGTCTTTCTTTCCCTCGTAATGATCATCGAACTAGGAGTATATAACGCAAAGCGGGGGAGATGGCCGAAAGTGACTGAAAGTGAGAATTTCAGTGATAGCGGCGCATTTTGACTGCTACGCCTCTCTTCATCTGTTCCATCTCCTCTCCGCACATGGCCGCGACGCCCACTCCTTTCACAACCCCGTTGCATACGGCGACGATCTCGTCCCCGATGCGGATGCGGTGATCGGCTTTGACGACACCCACGGCGAACAGGCTTCCCTTGATCTCGAAGTCCGTGATCTCCACGGTGTTCCTTCCGAGCCTCATCAGGACCTCCCCGCCCTCGGGCGTGAGGGAGAACATGGACCTCTCGGCGGACATCATCCCCAGCTGGACGTTCTTCCCGTTCACCTTGCGGAAGATCTTCCAGTAGGGATACTTGCCCATGGCCACGGTATCGCCTTCCAGCAGGGCGTCCGCGACATCCTTCCCGAACTGGAAGCTGAGCGCGGAACGCACCGCTTCCTTGCGGTCATCGTCCCATTTGACTGCTTGCATACCCGCGGCAGCGTCCTTCAGGGCCTTGTCCAGGTTCTCCAGGGACTTGGGGGACACGGAATCGCCGACCACGGTCTCGACCATATCGGGGAAGAGGTCCCTCACGAGTTCAGCATCCTCTCCGAGGTGGCAGACCACCTTCTCGTAATGATGCTTCTCCATCAGTTCCCTGAGCATCCTGCGGATGGTCTCCTTCTCCTCGGGTTTCCATTCCCCGGTCACGGGTATGTCGTAGGAGTTGGCGGGATAGAACGCATCCAGTTCCCTGGGCACGATACCCAGCGGGGAGGTGACGATGACCTCGTGGACCAGGGTGTCGTGCGGGCCGGTGTGGATCGCCGTGGTGAACAGCTTGTGTGTCTTGGAGATGTGATAGGGCTTCTTCGCGGAACAGGGCAGGAGCAGGAGGATCCTCTTGTGCTCCGGAGGGACGTATCTCTCCCCCAGCACCCTCTGGTACCTCTGGACGTCCGGCCTGCGGAGGGACTGTGCGGTATTGCAGGAGAACCTGCAGCCGGTGACGGAACAGCACTCCTCCTGGTACTCATAACCCTCGGCATCGAAGACACGCAGGGCGGCGACCAGATCGGCGGAGGAGAAGGCCCTCTGGTCCGCGAGTTCCCTCAGCCTTCCGGCGTTTATGAAGGTGCGGATCTTGTCTATCTCCCTGTCCATCTCGGCGACGTTCTCCTCCGAGCAG
This sequence comes from methanogenic archaeon, assembly GCA_902763685.1. Classification (GTDB taxonomy): domain Archaea; phylum Thermoplasmatota; class Thermoplasmata; order Methanomassiliicoccales; family Methanomethylophilaceae; genus Methanomethylophilus. The sequence goes on along the minus strand of CACWTF010000009.1, from coordinate 13,191 downwards.
TCCTTCCCGGCGAACAGCCTCCCCTCGGGTATGAGGGAGTAACCGCTGATCCCCGCGGCCCTGGCGAAACCGTCGTCCACGGCATCGACGCCCATATATGCCAGCAGTGCCAGGTTCGAGGGGTCGGCGATACCGAGCATCACCAGCAGCCTGCCGAAACCGGCGGCCTTCCTGGCCTTCATGACCTGGTCGACCATGACCCTGAAACTGCTCCTGAGCTCGAACGCATTGGGTATGACCACGACTTCCGCATCATCGGGTACGACCTCGTCGCCGGAGACGGGCAGCCTGAGCACCGCTATACCGTCCTTGGACATGGTCTGGCACTTCACTCCGGAGGAGGATGTCGTGAGGATCTTGGGATCGAGGGCGATCTCGGAACCGAACATGCTGAGCACCCTTCCGTCCTCCCCTGCGACGATGCGGCATCCGCCCTCGCCCTTCAGGACGGCGGGTGTCCTGAGACACTCCTCCCCTTTCCTGTACTCGCATATCCTTCCGCGTTGAGACCTGCTCAGAACGTCCAACATACGGTGGTCTAATCCCCGTAGGTATATCAACCATACGCACGCGTACGTCCGCGGGAATATATACAAAAAAACGCATTTATCTCCCATGGATTTTACTGACAAGGACCTTGTGTCCATCCGCGACCTGAACAGGGAGCAGATCGAATACATTCTTGACCTCTCCAAGAAAATGGTCCCCTATGCGAAGGGAGAGAAAGTGAAGCGTGCCCTGGACGGGAAGATCATGGCCAACCTCTTCTTCGAGCCTTCCACCCGTACCAAGCTCTCCTTCGAGAGTGCGGCGTACAGACTGGGATGCAACGTCATCGACGTCTCCGAGATGTCCATGACCTCCATCGCCAAAGGGGAGACCCTGGCCGACACCATCAGGATGGTCGACGCCTACTGCGATGCCATCGTCCTCAGGCACCCCTACGAAGGAGCCGCGAGACTTGCCGCGGACGTCTCCTCCAAACCTGTCATCAATGCCGGCGACGGTGCCGGTTCCCACCCCACCCAGATGCTCCTGGACCTCTTCACCATGAAGGAGGTCAAGGGATCCCTCGACGGACTCAACGTCGCACTCGTGGGCGACCTGAAGTACGGAAGGACCGTCCACACCCTGGCCCAGGCCCTAACCATGTTCGGGGTGAAACTCACCCTCGTCGCCCCCGAGAGCCTCCAGATGCCCCAGGACATCGTCGACAATCTCAAGGCCAAGGGCTGCGACCCCATCAAGACCTCCGTCCTGGAGGACGCCATCGGCGAGGCCGATGTCCTCTACGTCACCAGGATCCAGAAAGAGAGGTTCCCCGACCCCGCCGAGTACCAGAAGGTCGCCGGCACCTACAGGATCGACAACGCCAGCCTCAGGACCGCCAAGAAGGACATGATCATCATGCACCCCCTGCCCAGGGTCAACGAGATCGCCACCGAGGTCGACAGCACCCCGCACGCCAGGTATTTCGAGCAGGCCTTCAACGGAGTCCCCGTCAGGATGGCCATCCTCTGTGCCCTCATGGGAGGTGAGATGTGATGCCCAGCGAGATCGAAGATATCAAGATACCCCCGATCAGGAACGGAACCGTCATCGACCACATCACCGACGGACAGTCCTTCAACGTACTGAAGATCCTCGGGGTCAACGAGAACAACGTGGATTCCTGTATCAGCATCGGTATCCACGTCACCACCAACAAGGAAGGCGAGAAGTGGAAGGACATCGTCAAGCTGGAGGACATGGAACTAGATCCCATCACCGTTAGCAAGATCGCCCTCATCGCACCCCACGCCACCATCTCTATCATACGCGACTACTATGTGGCGGAGAAATACGCCGTGAAACTGCCGGAGAGCATCGTCGGACTGGTGAGGTGCAGCAACCCCAACTGCATCACCAACAAGGGCGAGCCCGTGAGTCCCAGGTTCTTCGTGGAGAACCAGTGCCCTCCCAAACTCAGGTGCGTCTACTGCGACCGCATCCTGCAGAACATCTCCGACAACCTGCTCTGATCCCATGAGGCTGATCATAAGCGCGGGCATGCCGGGAGCGGGCAAGGAGGAGTTCCTCACCGCAGGCATGGACGCGGAAGTCCCGTTCATCAGGATGGGAGATGTCGTCAGGGAATGCTACGCATCCTCGGGTGCCGAATCCAAGGGCCTTTCCGTCGGCGAGTATGCCGGTAGCGAGAGGAAAGCCTACGGGGCCGACATCTGGGCCAAGAGGGTCATGGAACGCGTGAAATCCGACCTCTGCATCATAGACGGCTGCCGCAGCATGGACGAGATCGATTCGTTCAGGAGATTGGGCGGAGATGTCACCGTCATCGCCATTCATGCCTCCCCCTCGGTCAGGTACGAACGCCTCGTCAAAAGGCAGAGGGCGGACGCCCCCCGTAACCTTCAGGAGTTCGAGGAGAGGGACAACAGGGAGCTCTCGTGGGGTGTCGGAAGCGTTCTGGCACTTGCAGACCATATCATCGACAACAGCGGTTCCCTGGAGGATTTCCACAGGAGGTCCGCCGATCTCATGAGGTCCCTGAGATGAGATTCACCACCGCCCGCCTGTGCGGAGGAGAGGCCCTGATGGCCATCTCCGCGGACATCCTGGATCTGGACCTGGATAAGGCGGAACGCATCCTGAAGGAAGAGGGGTGCGTCATCAAAGAGAAATCCGAAATGATCCTGGTCTACGAGTGGGAGGGGAAGGAGGTCACCCTCTACCCCCAGGGCAAGGTCATGTACCTGCCCCAGAAGGACCGTGCCCAATGCATTTCAGATGCCACCAGACTATTGGAAAAACTACGGTGAAAACGAATGGATAGGATTGTGGAAATCGCCATCGTCATCGTACTCCCGCTGCTTCTGGCACTGTTCGCGTACAGGAAGAATCTGATGACTCCGTGGGCCACCGTCACCGCCTACATCATTGCGGAGATCATCGGCCTGTGCACCAACATATGGTGGGTAATCGCATTCTTCATGTTCCCGATAGTTGCGTTCATAGCCACCAAATGGAGACTGAAAGAGAAGATGGAACTCGGTCTCCAGGAAGGCAAGAAGGGTGAACGCAGCGCCCTCAATCTCCTGGGCGTGGGGGTCATCCCGGCGGTGATCGCCATGGTCTATGCGTTCTCGGGCACCCAGCATGATGCCCTTGCCATAGCGTTCCTCTCCGCACTTGCCGTATCGACCTCGGACACGGTGGCCAGCGAGACAGGGATCTGGGCCAAGAAGACCTATATGATCACCACGCTCAAACCGATAGAACCGGGGCCGAACGGCGGTGTTTCCCTTTACGGGTTCGGAACATCCTTTCTCTGCACCGTGCTTTTTGCGACGGTGGCATACACCCTGATCTTCCGGTCGTTCGACCTGAGTATCCTTTATGCTCTGGTCATCGTAGCCGCGGGAATGGTCGGCAACATCATGGACAGCATCTTCGGCGCGATATTGGAAAACCCCGGTTACATCGGGAAGTATACCAACAATTGTTCCACGTCGCTTATCGGCGCGATAGTGGGATTCCTACTGTTCTGGCTCTTGTGAAGAACCGATAAATATAGGTCAGTAGCCGAGAGCTATATCCACCTGGGAATAAACCGCTTCACGGCAATCGTCAGGAACATTGGCAAGATTGATGGCCGTTTCTCTATCGAATCCTTTATTGTTTATGAGCATGAGAATCGTTTCAACACAATGCTTGGTTATTCCTTCGATCATTCCCATGTCATATTCTTCCTGAAGAAGATTGGTCATGAACAAGCCCCTTAATATCCAATAATCGTGTTCAGCTGGGAAAAGACCTCTTCACGGCATTCGTTGGGAACATTGGCGAGTTCGATTGCTGTTTTCCTATCGAATCCCTTCTCGTTGATAAGCATGAGAATTGTTTCTACACATTGTTCAGTCTTTCCCTCGATCTTTCCCTCGATCTTTCCCTCGATCTTTCCCTCGACAAATCCATCTTCTTTTCCCATGTCATACTCTTCCTGAAGAAGATCAGTCATCACTCTCGCCTCCCTAATTAATAATAGGTCAATATCGAGTTTAAAAATTTTCCTCAACTCGTTTTTACGCTCCTCATCACACATATTCCCGGAGAAGATCGTGTTCAGGATACCGATCACCTTCGGACGTGAATGGTCTTTCGAGTAAGTTTCCGTACAATCATCCAAGCAGACAACCACAAGATTCGACTTATTCTTCAGACGATCGTAAGTCCTCTCTTTTCCCACCGACGGCATGAGTCTGTAACCGTAACGTGTAATCGTCCCTTTCGCTTCATCCGTATCGGTTTCGAGACAGACCCAGACGGTATAGATACTCTTCAGATTCTTATATCTCGCAACACTAGTCAGCTCTTTGTTCTGTGTCGCAATCAGCATCCCCGCATAGAATTGTGCACGGTCGTATAGATCATATCCGGGACTGAATCTCCTCTGACATTCTACGTTGAACCTTACTCTTACTCTGTCATCCGTACCGGGCACCACGGCCTCTATGAGTGTATCAAGCCTTGCCAAACCCGCATCGGAAAGAGACAGTTCCCCATTGAGATCCTTTACCGAACCGTCAGCAGGATCCAGACAAAGGCAGTTGATGACCTCATCCCTTTCCATATCCCTGAACTCGTCCGTTATACCAATGAGCATCTCAGCTATCAGGCCCTTGTCGCGGAAGATAGATTTCGAACCAGAATCCCTGCGCCTATCCTCGACCTTCGTTATCTCCTTTGTTTCTTTTTCGATCAAACGAATACCTCGGACGGTTTTCGTCAAGAGGCAATAAAAGAGGCATACTGTACAGTTAACAGTTAACAGGAAAAATTCCGCGGAATTGAGGGGGCCGCGGATCCCCCTGTATAGTTTTACTCGCTCATCTCGGAGAGCTTGATGAGCTTCTTCCACCTGCGGTCGACCTCGGTCTGGATGTCCTCGACTACGACGGACCAGCGCTCGTTCTGAAGGTGCTTGAACCTTCCCTGAGCGGCGAACCATTCGGTCACGGGCTTCTTCTCAACCTTGCCGTCCGCGATCCTCTCGGATTCGGGAGAGAGGTGGTACTCGCCGTTCTCGACCTCGAAGAGAGGCCATACGCAGGTCTCGACCGAGAGCTTGGAGATGGCGATGGTGTCGCTGGAAGGGAACCTCCATCCTCTGGGGCAGGGGGAGATGGCGTTGATGAACGCGGGACCTCCGCAGTTGAAGGCCTTCTGGGACTTCTGTACCAGATCCCTCCATGCGTGGGGGGCGGCCTGTGCGACATAGGGGATGTTGTGGGCGACCATGACCGCGGTCATGTCCTTGGGGAACTCCTTCTTTCCGTAAGACTCCGCACCATCCCAGGAGGTGGTGGTGGATGCACCCTTCTCGGTCGCGGAGGACCTCTGGATACCGGTGTTCATGTATGCCTCGTTGTTGAAGCAGACGAACACCATCTCGTGTCCCCTCTCCATGGCACCGGAGAGTGCCTGGAGACCGATGTCGTAGGTGGCACCGTCTCCTGCGAAGTTGATGAACTTGATGTCCTTGTCGATCTTTCCCTGCTTCTTGAGGGACTTGTACGCGGTCTCGATACCGGCGGCGTTGGTGGCTCCGTTCTCGAAGGCGGTGTGGACCATGGGACATTTCCAGGAGGTGTAGGGGAAGATGGTGGTGGAGACCTCGAAGCATCCGGTGGAACAGGATACGACGACGTCCTTGTCGGTTCCCATGAGGACCTGCCTGGCGATGATGGATTCCGCACATCCGGCACACAGCCTGTGTCCGCTGGCGAGCCTGACGGGAATCTCGTTGTTCAGTTCTTTGAGTGATAATCCGCTCATTCCTTCACCCCCACGTAGTTGACGGTCTTTGCATAGCCTCCGTCCACGATCTTGAAGCAGCTCATGAAGTCAGACACCATGGTGTCGGCTCCTCCGAGTCCGTAGATGAAGTTGTACATCTTGGGTATGCTGTCGTTGAGTGCGGCTGCGGCACAGACCTCGGGGTACATGGGTCCGTACGCTCCGATGGAGAGGTGCCTGTCCATGACGAGGACGCCCTTCTTGCCCTTGATGAGCTTGGCGAGGTCCTCTGCGGGCCAGGGCCTGTACACACGGGGCATGGCGACTCCGACCTTCATTCCCTCGGCCCTGAGCCTGTCGACTGCCTCCTTCATGGTTCCGAAGGAGGATCCGAGGACGATGGCGACATAGTCTGCGTCGTCGCACATGTACTCCTCCACAAGGTGGTATTCCCTTCCGGAGATCTTCTTGAACTCGGCCATGACGTCCTTGGCGACGCCGAGGGCGTTGTTCATGGCGACGACCATCTGGTACTTGTGGGGGAAGTAGTACATGGGTCCGTCCATCAGGTTGTGGGTGACGGGATGGTCGGTGTCGAGCAGGGGGTACATAGGCTTGAACTCGCCGATGAAGTCCCTGACGGTGTGGGTCTCGAGGGGGGTCATCCTCTCGATGGCGTGGGTGAGGATGAATCCGTCGAGGTTGACGAGCACGGGGAGCTGGACCTCGTGGTTCTCGGCGATCTTCAGTCCGATGATGCTCATGTCGTAGGCTTCCTGGACGTTCTCGCTGAAGATGGAGAGCCATCCGGTGTCGCGGGCGGACATGACGTCACCGTGATCGTTGTTGATGTTGATGGGTCCGCTGACGGTCCTGTTGGCGACGGCCATCATGACGGGCACCCTCATGGCTGCGGTGATGGGGAGCATCTCCCACATGTAGGCGAGACCCTGGGATGCGGTTGCGGTGAAGGTCCTTGCTCCTGCGGAGGAGGAGGTCGCACAGAAGGTCAGTGCGGAGTGCTCGGACTCGACGTCCACGAACTCGGTGTCGACCTCGCCGTTGGCGACGTATTTGGCGAAATCCTCGACGATGATGGTCTGAGGGGTGATGGGGTATGCTGCGCAGACATCGGGGTTCAGCTGTTTCCAGGCGAGTGCGACCGCGCCGTCTCCGTTGATCGCGATGTCCTTTCCTACTTTGGTGGTCATTGGAGGTCCTCCTTCATGGTAATGGCCTTCTTGGGACAGACCTTGGAACAGATTCCGCAGCCTTTGCAGTGGGTGGTCTTGATTCCGACCACGCGGTCGTTCTCGACCAGTACGCAGTCGTCGGGGCAGTAGATCCAGCAGGTGAGGCAGTCGATGCACACGGAGGTGTCGACGACGGGGACCATGGATCTCCAGTCTCCGGTGTTGAAGGTCTCGGAGTTGCCGGGTTCGATGACACGGCTTCCGATGACGTAATCCTTGTAATTGGCGATGTTTACCATTTCACTGAACCTCCTCGTATGCCCTCTTAAGAGCGGACAGGTTCTTCACGATGAGCTTGTCGGAGAGTTTACCGGTGAACTTATCGGTGATGTGGTCCTCCATCTCGCTGAAGGGGATGATGGGGCGGATCTTGATGAGCGCACCGAGCATGGCGGTGTTGACGAGGGGCTTTCCGATCTCTTCGAGGGCGATCTTGCTAGCCTTGACCGCGTGGCACTCGGCGGTGGTGCCGATGGCTTTCTGGAGCTCTGCGGGGGTTCCCTCGTAGTTGGCGAGGATGACTCCGCCCTTCTTGAGTCCCTTGGCGACGTCGACCTTTCCGATGAGGGTGGGATCGATGACGATGACGATGTCGGGCTCGTAGACCTGGGTGTGTACCCTGATGGGAGTGTCCTGGATCCTGGCGAATGCCCTGATGGGTGCACCCATCCTCTCGGGTCCGAACTCGGGGAATGCTTTCACGTACTTACCGGAATATATGGCGGATTCGGCAAGGATCTCGTTAGCGGTAACGACACCCTGACCTCCTCTTCCGTGCCAACAGATTTCAGTGTCCATATAACTGACCGAAAGGGCAAACATCCCCATTTAATATAAACCTTAGGATAAAGACTACGAAATTCGTTGTAAAACGAAAGGTGTTTTGTGGGAATCACTAAAAAATATTTTGACTTTTTACGGTTTTCATAGGAAATTTACGAAATTCGAATTATATGTTTTGGGTCACCTAAAAAACGTTCACTGCCTCGCACCGGCGTATGCCGTACTGACCACCCACACGCTGTTGCGGTTGGTGCCCGCGTTCTCGAGCAGACCCTTGGTCTTGAGGTTCACGACGGCACGCTTGACCGCGGACAGGTTCAGCCCTGTCTCCTCCGCGATCTCCGGCAGTTTGGCCTCGCGGTTCTCCGAGAGGTAATCGAGGATCTCGGCCTCACGTCCGCTCACCACCGGGTGTTCCCCGCCCCACACCCTCCCCGAGACCCATGAGGGCACGAAGGCAAAGGGGACCGTCACCGTGACTGTGCCCGCTCTTATGCGGACGGAATTCCTCCCATAGGTCCCGGCGATGTGCGGGATCCCCCTTCCCGCGTGTTCCACGTAACCCAGGCGTGATGCCAGATTATAGAAAGATTCGTTGACCGGGAGGCTCCTCCCGCCGTAGAAGTCCTCCTCCGGCAGTCCGCAGGGTATGGATCCGACGGAATGCACCTCGATCCTGTCGTCGAAGATCAGGATGGACGGCGGTATCCCCGTCCTCCAGCTGTTGTGGATGCAGGCGTTGTACCACGCCTCCTTGAAGGATTCGGAATCGAAGAGCTGGGTACCCAGTCCCACTCCGAGATCGGTATCTGTAGCGACCTCGTTCCTGTCGGCGATGGAACCGTATACCTCCCTCATGGCTGCGAACAGGCATCTCCCCCCGTGGTCGGATGCCCTGTAATCTGCGTCCCTGGAGGTCCCCGCGTATTCTATGACATGGATGTTCACGTTGTTGCGGTCCGAGAGGAGATAGGCACCCATGTTGTACTCCCCCTCCCTGGTGAGCAGTCCCACCGTGTCATGGAAACCGCGGTCGCGGCGGGGGTGCATACCGTGGGCCATCATCATCTCGCTAAGGGAATTGAACGTGAGATCCTGATCGGGAGATTCGGTCTCCCTCATGGCATCAATGCCGCGGGAGAGGACCATCCTCGCGACCACGTTCGGTGATGCGGGTTCGTCGGTGGCGAAATTCCTCACGTAATAGCGTCCTGAGTAGGAATACGGTATCTCGAACCCTGTCGCGGACACGGAGATATAGCTGGGGCCTTCGGGTGTCACGTGTTCCACGATGTCCAGGTCGAGACGGGGGAGGATGTTGTTGCGGGCGGTGATGCGAATCTTCTCGAAGAGCGATCTGCCTATGGGCATACCCACCACGTTGCCGCTGTCGTCGACCCCGAAGTAGACGGTCCCGCGGTTGTAACGGTTCACCATGGCGGTCAGGGAGATCAGACCCTTGTCTAGCTGCCTGATATCAGTCTTGAACTCCACCGTTCCCGATTCGGTCCCCAATTCCATAATATAGTATGTAGATAGGGCTATTTTAACGAACCGTTCCGAACTAGTTACAATCAAGCTCATAAAAAATGCTCAAAATCTATCCAAAATAGCGTTTTAAGGACCGTTTGAGAGAGGTTTTCGGACCGCCCGGAAGCGCCTCAATCTATCTCCTTTATATGGATGGAAAGAATCGGAATACACAACAGGGCAGGATGCCGAGAGACACCCTCCCGATATTAGGCGGATTATAACATGGCCGATGTCAACGACTCTAGAAGGATCATAGATGTTAACGAACTGCGCGTCTCCGACGTCCCCATCGTGGGCGGAAAGGGAGCCAACCTCGGAGAGCTCACCTCCTCCGGATTCCCCGTCCCCAACGCATTCGTGCTGACCACCGTGTCCTATGACTACTTCATCGCACAGAGCAAGATCATGGACAGGATCCTCGAGCTCCTGAAAGGGATCGACCGCACCTCCGACGACAGCCTCGACGCTGCCGCCAAGGCGATCAGGGCCCTCTTCGACGAATGCCCCATCCCCAAGGACCTCCAGAAGGAGATCAAGGACAACTACAAGCTCCTCCTCGGCGGAAAGAAGGGATTCGTTGCTGTAAGGTCCTCCGCCACCGCAGAGGATCTCCCCGACGCATCCTTCGCCGGACAGCAGGAGACCTACCTCAACGTCAAGGACGAGAAGGACCTCTTCGACAAGATCAAGAAATGCTGGTCCTCCCTCTTCACCGCCAGGGCCATCTACTACAGGGAAGCCCAGGGCTACTCCCACGAGGAAGTGAAGCTCGCGGTCGTCGTCCAGAAGATGGTCAACTCCGAGTACTCCGGAATCATGTTCACCGTGGACCCCCACAACGGGGCCAAGAACATCATCGTCGAGGGCGGTTACGGTCTCGGCGAGGCGATGGTCGGCGGAGAGGTCACCCCCGACCACTACGTCATCGACAAGGCCAAGATGGCTATCAGCTCCAAGAAGACCTTCAAACAGACCTGGAAATACATCCGCGGACCCCAGGGCGGAGCCGTGAAACAGGATGTCCCCGAGGACCTCCAGTCCGTCCAGAAGATCCCCGACTCCCGCGTCCTCGAGATCGCGGAGATCGGAAGGCAGGTCGAGATCCACTACGACAAACCCATGGACATGGAATGGTGCATCGAGGACGGAAAGGTATACCTCGTCCAGGCCAGGCCCATCACCGCCATCGGTTCCGCCGATGCGACCCCCGCCGAAGCCGTCGACGGAGGAGAGGTGCTCCTCACCGGTCTCGGAGCCAGCCCCGGCATGGCCACCGGAAAGGTCTGCATCTACGAGGACGGAATGTCCCTCGACGTCATCAAGGACGGCGACGTGCTCGTCACCAAGATGACCATGCCCGACATGGTCCCCGCCATGTCCAGGTCCGTCGCCATCGTCACCGACGAGGGAGGAATGACCTGCCACGCGGCGATCATCTCCAGGGAGCTCGGAACCCCATGCGTCGTCGGAACCGCCACCGCCACCTCCGACCTGAAGGACGGGGAGATCATCACCGTCGACGGATCCACCGGAACCGTCTACCGCGGAGAGATCAAGAAGAAGGCCAAGGAGGAGGAACCCGCCAAGGCTGCCACCGTGTTCGCCGAGCCCTGCCCCGTAACCGGGACCAAGGTCATGTGCAACGTCTCCATGCCCACCAAGGCCGAGGAGATCGCACAGCTGCCCTGCGACGGTGTGGGACTCCTCAGGTCCGAGTTCCTGTTCACCAACTACATCGGGGAGCACCCCTGCGCTGTCATCGCCGACGGACGCGCCCAGGAGCTCATCGACAAACTCGCCGACGGTGTCGCCAAGGTCGCCAGGGCATTCTACCCCAGGCCGGTCACCCTCAGGACCTCCGACTTCAAGACCAACGAGTACCACGACATGAAGGGCGGAGCCAACTACGAGCCCACCGAGGACAACCCCATGATCGGATGGAGAGGATGTTCCAGGTACGTCTCCGAGAACTACCGCGAGGCGTTCATGTGCGAGCTCAGGGCCATCAAGAAGGTCAGGGACGAGATGGGACTCAAGAACGTCAACATCATGCTCCCCTTCGTCAGGACCATCGACGAGGTCAAGCAGATCACCGCCATGATGGAGTCCGTCGGACTCAGGCGCGGACTCGACCTCAAACTCTACTTCATGGCCGAGGTCCCCGTCAACATCTTCATGGCCGAGGAGTTCTGCAAGTACTGCGACTGGTTCTCCATCGGATCCAACGACCTGACCCAGCTCACCATGGGCTGCGACAGGGATTCGGATATCCTCGGAAAGATGGGATACTTCGACGAGAGGAACCCCGGAGTGAAGGCGGCCATCGCCCACCTCATCAAGGTGGCCCACGAGAACGGCAACCACGTCTCCATCTGCGGACAGGCTCCCTCAGTCTACCCCGACTTCTGCGAGTTCCTGGTCGAGCAGGGAATCGACTGTATCTCCCTGAACCCCGACACCTTCATCAGGACCAAGAAGGTCATCGCGTCCGCCGAGCAGAAGATCCTGCTCAAGGCCGCACGCAAGACCCTGATGCAGTAAAACTCTCATTACCGGGTGCACCCGCACCCGGGATCATTTTTATAAGGAAATCGAAAAGAGCCAGGAGTGCAAGAATCACTTCTTGGCGGGAGCCTTCTTCTTGGCATCCGTCTTCTTGGCGGGTGCTTTCTTGGCCGCGGATTTCTTCGCTGCAGGCTTCTTCGCTGCAGGCTTCTTCTCGGAGGCCTTCTTGGCGGGAGTCTTCTTCTTGGGTGCAGCCTTCTTCCTGTCGGTATCGCCGGCGGATGCTGTGCCCCTTCCGGTACGGGGAATCATGGGATTCGGCATACCGGGACCAGGCTCGGCCTCCATCCGCTCCATCAGGACGTTGTTGATGTTGCCGGCGATCTCCTGCGGCATCAGCATGGTGGTGATCTCCATGAAGGGATGCTTGGAACCCTCGATGATCTTCACGTCGTCCAGGGAATGCAGGCCCCATTTCTCCGCGGTGATCTCCAGTCCCAGATGCACGTCGAGGTCGTTGGGTTCGAGGATGATGCAGTTGAAGTTCGTCATACCCAGACGGTGGGCGGCCATGATACGGTGGTGCCCGTCCACCACGAGATATCCGTTGCGTCTCTTGATGACGATGATGGGCTCGTTCAGACCCCTCTTGATCTCATACTGCCTTCCGACCAGCTCATCCATGTAGACCTCCTTCTGAGTGGGGATCATCTGGGCGATGGGCACCTCCCCGTTGTGGATCCTCATGGTGACGTTGTTCTGCTTCTCCATGAAGTTCTTGACGTTCATGACCTTCCCGGGACGGGATTTCTCGATCTGGGACCTCACGACGTCGATGTTGGAGATGATGCCCACGAGCTTCTTGTTTTCGTCCACCACGGGAAGGTTCCTGAGTCCGTACCTGAAGAGGATACGGGTGGCGTCGTCGATGGACATGGAGGGGATGGCACACAGCGTACCCCTGCTCATGACCGAACGGAGCTTCGCACGGGGGGTATCGGTGAAACGCAGGAGTTCCTTGGCGGTCACATATCCCAACAGGTATCCGTTCTCCACCACGGGGAACCCGTGGAAGTTGGAATGCAGGAGCTTGTCGATGACTTCGTCCACCGTCATGTTGGGGGTGACGTACTGGACGTCGCGGACCATGTACTGACCTACGGTTTCGCTGGGCATGATGAGGGGGAATGGGCGTTCGGACGTATATTTATTGCCGTTTGCCGTACAACGTTCGATAATTAACTCGCGACAATGATTGCTGCCAGAACCGATGCCGGCATCAGGATGATGCCAGGCATCCGCTCAGCAGGATCGCCCTCTG
>CACWTF010000008.1 GCA_902763685.1 methanogenic archaeon | reverse complement strand
CACATCGTGACCGGCGCTCGAAGCCTTGTCCGTGATCCTTCTTCTCAGCAGTCCGAGGGATGCGTCGTTGTAACCGTTGGTCATTGCCCTGCTTTTCGAAATCTTGCGCAGGCCCCTGACCGACAGGTCCTCCATCACGATGATGGAGAAGTTCTTCGCTATTTCCGAAGATATGAGTTCGATATTGTTCTTTCTGTGGTTGTTTATCTTCGCGTAAAGGTGGTTTATCTTCGTCTGAATCTTCCAGTACTGGGGGGATCCGTACAGGGCCCTGCTCAGCTGTCTCTGGAGTTTGGCCAGTTTCTTCCCGTATTTCACGAAGATGTGGTCGTTGGGATACTTTTTTCTGGTGGAAAGTGTGGCTATGTCCTTCACCCCGATATCCACCGCAACGGGCGGGAGGGGAGTCTCATCCTTCACCGGAGGTTCGGTCTCATAGGAGATACAGGCGTAGTACTGATAGTACGAGCCCATGTCCTTCCTCTTGACGGTGCAGGTCTTCACTCTTCCCTCTATCTTCGTGGATTGGTTGTAGCACCTTACGAGACCGGGCACCTTACCCAATCTGAGGAAACGTCTCTTCTTTCCCTTCCTCTTCTCCGTCACGACGGAGAAATCTGTCGGATTGGGGTAAGTGTATGAGGAGAACGAACCCTTGGGACGGTACCTGGGGAAACGGTTGCCATCATCAGATCCCTGCGAATCCTCTTCGGCGGATGTCTCCGCTTTGTGTTTACCCTTATGTCTTTTCTTACCAAGGGTCTTCTCGCAGGCCTTGATGACACGCTTTGATGTGGAATTGAGTGTGGTGGAATACGCACTGCCGATGTACTCGTGGTTGTGCCTCATCTGTGTGCCGAGCTTGTTCAGATCGAATACGGTGGGAAGTCTGCCTGTGGTATGGTATACGATCTTGCAGGCGGTGATCATCGAATTGTAGACGAGACGGTTAGCATCGATATCGTGGTCCACGACCTTCCTCTGCTCCGAGGTGAGTTCGATGCACATCTTGATCGTCTTCATCGGGAATCACCACGATTCCGGGGTATATAAGGTTAAGAGGGGGAGGTCACCGAAAGTGACCGAAACTGACGTCATCCGACATCTTTGAGAGACATCTCTGTCGAAACCCTCACTCGCATATATTCCCTGCACGGTATCTCTATTCAGACAAACGTCCCATTGCCTCTTTTCACGATAGGCTACCATGTTTTTCAAGACATTGTTATTGCTATTGTTACCGACCTCGTTCCCACTTACGGTTCACACATACCCAGACAAAGGAAAATCTGCCTTGACCGATAGCTAATTCCCTGATCATTGGCCCTTTTGAACGTCATCTTGTTCCCAGATACGGCGTATTCCCGGATATCAGGTACGACTGTCATAAGTTCAGAAGAGAAACCCGCTAACTGAGAACAGGAAACGGTATGAAAAAAATTAGAAACGTACGCTAACTGTCATACTCAGGCATAAAAGATGAGGAAGGGTGCAACGAGAAATGTTACACCCTGAACCCCAGTACGACAGTACACTGTTTGGTGAAGAGATTGATGTCTGGCACTGTGTAAATACCAGATGATTCACATCTTCTCGACTGCGATGCCCAGACTCTCCATCTGCTCGACGAATCCAGGGTAGGAGACGTTCCAGCAGCCGTCGTCCTCCATGGAGACGGGGCCGTCGGCGATGAGCGAGGCAACAGCAGCGGCCATCATCATGCGGTGGTCGCCGTCATGCTCGATCCTTCCGCCGTGGAGTTTCTCCACGCCGTTGATGATGCATCCGTCCTCGGTACCGGTGATGTCGGCTCCGAGGGCTTTCAGCATCTTCTCGGTCATGGCGATCCTGTCGGACTCCTTGAACCTGAGCTGGGGCGCTCCGTAGATCCTGCTCGTTCCCTTGGCGGTGGAAAGCAATACCGCGACAATCGGGAACAGATCGGGGATCTCGCCCATGTTGATCTCGATGGCCTTCAGCTCATCCGCCTTGGTGCAGGTGATCTCGTCACCGTTGTACTCGATCTTGCAGCCGACCTTCTCCAGGATATCCAGCAGCTTCTTGTCGCCCTGGGGATCGTTCATGTCCATACCGGTGACGGTGACCTTTCCGCCCAGCGCTCCCGCGACCAGCGGGAACGCTGCCGAAGAGAAATCGGCGGGGACGGTGTAATCCGCGGGGGAGTACTTCTGACCCTTCACGATGAAACTGTTGACCGTCGCCGTATCCCTGAAGGAGTGCCTGGTGTTGGCGTTCATGGCCATGGGGTTGAGCTGCTCGGTGTGCTCCACCTTGACGCCGAACCTTCCCATCATGTCGACGGTGATGTCGATGTAGGGGCGGGAGACGATCTTCTCCACGACGTTGACGGTCATGTCGTGCCCGGCCAGGGGGGCGGCCACCAGCAGTCCGGAGATGAATTGAGATGAGACGTTGCCTTTGATCTGCAGGGTGTCCCTGACGATGGGCCCGCAGACCTGCACGGGCGGATTGCCCCTGGCGGAGCCTACTTTCACTCCGGCGTTGTACAGCGAAGTGATCATGGGCAGCATGGGTCTCTTCTGGATTGAGTAGTCGCCGGTGAGGGTGACGACCTTGTCGAAGGTGGCACAGACACCGGTCATGAGACGCAGGGTGGTACCCGAGTTCTTTACGTTGATCTCCTTCTCTGGCACATGCATCTCTTTGCATTCCACTATGATGTCGTTGCCGTCCATCGACACGTCCGCACCGATGGCACGTACGGCATCCATAGTGGCCTCGGTGTCAAGGGAGATGAGAGGGTTCGATATCCTGCACTTTCCTCCGGACAGTGCCGCGAGGACGATCGCTCTGTGGGTATGGCTCTTGGATGGGGGAGGGGAAACCTTTCCCTCCGCCTTTCCGCCTTTGAATGTGATGTCTGCCATTATCTGGTCTCCGTTACTATGGTATCGCAAGGCAACTTCTCAGAAATAGTCTTTCCCTTGCCCTTCTCGCAAACTACGGCCACGGCGGGACCCGTTCCGGAGATTCCCGCTGCCAAGGCACCTGCCTCCATTGCCATGTCGATGAGTTCGGTGCCCTCTCCCGTGACCCTCGCGATGAGCCTCCCGTTGAGGGTCAGTGCCCTGAGGGGATCCTCTTTCGCTGTTTTCTGGATAGCTTCCATCTCGGAAGCGACCGCCTGGTACTCCTCCTTGGGTACCTTCCTCTTGATGTACCCGGGAGTGCAGATTATCACGTCGTAATCACCGATCGGACCTCTGCTGAGCACCCTGTTCTCATAATTATTGGTGAAGATCAATCCGCCGAACTGGCATCCGCATGCATCGTCGAAGGAACCGGTGACGGTTACCTTCGCCTCCTTGGCACACTCGACGCCCAGCTTCACCATCTCCATCTCGTCCATCTCCACGCCGTAAGCGTCGAGCACCGCTGCGATCACTGCATTGCACACGGATGACGAGCTCTTCAGTCCCCTGGACGGGGGAATTTGAGATTTAATAGTGAGAAGATAACCGACGTTGGGGTTCCTGCCGATCCTCTCGAGCGTCCTTCTGACGCATATCCTCGCGAGGGTATCGTCGGTCTCCTCCCCGATGACGTTGACGAACGGTTCCGCGTCCCTCTCGGTGAAAGCTGCTTCTGTAAGGAGATTAATCCCGATGACCGCACCCTTCCCGTTGACGATCCCGTTGATCACCGAGATGCAACCATGGGACTGGCCGATGCCGCTCACAGGATCGCCTTCCTCATGACCTCTTTATCGGGTTCGGTGCCGAACCACTTCTCGAAGGATAACGCACCCTGGCCGACCAGCATGTCCCTGCCGTCGGCGACGGTGCATCCCTTCCTCTCCGCGGCCTCCGCGAGACGGGTCTTGGTGTTGTACACCATATCCAGGACAGCCATCTCCTCCGTGAGAGCATCGAGGCTGAACATGTAGGGCTCGTCCTCCTTCATCCCGATGGGGGTGCAGTTGATAAGTGCGTCATACCCTGCAAGTGAATTGTCCGGTGCGGGGAGACAGTCCATCTCCTCACAGATCGAATCGACGTGTTCGGGGGTCCTTCCGAGGACGTAGGTCTCGCATCCGGATTCGTGTGCTGCATAAACAGCTGCGCGGGCGGCCCCGCCGGTACCGAAGACCAATACCTTCCCGCAATCGGACAGGGGTCTTCCGACCCTCTCGAACGCATAAACGACTCCCGCATAATCGGTGTTGGTACCGATGAGCCTGCCTCCGCGGTTGATGATGGTGTTCACCGCACCGATGGTCTCGGCGGGACCCTCCAAGGCATCCATCTGCGGAACGACGTCCTGTTTGTACGGGATCGTGACGTTCAGTCCGCGGATGTTGTACTCGCGGATGACATCTGCCATGTTCTCCAGGTCGGGGGAGTCGAATCTGACGTAGATTCCCTTGATACCCTTATCCTTCATGGCGGCGGTCTGCATCTGCGGCGACAAGGAATGTGCCAGAGGATGTCCGGTGATGCCTACCACGAAGCAATCCTCGCCCAGTTCCCTCATCTCCGCACATGACAGCTGACCCTCGGCGGTCTTCTTGTCCACATAGCCGAAGGTGAAATCGTTGCCGAGCAGTCCCTGCCTGATGCGGGTGACCGTTCCCATCTCGCCCATACCCAGAAGGAGATGTTTCCTCTCGGTGGTGGAAGCTACCTTGTAAATTGTATGCAGATCCGTGAAGGAATTGACCCTGCAGGCGCACTTGGTGAGTTCCTGCTCCCCGTGGGCCATGATCTCCCTCAGGGCATCCTCGGACGGGGTCTTCTCGTAATCGTGGACGGAACGGATCTTCCTGAAAGGAATGAGTTCGTCCGACTCGCCGACGTCCACCAGTCCCCTGAATCCCTTGGGCACTGCCTCGACGGATCTACCTGCCAGGGTCACGATGGTGTTCTCGCCTGCGGCTGACGGTACCTTGTCGAAGACGTCCAGCCTTATCTCGTGCATGTCGGCGTCCGCCGGCTGGTCCGGTACGGAACCGTACGAGGCGCAGACACGCATGTTCACTTCTCCGTGATGGTCTCTTCGATCTTCATTCCGAAGTGACGGCCGCCGGTCGCCAAATGTGCCAGCACCCTGTCGCCCTTCTTCAGTTTGGTGACGGATTCGGATCCCTTGGGGGTGACGACCTTGATGGTCTCCGCGTTCTGCAGGACCACGTTGTACGTTTTCTTTCCATCGGTGGCGGTCACGATGAGCAGAGGCCTGACCTCCACCTTGCACCTTCCGACGGATGCGTTCCTGGTCTTCCCGTTCCTGTCGCAGACGAGGACGGGATCACCGGCTGATATCTCCGAAAGGTACCTTGTACCTCCTCCGGGGACCATGCAGTACATGTGGACCGCTCCCGCGTTGACCCTGAAGGGACGGGTGGCGACGTAACCGTTGGCCTCGGACTCGCTCTGCACAAGGAACAGACAGTTGGAATAGGAACCGCAGAGCATACCCTCGCCGGGGTTCATGAGGCAGCAGGTATCCACGCAGACCCTGTCGCCCATCTCCACCGGTTCCACGGATACTACCTCCACCTCGGAGAGCTCCACGGGTTCGCTGGTGACGAGCAGATTCTTGAACTTCCCTATCTGGAGGGGATCGTCCGTTTGGATTACAACGCCGTCCACACCCTTCTCCATGGTGGTGAGGTATAACTCAGCCTCCTCTTTCTTCGAGGCAACTGCCATGACGGTGGTCCCGGCGGACCTGAACTTGGCGATCATGTTCTCCAGGGGGATGATGGTCCAGTCCCCGGTCTCCACGATGATGGTCTTCTTCTTGCCGACCATCGACAATACCTTGTCCTGTGCCTCGGGGGTGTCGATGGAGGAGAACATCACATCGTCGGAGACGGGCTGTCCGTTCTCGAAGTAAATCACATCCTCCATCTTTCCCAGGTCCTCGAACGCCTCGTCCCCTTTCCTGAGGATGTAGGATACGATACCTGCCTCGAGACCGTTGGTGACCAGGTCCTTCCTGTCCTCCCTGTCGGCGGGGAGGTCCGCCCTGACGAAAATCTTCTTTCCTTCCATTTCAATCACAGGAACTTGGCTGCTTCTTCCACGGAGTAATCCTCGAGCACTATTTTAGAGATGGCACGGGTGATACCCTCCACGTTCTTGTTCTGGAACACGTTCCTTCCCATGGATACACCGCGTCCTCCCGCCTCGATGGAATCGGCGACCATCTGCAATACATCCATATCGGTGTCCATCTTGGGTCCGCCGGCGATCACGACGGGTGCGAGGGCACCGCGGGTGACCTTCCTGAAGGAATCGATGTCGCCGGTGTAGGAACATTTGACGATGTCGGCACCGATCTCCGCTGACGCACGTGCTACGTGTGCGATGAGGTCGGGGTCGTAGGAATTGACATCGTGACCGCGTGGGTAGGCCATCACGACGAGGGGCATCCCCCACTCGTTGCAGGTCTTGGCGATGTCTCCGGCGGATTCGAGCATCTCGGGTTCGAACTCGTCGCCGAAGTTGATATGAATGGATACCGCGTCGGCACCGTACTTGATGGCTTCCTCGACGGTGGTGATGTTGACCTTGTGATTTACCGTAGGTCCCACGTCGGTGGAGGCGGAGAGGTGCATGATCAGTCCCACGTCCTTTCCGGAACCGCGGTAGGAGTACCTGATCAATCCCTTGTGCATGATGACGGCGGTGGCTCCGCCGTTGGTCACCGCGTCGACGGTGGACTTCATGTCGATGAGCCCTTCGAGGGGACCGTTGGAGATTCCGTGGTCCATGGGGACGAGCACCGCACGGCCGGTCTTCCTGTCCATTATCCTCTCGAGACGAATTCCTTTTCCATACATGTTTATCTATCCTTTATCCGCACCTGCCGGTACGGTCACTGTCGTCTCAAAATGCCTTATATTTTAAAAATACTGCGGGAACTTAACGCCAATTTTGATGGTTTTCGTACATTCTGAGACGTTTTACGTCGGCTTTGGGGCACGGCGAAATATGTGCCAGACCCCCGCCCGTTCCCGTGAAACTTTATTAGCACGCAAATGATATCCGTTTATGAGGATGCACGTATGCCCGCGCGATACGTTAAAGAACTTGTGCGCATAC
Source organism: methanogenic archaeon (assembly GCA_902763685.1). Classification (GTDB taxonomy): domain Archaea; phylum Thermoplasmatota; class Thermoplasmata; order Methanomassiliicoccales; family Methanomethylophilaceae; genus Methanomethylophilus. Next base: position 21,710 of record CACWTF010000008.1, on the reverse strand, counting down.
GGGTAAAAGGGATGCGACTATGGAGGAGACGGTTCTACTTATCAACATGACAGTGCTTCTCCTGCTGGGAAGCGTCTGCTCCATAATTTTCAAGCGTCTGAAGATGCCCGCCGCCATCGGTTACATCATGTGCGGTATCATCCTCAGCAACTACTGGGGAGGGGAATCCACCGAGACCGAGGAGATCGTCGAGTTCCTGTCCGATCTGGGTCTGGTCCTGATGATGTTCTGCATCGGAATGGAACTGAACCTGAAGAAACTGCGTAAGATGGGTGCCTTCTCCGCCATGGTCGTCATGATCCAGGTACCTATCATGCTGACCGGCGGTTACCTGGGGGCCATGGGTCTGGGACTGGATGCCCTGCAGGCCATCGTCTTCGGTGCCATCATCTCCGGTTCGTCCACCGCGGTCATCACCATCGTCCTCGCCGAGCAGGAGAGGATCAGCCGTGCCGACGTGGAGACCCTGATCCTCGTCACCGTAATCGAGGATGTGGCACAGGTCCTGATCATGTCAGCGGTATCCCCGCTGATGAACGGCCAGGACATGGATGTCACGGGAATCTTGATCATGCTCGTGACCATCATCCTCTTCATGACGGTGACCATCTTCGTCGGTCTGCTGTTCATCCCCAAACTGCTTGACTACATCGGGAAGAAATATCCCGACGAGATCCTTCTCGTACTCTCCCTGGGTCTGTGTTTCGGATTGGCATTCATTTCAGTGAACGTCGGTATGTCCATGGCTATCGGTGCCTTCATGATGGGAGTCATCGTATCGCAGTCCAAGACCCATGTGGCCATAGGCCACGAGGTCGAACCCATGAAGAACGTCTTCATGATGATGTTCTTCATCTCCATCGGTCTGCTCATCAGACCGGAGGACATCCTGAACAACCTCACGACCATCTTCATCATCTATCTGATCTACTTCGTCCTCAAGGCGGGTTCCGTCCTCATCGCCTATTTCATAGGCAACAAACCGATCCGTCTGGGATTCTACTGCTCCATCTCCCTGGTCGCCATGGGAGAGTTCGCCTTCATCATCAGCAAGGAGGCGTTCAGCAACGGCATCATCACCAGCGACTTCTACGCCTCGGTCATCGGAGCCGCATTGGTGTCGATGATCTGCCTGCCGCTGATCAACAGCAAGGCGGAGGCCATCGCGGACTTCGTGCAGGTCAAGACCCCGCAGCCCATCGTCAACAGCTTCATGAAGTTCGAGGTCATGAGGAGCAACTTCTACGCCAGACTGTCGATGGTCACCAAGGATACCATGGCCAACTTCAGGAGCAGACTGGTCAAGCTGTACGTCGACCTGCTGCTCATAGTCCTCGTCCAGATAGCGTTCGTGCTCATCACTCCCGGACTGGCGGACCTCATAAACAACAATACCCCGGAGGTCATCAGCCTGTATGCTACCATCTCGGGAGTCATGCTGCTGAACTTCCTCATCCTGGTGCCCCTGCTGTTCCGCACGGTCCTCAACGCCACCTATCTTGCGAAGGTTTACGTCAACTCGGCAAGGAAGGCGGTCTCCGCCGGAAAGGGCAACCCCCACTCCCCCGTCATCTCGCTGATGAAGTCGTTGATCAAGGTCAACAGATGGATCTTCATCGTATCGTTCGATATACTGATACTGCTGGTGACCCCCAACAGCCTGGACCTCTTCGGTCACTTCGTGGTGGCCGCCCTCGGTGTGCTGATCGTGGCACTGGCACAGGTCATCGTGATCGTCAGGAGAAGCTGAGAAAATCACAATTTGTAGCGGAGGATGGCACCCACGCCGCCCAACGCGGCCAGCTGTCTGCCGGCATCGTGCTCTCCCGACACGACTATGAGGGTACCCTTCTGCTGTTCGACCGCGTGGACTATCGGATCCAGGTCCTTCTCCCTGAGAACGGAATCCAAGACCAAAAGGGTCTCCACCGCACCGGCCATGGCGGCGTTCTCCACCTCTTCGGGACCGTAGGTCGCGTTACCGTTGGTGGAGATCTCCTCCATTAATCTGTTGACCATCTCCATCTCGGTACCGACCGATGATTCCCTCAGGATCTTCGCTCCCAGGCCGCTCTTGATGAGCTCGTTGACCCCCACCATGCCGGACTGACCGGTGTGCTGCACGAAGACCTGTCCGAAGGTGCCCTTGGGCAGTTTGGAAATGGTATCGGCGAGTTCCTCCTTCTCGAAACCCGGGCCCAGGAGGACCAGGGGCATGTCGGGGGTGGCGACCGCCTTCAGCTTGCTGATGATCTCCCCGTGGTAATCCACAGGCTTGCCCTTCTCGTCGTACTGCTTGCCGGAACGCATGGACCTGACGGTGACGATCTCCTTGAGGCCGTATGCCCTGAGTACGGCGACCGTGGCCTCGTCCTGATCAAGCGAAACGAAGACTATGCGGGGTTTGACGGTATCCTTGACTGCGGACTCCAATCTGTCAATCTGGGTCTGTTTCCAATGGTTCTTGCGGATCCTCAGCTGCTCCCCCACCTCGATGATCAGGGTGTGGTGCTGACCGATATCCTGAGGACCCTCCTCGATTACTCCCAAGAGCCTCATCCTGAGGCCTTCCTGATCGTATTCGATCTTCTCGACCCTGACCCCGAGAGTCATGCGTTTCTTCTCCGCCCTCTCGGCACGGAGTTTGTCGTCGGCCTTCTCGTCGCGGCGGGTGGTGGACGCGGTCACGAGATCGCCGACACAGATGACATTATACAAGTGCCAGATGTCGTCGTCCGTCTCCGGGAGAACCTTGATTTCCCCCAGACCGCCGTCCTTTCCGAGAATGCGCATAGACCAAGATATCTGGTCTTGGTTTATGACAATTGCCATCATCCTTCCGCACTCTAATACGGGAAAGTCCATTTTCAGCTACTTTTCTAATGCGGGAAACTTGATTTTCAGCTACTTTTCTAATGCGGGAAACTTCGAAATCAGGGTTAATTCTAATGCGGGAAACTTGATTTCACAGGATTATACTTCCCTCTAAGATATGGGTGCCAGACTGGGAAAGGTGTATATGGTTCACTCCAAGAACATCCAGATAGACGGAAAGATAACCTGTCTCCCGATCTACATGGCCTCGCTCCTGTGAATCCGGGCCTCCGAAAACCAACCACTTCCCGAGACTCTTGTCGGATTTCAGACACCGTATATTTACACGTGTTTATTCGCCCCCGCTCGCGTTATATAGGTACTATCATTCGTTGAAACTTTGATGGCAAAAAGTTACTTGGTTCTCGAGGACGGGACCGTATACGAAGGGGATTCCTTCGGCTGCGCTACCGAAGCTTTTGGAGAGGTCGTCTTCACGACCGAAGAATGCGGATATCAAAAGAGTCTCACTGATCCCTCGTACAGAGGGAACATCGTGGTCATGACCTACCCCCTGATCGGAAACTACCTCATCCATGACGAGTGGTTCCAATCCGACAGGATCCAGGCGGGAGCGGTCATCTGCAAGGAGTACTGCACCCACCCTTCCACCATGTACCCCGGCAAGACCTTCGACCAGTTCCTGAAGGACCACAAGATCCCCGGTATCACCGGCGTGGACACCAGGGATATCACCCTCAGGATCAGGGACAACGGCACCATGATGTGCGCCGTGACACAGGATGAGAAAGCCATCCCGGCGATCATCGAGAAACTCAAGACCATGCCCCGTCCCGACGAGGGCAACCTCGTCGCGGAGGTCAGCCGCAAATCCGTCAAGGAGTACGACGAGGGCAAGGAGACCACCGTCGCCCTGCTCGACTTCGGAGAGACCGAGGCGACAATCAGAGCGCTCCGCATGAGGTTCAATGTCGTGGCCTTCCCCTACGACACCGACGCGGACACAATTCTCAACTACAAACTCAACGGAAAGAACGTCAAGGGAGTCCACCTCTCTAACGGGCCCGGCAACCCGGCCCACCCTGCCATCATGGAGAAGGTAATCCCCAACGTGAAGAAGCTCGCCGAGAAGGTCCCCGTGTTCGGGATCGGTCTCGGCTGCCAGGTCATCGCCCTCGCATTCGGCGGAAAGACCTACAAGATGAAGTTCGGCCACCACGGGGCCAACGAACCCGTCAGTTTCGAGGGCAGGACCTACATCACGTGGCAGAACCACAACTACGCCATCGACGAGAAATCCCTGGAGGGCACCGGCCTCGTCGCGGATCAGTTCAACGTCAACGACCGCACCGTGGAAGGAATCAGACACACGAAACTTCCCGTGTTCGCAACCCAGTACCAGCCCGAGACCACCGCCGAACCCTGGGAGACATCCATGCTCTTCGACAGGTTCGCCAAGGCCGTGAAGGAGGGACGCTTATGAGGAAAGATTACAAGAAGCTCATGGTCATCGGTTCCGGCCCGATCGTCATCGGACAGGCAGCCGAGTTCGACTTCTCCGGTTCGCAGGCATGCAGGTCCCTCCGCGAGGAAGGATACAAGACCGTCCTGGTGAACTCCAACCCCGCCACTATCCAGACCGATTCCGAGACCGCGGACAGGGTCTACATCGAACCCATGAACGCCGAGACCGTCGCCAAGGTCATCGAGAAGGAAGGCGTCGACGGAGTTCTCTCCGGAATGGGAGGACAGACCGGACTGAACATCTGCTCCGAACTGGCGGAGAAAGGATACCTCGAGAAGCTCCACTGCGAGCTCGTGGGAACCCAGCCCGACGCCATCGAGAAATCCGAGGACAGGGAACTGTTCAAGGAGGCGATGGAAGCAATCGGTGAACCCTGCCCCAAGTCCAGGCCCGCCAACTCCATCGAGGAGGCTCTGGATGCAGTCGAATACATCGGAAGGTACCCCGTACTCATCAGGCCCGCCTTCACCCTCGGAGGTACCGGAGGAGGTATCGCCTACAACGAGGAGGAACTCAGGGAGATCTGTGCCAGAGGTCTCGCATACAGCCGTATCCACCAGGTCCTCATCGAGGAATCCATCCTCGGATGGAAGGAGATCGAATATGAAGTAATGAGGGACAGCAAGGACAACTGCATCGTCATCTGCAACATGGAGAACCTTGATGCAATGGGAATCCACACCGGAGAGTCCATCGTCTGCGCACCCTGCATGACCCTGCCCGAAGAGGACCTCCAGAGGTTCAAGATCGCCTCCCTCAAGATCATCCGTGCCCTCGGAATCGAGGGAGGATGCAACGTGCAGTTCGCCCTCGATCCCGTCAGCCACGACTACCGCGTTATCGAGGTCAACCCCCGTGTCTCCAGGTCCTCCGCCCTCGCTTCCAAGGCGACCGGATACCCCATCGCACGTGTCACCACCAAGATCGCCGTCGGCTACACCCTCGACGAGATCCCCAACAAGATTACCGGCAACACCTTCGCAGCCTTCGAGCCCGTGATCGATTACGTGGTAGTCAAGATCCCCCGCTGGCCCTTCGACAAGTTCAGGACCGTCGACAGGCACCTCGGTACCCAGATGAAATCCACCGGAGAGGTCATGTCCATCGGCAGGACATTCGAGGAGGCCATCCTCAAGGGTCTCCGCTCCCTCGAGATCGGAGTCGACGGACTCGACCCCATCGAGATGACCGATGCTGAGCTCCACGACGAGTTCAAGCATGCCACCGACCGCAGGATCTTCGCCATGGGCCAGGCCCTCAGGCAGGGATGGTCCGTGGAAGACATCGCCAAGGAGACCGCATGGGACGCATTCTTCGTCCAGAAACTCAAGAACATCGTCGACATGGAGAAAAGGCTGCAGAACGAGAAGCTCACCGACGCTCTTCTGAAAGAAGCGAAGTACATGGGCTTCGGCGACGAGACCATCTCCAGGCTTACCAACAAGGACCTCTGGGACATCTTTGACCAGAGGGAGAAGGCGAAGATCGTCCCCGTCTACAACAAGGTGGACACCTGTGCCGGAGAGTACGAAGCTCAGGTCCCCTACTACTACTCCACCTACAACGGAAGGACCACCGAGGCCAACGCCCCCAAGAAGAAGAAACGCGTGGTCATCATCGGAGGCGGACCCATCAGGATCGGGCAGGGAATCGAGTTCGACTACTGCTGCGTCCACGGTGTCATGTCCCTCAAGGAGGAAGGATATGAGGCCATCATGATCAACAACAACCCCGAGACCGTTTCCACCGACTTCGACATCTCGGACAGGCTGTACTTCGAACCCCTCGACCTCGAGGATGTACTGAACGTCATCAAGGCCGAGGATGCCGACGGAGTGATCTGCCAGTACGGAGGACAGACCTCCGTCAACCTTGCCATCGATGTGGAGAAAGGTCTGAAAGGCACCAAGACCAGGATCCTCGGAACCACCCCCGACCAGATGGACGTGGCCGAGGACAGGAAGAGGTTCACCGACCTCATGCGTCAGCTGAAGATCAAGCAGCCCCCGTCCGGCACCGCCTACTCCTTCGAGGAGGCTGCGGACATCGCCAAGAAGATCGAGTATCCTGTTCTGGTAAGGCCCTCCTACGTTCTCGGAGGAAGGGGAATGGAGATCGTCTACTCCGAGGAGGAGCTCAAGACCTACATGGACACTGCCGTGAAGGTATCCAGGAACCACCCCGTCCTCATCGACAAGTACCTCACCGAGGCGATCGAGATCGATGTAGACTCCATCTGCGACGGCGAGGATGTGTACATCGGCGGAATCATGGAGCACGTGGAGTACGCGGGATGCCACTCCGGAGACGCCACCATGGTGCTGCCTCCCTTCTCCCTCCCGCAGAAGACCATCGATGAGATCGTCGACCTCAACACACGTCTGGCACTTGCTCTGAAGACCATCGGTCTGATGAACCTCCAGCTCGCCTACAAGGATGGGGAGATATGGATGATCGAGGCCAACCCCAGGGCCTCCAGGACCGTTCCCTTCATCTCCAAGGCGACCGGCGTACCCCTCGCCAAGATCGGTGTCAAGGTCATGCTCGGCAAGAAGCTGAAGGACTTCGGCCTCAAGGGCTACAGGGCCATCGACCACTATGCCATCAAGGCATCCGTCTTCCCCTTCCTCAAGCTCCCTGGAGTGGACTCCATCCTCACCCCTGAGATGAAATCCACCGGAGAGGTCATGGGAATCGACGCGGACTTCGACACCGCGGCCTACAAAGCGTTCACCGCGGCCGGACAGATCCTCCCCACCAAGGGCGGGGTCTACTTCACCGTCAACGACCACGACAAGCCCGAGGCACTGGAGATCGCCAAGAAGCTCAGCGAGATGGGATTCAAGATCTACGCCACCAAGGGAACCACCACCTACTTCCGCGACCGCGGAGTCGAGTGCACCCCCGTGTTCAGGAACGACGAGCAGCTCAAGCCCAACGCCACCTCCCTCATGAGGGACGGCGAGATCCAGCTGGTCATCAACACCCCCACCAACCACTCCGGTGCGGTCAGGGACGGCCACAGGATGAGGAGGCTCGCAGTCGAGCTGGAGATCCCCTTCCTGACCACCATCAACGGTGCCAAGATCGCGGTCGGGGCCATCCAAGTGGCAAAGAAAAACCAGATGGGCGTCAAGTCCATGCAGGACTTCCACACTCTGGTCCGCTAATCAAAATCCTTACCTCCGGCGGGAGCCGGAGGATACCTTTTCCATAATTCTGACGTCTGCCGACACCATGTGTCGGATTTCATACAACCCCTATAACGGGGTGTTTTTTCGAAACCCCGATTATTAAATAGGGTTTTACGATGGATTATCCCCGATGGCTAGCAGTTACCTTGTCCTCGAGGACGGAACCGTGTACGAAGGTGAACCCTTCGGCTACCGTTCCGATGCCTTCGGCGAAGTTGTTTTCTCTACAGGAATGTGCGGATACCAGGAGAGTCTGACTGATCCCTCCTACAAGGGGCAGATCCTCGTCATGACCTTCCCGCTCATCGGAAACTACGGCACCACCGGAGATTTCTATCAGTCCGGACAGGTGCACGCCAGGGCACTTGTATGCAGAGAATACTGCGAGGAACCCTCCGACATGTACCACGGGAAGACGATCGACGAGTTCCTGAAGGACAACAAGGTACCGGGCATCTCCGGCGTGGACACCAGGGACCTGGTTATCAAAATCAGGAACGGAGGAACCCTCAGGGGAGCCATCACCGAGGACTCCGAAGCCATCCCCGACCTCATCGAGAAGATAAAGAAAACACCCGCCCCCGCCGAAGGCAACCTCGTCGCGGAGGTAAGCTGCAAGTCCATAGAGGAGCACTGGAGCGGCAAGGAGATAACCATCGGCATGATCGACTGCGGGGAGAAGGCAGGCATCCTCAGGGACCTCACGGCAAGGTACAACGTGGTCATGTTCCCCTACGACACCCCCGCCGACGTCATCACCGAGTACAAGCTCAACGGTCACAAGATCCAGGGTGTGCAGCTCTCCAACGGACCCGGAGACCCCGCCCATCCCGCCATTGTGAAAACAACCGTACAGGCCATCAAGTCATTATCATCGCATCTCCCCATGTTCGGGATCTGCTTCGGCAACCAGCTCACATCCATCGCATTCGGCGGTTCCACCTACAAGATGAAGTTCGGACACCGCGGATGCAACCAGCCCGTGATGTACGAGGGAAGAGTGTACATAACCTCCCAGAACCACGGATTCGCGGTCGACGAGAACTCCCTGGAAGGAACGGGACTCATCGCCGATCAGTTCAACGTCAACGACAAGACGGTGGAGGGAATGAAGCACAGGGACCTCCCCATCTTCACCGCACAGTACCACCCCGAGGCCTCCCCTGGCCCATGGGATACCACGTTCCTGTTCGACCGCTTCGGTCAGATGATCAAGGAGGGCCGCTTATGAGGAAAGACTACAAGAAACTCATGGTCATCGGTTCCGGACCCATCGTCATCGGCCAGGCCGCCGAGTTCGACTTCTCCGGTTCCCAAGCATGCCGTTCCCTTCGCGAAGAGGGTTACGAGACCGTCCTGGTGAACTCCAACCCCGCCACCATCCAAACAGACCCAGACACCGCGGATAAGGTGTACATCGAACCCATGACCTCCGACATGGTAGCCAAGATCATCGAGAAGGAAGGGGTCGACGGGGTCATCTCGGGAATGGGCGGACAGACCGCACTCAACATATGCTCCGAACTCGCCGAGAAGGGTTACCTCGAGAAACTGAACTGCGTCCTCGTGGGAACACAGCCCGACGCCATCGAGAAATCCGAGGACAGGGAACTGTTCAAGGAGGCGATGGAAGAGATCGGCGAACCCTGCCCCAAGTCCAAGCCCGCCAACTCGATCGAGGAGGCTCTCGCCGCCGTAGAATACATCGGAAGATACCCCGTGCTCATCAGGCCCGCCTTCACCCTCGGAGGCACCGGCGGAGGTATCGCGTACAACGAGGAGGAACTCAGGGAGATCTGTGCCAGAGGTCTCGCTTACAGCCGTATCCACCAGGTCCTCATCGAGGAATCCATCCTCGGCTGGAAAGAATTCGAGTATGAGGTCATGAGGGATGCGAAGGACAACTGCATCATCGTCTGCAACATGGAGAACCTTGATGCAATGGGTATCCACACCGGCGAGTCCATCGTCTGTGCCCCCTGCCTCACTCTCTCCGACGCGGACCATCAGAGATTCAGGACCGCTTCCCTCAAGATCATCCGTGCCCTCGGAATCGAGGGAGGGTGCAACGTACAGTTCGCTCTGGACCCCGTTACCCACGACTACCGCGTCATCGAGGTCAATCCCCGTGTCTCCAGGTCCTCCGCACTCGCTTCCAAGGCCACCGGATACCCCATCGCACGCGTGGCAACCAAAATCGCCGTCGGATACTCCCTCGACGAGATCCCCAACAAGATCACCGGCAACACCTTCGCGGCATTCGAGCCGACCATCGACTACATCGTGGTGAAGATCCCCCGCTGGCCCTTCGACAAATTCAGGACCGTCGACAGGCACCTCGGTACCCAGATGAAATCCACCGGTGAGATGATGTCCATCGGCAGGACCTTCGAGGAGGCACTCCTCAAGGGACTCCGCTCCCTGGAGATCGGAGTCGACGGTCTCGACCCCATTGACATGACCGACGACGAGATCCACGAGGAGTTCAGACACGCCACCGACCGCAGGATCTTCGCCATCGGCGAAGCCCTCAGGAGAGGCTGGGACGTCGAATCCATAGCGAAGGAGACCCAGTGGGACATCTTCTTCGTGAAGAAGCTCAGGAACATCATCGCCATGGAGAAAAGGCTGCAGAACGAGAAGCTCACCGACGACCTGCTGAAGAAGGCCAAGTACATGGGATTCGGCGACGAGACCATCTCCCGCCTCACATCCAAGGACCAGTGGGCCATCCTCGACCAGAGGGAGAAGGCAGGCATCATACCCAGATACAAGATGGTCGATACCTGTGCCGCCGAGTTCGAGGCGGAGACCCCCTACTTCTATTCCACCTACAACGGCAGATCATCGGAGGTCAAGGCACCTACCGAGAAGAAACGCGTCGTCATCATCGGAGGAGGTCCTATCCGTATCGGACAGGGCATCGAGTTCGATTACTGCTGCGTCCACGGAGTCATGGCACTGCAGGAGGAGGGCTGCGAAGCCATCATGATCAACAACAATCCCGAGACCGTATCCACCGATTACGACATCTCGGACAGGCTGTACTTCGAACCCCTCGACCTCGAGGATGTACTCAACGTGATCAAAGCGGAGAACGCCGACGGTGTCATCTGCCAGTACGGAGGACAGACCTCCGTCAACCTTGCGATAGATCTGGAGAAAGGATTGAAAGGCACTAAGACGAAGATCCTCGGGACCAGTCCCGACCAGATGGATGTGGCCGAGGACAGGAGGAGGTTCACCGACCTGATGCGTCAGCTCGGAATCAAACAGCCCCTGTCCGGTACCGCGTATTCCTTCGAGGAGGCCACCAAGATCGCCAGCGAGATCGAGTATCCCGTACTGGTAAGGCCTTCCTACGTTCTCGGAGGAAGGGGAATGGAGATCGTCTACTCCGAAGAGGAACTGAAAACGTACATGGAGACCGCTGTCAAGGTCTCCAGGAACCATCCCGTCCTCATCGATAAGTACCTCACCAAGGCCATCGAGATAGACGTGGACTCCGTCTGCGACGGCGAGGACGTTTACATCGGCGGCATCATGGAGCACGTGGAGTACGCGGGATGCCACTCCGGCGATGCCGCGATGGTGCTTCCCCCGTACACCTTACCCCCTCACATCATCGATGAGATCGTGGACCTCAACACACGTCTGGCACTTGCTCTGAAGACCAAGGGTCTGATGAACCTGCAGCTCGCCTACAAGGACGGAGAGATATGGATGATCGAGGCCAATCCCCGTGCATCGAGGACCGTCCCCTTCATCTCCAAGGCCACCGGCATACCCCTCGCCAAGATCGGCGTGAAGGTGATGCTCGGCAGGAAACTGAAGGAGTTCGGACTCAAGGGCTATCGGCCCATCGACCACTACGCGATCAAGGAATCGGTGTTCCCCTTCCTCAAACTCCCCGGAGTGGACTCCATCCTCACCCCCGAGATGAAATCCACCGGAGAGGTCATGGGGATTGACGACGATTTCGACACCGCCGCTTACAAGGCGTTCGTCGCCGCCGGCGAGAACCTCCCCCTCGAGGGCGGGGCATATTTCACGGTCAACGACGAGGACAAACCAGCTGCATGCGAACTCGCCAGAGAACTCCGCGACATGGGATTCAACATCTATGCCACCAAGGGCACCGCCACATTCTTCAGGGAACACGGCGTGGGCTGCACCCCCGTATTCAGGAACGGCGAGAACATCAAACCCAACGCCATCTCGCTCATGAGGGACGGCGTGGTGGATATTATCATCAACACCCCCACCAACCATTCGGGTTCCGTCAGGGACGGTCACAGGATGAGGAGGCTCGCGGTCGAACTGGAGATACCGTTCATGACCACCGTCAACGGTGCCAGGATGGCAGTGGGAGCGATCAGGGTCGCCAGGGAGAACCAGATGGGCGTCAAGTCCATGCAGGACTTCCACACCCTGGTCCGCTGAGGATCACGGCCTGAGAGCGGTGATGGGGACCACATATACCCCGTCCGGCCTTCGGTAGGCCGCACCGAAAGCCTCCAGATATAGCTCCAAGGAGACTTCCATCAGACGTTTCCTGTAACCTGTTTTCTTCATCCCCATAATCAGTAATCTGGGTCTGTTGATTGCTCAGTCCAATACCGAAAAAAACGGAAATCCCAGTACCGAAAAAACGGAAAATCAACACATATAAGCTATCAATCCCCGATCGCTGCCAACCCACCCAATGCCTTTATAACAAAATAACATACGCGCGATTGCAAGCGTCCGTCATCGGACGTATGGAGGACCAGTCATGACCGGACATGACGATTACTACCAGGAAAAAGCCAAGATCTGCGAATCCCACAGCGTGATCCCCGCCGAACTCTACGACAAGTACGACGTGAAGAAGGGTCTGCGCGACAGGAACGGTAAGGGAGTCATCACAGGTATCACCAACATCTCCAAGGTCGACGGTTACAGGACCGTCAACGGAGTGAGGGAGCCCATCGAGGGAGTGCTCGCCTACCGCGGATACAGCATCGAGGATCTTGTCAAACTCCACACCACCACCAGCGACTTCGAGGAGGCATCCTATCTCCTCATCTTCGGCGAGCTTCCGGACCGCGCCGACCTGCTGGAGTACAAGAACGTCCTCGCGAAGAACATGGACCTCCCCCCCGACTTCGTCAAGACCTGCATCCTCAGGGACAAGTGCAGCGACGTAATGAACACCATGGCCCGCTGCGTCCTCGAGCTCGAGGGGTACGACGAGAACATCAACGACGTCTCCATCGCCCACGTCCTCCAGCAGTGCATCAAAATCATCAGCCAGCTGCCCATGTTCGCGGTCTACGGATATCACGCATACAATCACTACGACCGCGACCAGAGCCTCATCATCCACCGCCCCGACCCCACCATGTCGGTGGCCGAGAACTTCCTGATGATGCTCCGCCCCGACGGCAAGTTCACCCAGACGGAGGCCGCGGCACTCGATACCGCACTCGTGATCCACATGGAGCACGGGGGAGGAAACAACTCCGCCTTCACCACCAGGGTCATCACCTCCGCGGGTTCCGATACATATTCGGTCATCGCCGCCGCCCTCCTTTCCCTGAAGGGCCCCAAGCACGGCGGTGCTAATATCAAAGTCGTGCAGATGATGGACGACATCAAGGCCAACGTCATCGACGTCACCGACGACGGGGAACTGGAGAACTACCTCAACAAGATCCTGAAGGGCGAGGCGTTCGACGGCATGGGACTCATCTACGGAATGGGCCACGCGGTCTACTCCATCTCCGACCCCAGGGCGAAACTCCTCAAGGAATACGTCCAGAGGCTTGCCAAGGAGAAGGGCTGGAACGATGAGCTGGCACTGTACGAGAGGATCGAGAGGATCGCTCCCAAGGTCATCTCCACCAAGAGGAAGGCCCCCGTCTGCATCAACGTGGATTACTACAGCGGATTCCTCTACAGGATGTTGGGCATCCCCGAGGAACTGTACACCCCGCTGTTCGCCATCGCCAGGGCATCCGGTTGGAGCGCACACAGGATCGAGGAGCTCATCAGTTCCGGCAAGATCATCCGTCCCGCCTACATAAGCAATGCGAAGGACAGGCCGTACGTTCCAATCGAGAAAAGGTAAAGGATCCTTAGCCCGTGGGCGCAAAGGGCCGCGAAACCGCGACCAGCCTCACGGGTCTTATCGGGATGGTACACTAATGTCCTCGATAGTATATTATCCTTGTGTCATCCACACTATTGTTTTCCGACAAATACATAATTTGTCAAAAAAACATACATTTTTTACAGAAAACTCATTATAACCGTGCACTCTAGTAATCACAGTGATGGGATGACTGGACTCATTGTACTAGATGAATCAGGCGATTTGGGATTAAATGGAACCAAGGAATTCACCTTAGCTGCTTTGATTATTTTCAGGCCACGTCATCTCAAATCAGCATACAAACTTGTACAGAATAAAGGTGCTGAATCAAAATGGCACAACACTGAGCATCAATTCAAAGAAAAAGTACTCAAAACAATGGATAACTGTCAATTTGATTACGTTTATGCCACGATTAATAAAAATCACCCATTATGGCATAAGAAAACGTTTGGCAATAAACTATATGAAATAATGGTTAGACAGGTCGTATCCGATGCATTATCTGTAGCTCCTTGTAAAGATATGAGGGTGTATCTCGACAAAAATAGATTCATTACAAACGAAAAATTCAAAAAAATAGTATCTGAAGAATGTAATCAATATAACATTAACCTCGTTGATGCGGGATTAAGGAACTCTAAGGATACTCCCTGCATTCAACTTGTAGATTTTATCGTTGGAGCAATCCATTCATATTGTGAATATGGGGACAAAACTTAGTCCATAGTAATGAATCATATGAGGATTGCACGCAGGTACTGAAAACCTATTTAGCGAACAACCCACGGGAACTCCCATTCCCAGGGCCTGATGGTGTTCTTGTAGAGGGCCATGCCCACTACGACTCCGCCCGCACCGGCCTTCGAAGCTGCCTCGGCATCGGACTCGTGGGTCACTCCGCCGGAAACGACGACCATCTTGGGGCACGCCTTGACGAAGGCGTTCACTCCCGCCTCATCGATACCGTTCTGCTGTCCTTCCACGTTGATGTCAGTGTTCAGCACGGCCACGACGGGCAGGGACTCGATGACCTCGAACACATGCTCCAAAGAAAGGTCGCTGGATTCCTGCCATCCCTTGATGGCGATCTTGCCACCCTTCATATCAAGTCCCAGCATCAGTTTGTTGGGGAATCTGTTGGCCATCTCCTTGAGCCACTCGAGGTCGGTGACGGCTTTGGTGCCGACGATGATCCTCTCGGCTCCGGCCTCCACATATTTCTCGATCTGCTCCTCGGAGCGGATACCGCCTCCGACCTCGCAGGGCACTCCCGCGTTGCGGATGATCCTGCAGAAAACATCGGAGTTGTCGGGCTTGCCGAAGGCCGCGTCAAGGTCCACAAGGTGGAGATAGGGAGCACCCTTCTTCACCCAGCTCATGGCGACCTCGAAGGGATCCTCGATGATGATCTGCTGACTGCCGGGGACTCCCCCGACAAGCTGTACGACCTTGTGCTCGAGCACATCTATCGCAGGGATCACTATCATGCCTGGTCCTCCGCATATGCAACGAAGTTCTTCAGGAACCTCAGTCCGGAATCCGAGCTCTTCTCGGGGTGGAACTGTGTGGCAACGGCATTAGCCTTCCTCATTAGGGTGGCGAAGGTGAATCCCTCGTACTCGGTGGTACCCTTGACCATCGCCCTGTCCTCGGGGTCGCAGTAGTACGAGTGTGCGAAATAGAAATGCCTGTCATCGATGCCCTCCATGAGGGGATCGTCGGTCTCCACGGTGTTCCATCCCATATGGGGAACGGTCTTCGACTTCAGGAGCCTGACCCTTCCCTTGAAAAGACCCAGACCGGGAGATTTGCCTTCGTCGCTGCCCTCCAGCTGGATCTGGGCACCTATGCAGATGCCGAGACAGGGGACTCCCGCTTCGAGACGCTTCCTGATGTCCTCGCGGTACGGCAGGAGGTTCTCGACGGTACAGTCGAACGCCCCCACGCCGGGGAACACCATGCACTCGGCATCCGCCATGCGGGACATGTCGGTGATTATTTCCACGTCAGCACCTGCGAGCTCGAGTGCCTTCTTCAGGGAGTGGAGGTTGCCGACGTTGTAGTCGGCCATGAGCATCTTCATATCTTCTCCTCCGCAAGGACGTCCTCCATGGCGTCGGTCATGATTTTGTTGAGTTCCTCGGTACCGACGGTCATCCTGACGCAGTTCTCGGTCCTCCTCTTGGAGCCGAAGTCGCGGATGAGCACGTTCCTCTTCTCGAGGCCCTCGATCATCTTCACGTGGTCGATGGGGGATTTCGCGAGGATGAAGTTGGAGTCGGAGGGATAGGGTTCGAAGCCCATCTCCTTGAGTTTCTTGGAGAGTCTGGGTCTCTGCTCGGAGACCATGTCGACGCTCCTCTTTATGAAGTCCTGGTCCTTAACGGCGGCGATGGCCGCTCCCTCGGAGACGGAATTGAGGGAGTAGGGGACCTTGACGGAATTGAGCATGTCCGCGACCTTGAGGTTGGAGGCACAGTAGCCGACCCTGAGGTTGGCCATGGCGTATGCCTTCGAGAAGGTCTTGCACACGATGAGGTTGTCGAACTCGTCCACCTTACTGATCATGGTGTTCCTCGCGTACTCTGAGTACGCCTCGTCGAGGATGACGATACCGGGGTGCTTGGCGAGGATCTCCTCGATGTCCTTCTGCCTGAAGCAGTTACCGGTAGGGTTGTTGGGGGTGGGCATGATGAGCACACTGTTGGTCTCCTCCCCTTTGCCGACCATGGCGTCGACATCGAGCTGGAAGTCCTCGGTGAGGTCGACCTCCCTCAGCTTCCCCGATGCCAGGGATACGAGGTAGGAATACAGACTGTAGGAGGGGACGGGCACGGTGCAGGACGCCCCGGGCTCGGTGAATGTGGTGTAGATGGTGTTGAGCATCTCGTCGGAACCGTTGCCGGCCACGAAGTTCTCCCTCTTCAGACCGTAGAGGTCAGCGAGGGCATCCCTGAGACCGTCGGAATAGGTGTTGGGGTACCCGTTCAGGTCCAGTTTGAGGTTCTTCAGATACTCGGAGGCCGCGGGGTTGGAGCCCAGCACGTTGGTGTTGGTGTCCATGCGGAGGGCGGAACCCACCTTGGGGTTGTAGTACATGGTGAGATCGCGGACGCTCCTCCTCATGCTGGAGCGGTCCATCACTCCACCATCCTTTCGATGGGCATGGTGAGGATGCCCTTGGCACCTAGCTTCTTCAGGTCCCTTACGACCTGGTAGGTGTCCTTGCCCGCGACCACCGCGTGTACGGCGACGAAATCCTTGTTCCCTGCGATCTCCAGCACGGTGGGTCCTCCGATACCGGGGACGATCTTCTCCACCTCCGAGAGCTTGGAGCGGGGCACGTCGGCCATGACATACTTCTTCGCATCCGCGTCGAGCACGGATTTGATCGCATCGGAGATCTCCTCGATCTTCGCCTTCTTGGCGGCATCCTTCAGTGCCTTCTCGGAGGAGAACAGGCATGCGTCGGAGGTCATGACGGTATCGACCTCGCGCAGGTGGTTGGTCCTGAGGGTACCTCCGGTCTCCACGAGATCGGAGATGATGTCGGAGACACCGAGATAGGGCATGATCTCGGCCGCTCCCTGGACGTTGACGATCTCTGCTTTGATGCCTATGTCATCGAAGTAGGCCTTGGTGATGCGGGGGAAGGTGGTGGCCACACGTACGCCGTCCTTCAGGTCCTTGGCGGACTTCACCTTGGAGTCCTCGGGGACGATGACGGAGAACCTGCAGTGTCCGAAACGGAGGTTCTGCAGGAGGACGAGGTCGGCACCGGCTTCTGCGGCGACGTCCTGTCCGGTGATTCCGAAGTCCACGGCTCCCGACTGGATGAACACGGGGATGTCCTGTGCCCTCACGAAGATGACCTCCAGATCGAGGTTGGGGATCTTGATGTTGAGGCTCCTTCCCCAGCTGGGACCCAGGTCTATACCGGCTTTGGTGAGGAGTTCGATTGCCCTTTCGTTGAGCCTGCCCTTGTTGGGAATGGCCATTTTTACCGTCATTTTATCGTGTGCGCCTATGTGCACCCGAATTAAATACGTTCGCGTGCGCGAAAAGGGGGTCAGCAGACATCCGCTGCTCCGGCGAATCACAGTGCCAGACAAAAGAAAACGAAGGCGGAATCGCCATGGGATCCTTTCACCCGTTGCCTAACACACCGAGATACCCAGATCCCTCAGTCGGAATCCGGTTTTCTCCCGGTCATCGAGTATCTTTCGTATCAATTAAATAATTATGATATGGTATCATAATTATATAGAATCAATACTATCCTTGACCATGGTCCCTCTTGATGTCTCCTCAGCGAAGATCGAACCTCTGTACTACGGCGGTTCCGAAAGGAAGACCGGTGTGGTGTTCAACGGCAGGAGATACATCATGAAATTCCGTACCAGGTCCGAGTTCGGGCCCAGATTCAATCACGTATCGGAACATCTCGGCTCCAGGATCTTCGCAATGCTGGGACTGGATTCGCAGGAGACCGAACTCGGCACCTTCGACGGGGAAGAGGTGGTCCTGTGCAGGAACTTCCTGGACGAAGGCGAGATGTTCGTTCCGTTCAACGATGTCGGCGAAAGTTCGCTGGATACCGATACCGGACACCACGGTTACACCTATGAGGAGATCATGCACCTCATCGATATCAACAGGAAGATCACCGATGTTGCCGAGACCAAGGAAAGGTTCTGGGACATCTTTGTGGTAGATGCACTCCTCGGTAATTTCGACCGCCACGGCGGCAATTGGGGATTCATCAAGAAGGACAACAGATACAGGCTGTCCCCCGTATTCGACAACGGTTCGTGTCTGTTCCCTCAGATGAACTCCGAGGCGGAGATGCTGAACGTCATCGGTTCCAGGGAACTGACCGATGACCGTATCTACAGATTCCCTACATCACAGATAAAACTCGGCGGGAAGAAGAGCTCGTATCACGAGGTTATCGGCAGTCTGGAATTCCCTGAATGCAACGATGCACTGAAGAGGGTGGTCCCCCGCGTGGATCTGGAGGCGATCTCGGCATTGATTGATGATACATGTTTCATCACCGATACCCACAGATGTTTCTACAAACACATGATCCGCAACAGGTTCGAGAAGCTGCTGCTCGAACCGTTACGCAGACTGGAGGGATCCCCGTGAGGAAGAGCACCACATCCGCCTCTGTCTGCCTGAAGGACGGTGACGGGATAGAATACAGGCTGTGCAGGCTCGACTATACCGTATCCGAAGACGGTACCTATTCCTACGTATTCACCCCCGATTACGCCGTCATCGATATGCTGTCGCCCCCGCTCTTCCAGGGCATCCCTGGTATTGATCTGGATGCCCGCAGGAAGGAATATGTCAGAAGGAACATGGTCCCCTGTTTCATATCGGAGAGGACCCCGGGCGAGAACCGTCAGGACGTTGCGGAACTTCTCAGGGATGCGGGCATGGATCACCTGAACCGTCTCGAGTGGCTGATCCGCACGGACCTCCAATATTTCGGAGATGACCTGTACGCCGTAAGGTACGAGGAACCGAAGTCCGTCGACATGAGCGGCCGCACAGCGACCTTCGGGTCCGCGGCCAAAGCCATCCTCAGGGAGATCTGTGCGGGCAATACGGTCATCCTTGATGGCGTGACCATCGATGACACCAACAAGACCCAGATATACTTCCTGCTGAAGGATCTCCTGACCTCTGACGAACTTGCCGTGAAAAGGATGAGGAAGAACGGAGAACTCCCCGGACTGGGCAGAAGGAGGAAGACGGTATCCGAAAGGGATCTCCTCGAAGCCAAAGAACGCATGGAGAAGGGATTCGTGACCGCCCAGCAGGCGGCGGATGCTATCGGTATCGGCAGGGCCACGCTCTTCAGGAAACTGAAGGAAATGGAACGGAAATCATCGTAATCCGAAAAAAAATACGGATCCGACGGTGGGTAAGGTAATACCCGAAAGCCCCGTCCGGGGCCTTCGGGTTTTGAGTTTCAGAGAATGCCCTTCTTGTAGGCGTACTCGGCGTTCAGCATGGAACCGCCGGCACCGCCCCTGAGGGTGTTGTGGGAGATTACCCACATCTTGTAGTAGCCGTTGGACTGCCTGAGCCTTCCGACGCTGGATGCCATTCCCCTGGCACGCTCGGGAACTCCGGCGTACACATCGTAGATGGCCTGGGGCCTGTCGGGCTCGGTCCTGACGATGATGGGCTCCACGGGTGCCGAAGGCAGTCCGAGCTTCTGGGGCTCTCCGCGGAATCCGCTGAGGCACTTGGAGAGCTCCTCGAGGGAGGGCTGCTGCTCCAGATCCAGTACGAGGGACTCGGTGTGTCCGTCGACGACAGGGACCCTGGCACAGTTGGCCATGACCTTGAAGTCAGCGTACTTGAACTCGCCGTCGGCATAGGTTCCGAGCATCTTGCAGAGCTCGGTCTCCATCTTCTCCTCCTCGTGGGAGATGAAGGGGATGACGTTGCCCAGGATGTCGAGGGAGGGGACTCCGGGGTAACCTGCTCCGGAGATCGCCTGGTAGGTGGACACGAAGACCTGCTTGAGTCCGAAGGCGTCCAGCATGGCCTTCAGGGGTACGACTATTCCGGTGGAGGAACAGTTGGCATTGGTCACGATGTATCCTCCGTTGGCGTAGGTGTCCTGGTCCTTGACGGAATCGAACTGACCGACGTTGACCTCGGGTACGATGATGGGGACATGGGGGTCCATCCTGTGGGAACCCGCGTTGGTGAAGACCGCCACACCCTTCTGTGCGAGCTCGGTCTCGGTGGGTCCCGCCAGGTCGGAGGGGATGCCGGAGAACGCGATCCTGCAGTTCTTTGCGATGCGGTCGACGTCCATCTTGGAGATCTTCATGTCGAGGGTCTCCTGCTTGTACTGGTAGTCCCTGACCTTCAGGGTATCTCCGAACCTCTTTCCCTCGGACCTCTCGGACGCATAGAGCCCCTCTATGTCGAAGTAGGGGTGGTCCTCGAGCATCTCGACGAACCTCTGGCCGATCATCCCGGTCGCACCGAGAACGGCCACACTGATCTTTCCGCTCATGTTATTCCTCTTGAATGTGAAATGGATGCCCGATCACTCGTTGTAGATCCTCAGCTGGCGTTCCTTGGAGATGCTCAGGATGAGGTGTGCGATCTGCTCGGATTCCTCGTGGGTGAGGTTTACTTCCCTGCAGAGTCCCTGGTAACGGTCGATGATTGCCTTCTCGACCGTTTCGTCCCAGACGCTCTGTCCGGAGGCCTTCTTGGCCCTTGCGAGCTCGTCAGTGATATCCATGCGGGTGGCGATGAGATCGATGATCTTCGCATCGATATCCTCGATCTCCTCTCTGAGTTCTCTTGTGGATGCAGGCTCCATGCTATCGCCCCCTTTGAATGCCCGCGCATATAAGAACGTGTGCCCGCGTAGGTTTAAGTATCTGATGTACAATAATGTACTATGGACCGCATAAAGCGTCATTTTCAGAATCTGCCCTCCCAGGAAGCAGTCGCCAGGATGTTCCTCAAGTACGGCATCTCCGTGAAGGACGGTTCCGCTTTCTGCGGCAACGTCGAACAGTCTGACACCGCTCTCGCCAGGGCCATCGGCGTGGACCGCCGCGTGGTAAGGTCCACCATCAACCGCATCATGGCTGTGCCAGACCTACTTAGGATCTACTCGAAACTGCAGTCCATGCTCCTCCTGTCGGATGCGGCGGGGGAATTGGGTTGTTCGTGCATCGAGATCGTCCCCACCGATGCCAGGATGCCGGGAATCATGGCGGGAGTCATCAGCGTCCTCTCGGATGCCGGCATAAGCATCAGACAGGCGGTCGTCAGCGACCCCCAGGACTACGTGGGCTCCCATCTCATCATCGTCTCCGACGGGGAGATCTCCGACGTGGTGGATTTCATCAAGGAAGAGATAGTTCATCCCATCATCAACAAGACGGTCTTTGATATATTGATACAATGCTTTTGCGTTACGCAACTCCACAAAATCATAATCCTCAAAAGTCCGTGTCCCCACTAC
>CACWTF010000007.1 GCA_902763685.1 methanogenic archaeon | reverse complement strand
GTACAACGTTCGATAATTAACTCGCGACAATGATTGCTGCCAGAACCGATGCCGGCATCAGGATGATGCCAGGCATCCGCTCAGCAGGATCGCCCTCTGTTCCTTGTACCGGCTGAATGTCTCCGTCTTCATCAGCAGCTTGCGGACAGCCCCTTTCATCGTGAACGCATGTATCGACTCTCCGAAAAGACGTTTCACGTCGCTGAATCCGCATTCCGATTTCCAACGGCGTCCGTAACCGCTTTTCTCTACCCATTCCGCATACGGCATGCTGCACCAGAGCCTGGTCGCCTCTCCTCTGTAACGGGAACCGCCGTTCACAGGCTTCGTGTTCACTTTGAAGCTGGTGACGAATCTTGTCCCGAGTCTTCCGCAGACGTGATCGAAGTTCTCCGCCGAGCTGTATGCCCCGTCGGCATACACTATGCCGATACGGTGTCCTGCGGCCACCGCCGCATCCAGCAGGGGGATCATCAGCGGCGAATCGCCCGTGTTTTTATCCGTCACCGCGAACGCGATGACTTCTCCCGTATCCACATCGGACAGCACATGGAGTTTCAGCCATCCCCTGCGTTTCGGACCCGTACCCCATTTCTCCTTCCTCCAGAGACAGGTGTTCGAGAGGTTGAATCCGGAAGAATCTATGCCTACGTTGCGCGGGCTGTCGATGATATTGCTTCCTGCCCTGATGATGTACGTTCCGCCATTCTCTGAAAGCATCCTGTCCAGCATTTCCGCAGAACGTTCGAACAGTCTGGAATACGAAGGTGCCTTCATGCCGTGGTCCTCCAATATGGCCGCCGCCAGGCCGGCGGCCGTACGGTATGTGCCCTTGATCAGTGTCTGGAGAGATATGATCCAGATAATCATCGAATCACAGAAAGAATAAGGTCTCCCGACCTTCCCCGAGTTCATTTCCGCCAGTTCCTTCCGGAACAGCGGGATCCAGTTTCCGACCGAAGCCGATTCCCTGGAGAATTCGACCGGGGCGAGGTTGTTCGCCCGCTGTTCTTCGGAGGTAGGTTTCCTCGGCGGAAGCTTCTCTTTCTTAGGCGGTTCGGCGAATGTGCCCTTAACCTTCACGTCGTAGGGGGTCATCCGAGCATCGGTCTTTAAATTCCTCTGAGCCTTATTCCTTCTTGTCATCTGTTGTCATCTCCAGGTGGCCGCCCGCAAGGTGTGGTAATCGTTACGGGCGTACTTCTGTTTTCGAATGAGCCAGCAGTTGGTATGCATTTCTACTATTTAATACCGAAAAAATTAAATATTAGAAGTGCACACGAAACGGTGGTTTATTTAAATACCATTTCCACTGGAAACTAAAACAGGCGGTCGAGATTACCACGGATCGGGGCCGTCACAAGTCATTCGGAGAATTGCCGAACGTTGTAGGTCGGAGGTCAGAATGCCAGTGTTTTTATGGGCATTACGTCTGTACACCGATGATGATAACGCTCGGTATCGAGGGAACAGCACATACTCTGGGAGTCGGGATAGTGGATTCCGATGCCAAGGTCCTAGCGAACGTCATCAATATGTTCAGACCCCCGCAGGGCGGTCTGCACCCCCGCGAGGCCGCCAACCATCATGCGGACGTCGTCGCGGATACGATTTCGCAAGCAATCCAGGATGCCGGAATCTCGTTCAGGGATGTGGATCTGGTCTCATTTTCCATGGGCCCCGGACTCGGCCCCTGTCTGCGTGTGGCGGGCACCGCGGCTCGTTCCCTTGCCTGCACACTCGGCAAGCCCATCATGGGAGTGAACCACTGCATCGCCCACATCGAGATCGGCAACGCCCTCACCGGATGTTCCGACCCCTGCCTTCTATATGCATCGGGCGGCAACACCCAGGTCATAGCGTATTCGGACATGAGATACCGTATCTTCGGGGAGACCCAGGATGTCGGTGTCGGTAACATGCTCGACAAGCTCGGACGCGACCTTGGTCTCGGATTCTACGCGGGTCCGACCATCGAGAAGCTCGCCAAGGACGGCGATAAGCTGCTCGATCTCCCCTATTCCGTCAAAGGTATGGACGTGTCCTTCTCGGGGATACTCACCGCGGCCATGGCATACAAGGACAAGGGCTGCCGTCTGGAGGATATCTGTTTCTCGGTGCAGGAGACCGTATTCTCCATGCTCACCGAGGTCACCGAGAGGGCGATGGCCCACATCGGTAAGGACGAGGTCCTGCTGGGCGGAGGTGTCGCGCAGAACGGCCGTCTCAGGGAGATGGTCGATTCGATGGCACGCGAACGCGGAGGACGCAGTTTCGTACCCGACCGCCAGTTCTGCAGGGATAACGGTGCAATGATCGCATGGCTTGGCAATCTGATGTACAATTCGGGTGTGAGGATGCAAGTGCCAGATACCGAAGTCAGACAAAGATTCAGAACCGACGAGGTCCCCGTTACCTGGCGTGACTGATCAGTTCCCGGCAGCCTTCTTCTGTTCGCCGATGATGAGGTCCACGGTCTTGAGGAATTCCTCGCGAATTCCTCGCGGCGGATGCTTTCGAACGCTCCGCCCGCGGCGATGCTGTGTCCTCCGCCCTCTCCGCCGACCGCTGCACAACCGCGTCTCATGGCATCGGCGAGATTGACGCCTTTGTCGAGAAGGGCGAATGTGGCCCTGGAGGATACGTTGGCCGTGGATTCGGCGCTGTTGATGCCGATGGTGGGTTTGTCGGGGTTGCCGATGTAGTTCATGATGATGGCGCACACGATCCCGGTGAATCCCGAGGAACTGCTGTCGAACCATTGGATGTTCTCGAGTTCCTTCACTCCGCCGTTACCAATGATGGAGAGCAGTGCGTCGACGGTGCTCTTCCTGGATTCGGAATCTATGTATTTGGCCTCCTCGAGGGCGGAACCGTCCCCGAGTCCCACGGCGATGCCGACGCCCTGTTTCTGCTGACGTCCGCAGGCGTTGATGACCGAGGACAGGGTCTCCGCGTCAGTGCCCCAGGTGGGCAGATAGTAACGGGTCCTGGCACACTCTTCCATCTTGTCCCTGGTGACGCCCTGCTCGATGAGTCTGAGGGCTATCAGGGATGATAGGCGGAGCGATTCCTCCTCGGTGAGGCTGCTGTAATCGCGGTTGGCTCCGATGCCCGCTTCCTCGAGGAACTTCTCGGTCCCGTCGCGGTCGCCGCTGACGCCGCGGATGAACGGGTCGGTGCTGAGGAACAGTTCCGTGGAAAGGTTGCCTATCGGGATGAGGGATCCGGGGAGCAGTTTGACGCTTCCCCTCTTCTCGGCCCCGCTGACGATGTAGGTGTTCAGGCCGCTGACGCCTTTGAGGTGCTGTCTGTCCCCTACGAGCCCGGTGATGGCCAGGGGAGCGAGGTCCCAGTTGGCCTCGTTGAGGGTGATGGCGAACAGGAATGCCATGCTTGCCCCGCATCCGGAGCTCATGCCGTCGATACCGTACAGGTGGGGATTGGCGTAGCAGATCCTCTGTGCCTGGTCGATGATGGTGTGGTGGTCGAGCACGACGACGTCGCATTCCATTGCATCGAAACGTTTGATGTACGACGCACCCAGATCGGTGACGAGGACACATTCGCTCTCGGTGTTCTCGATGGTCTGCATCTCCGATTCGCCGAGGGTGGTGAAGATCGTCACGCTGAATTCCTTTCCCTCGCGGAGAAGTGCCTTGGCCGCGATGGAAGCGGCGGTGAGACCGTCGGTGTCGTAGTGGGAATAGATGTGGATAAAAGAATGGCCGCGGACGATGTTCGCGGCCAATGAGAGATTGGAAAGAAGTTTGGAAGGAAGGACGAATTCGTCCATAAATCTCACTTAAGCATCAGTTCTGCGTTAGCGAGAGAGTATTTCCAAGTATCGGGAAGCACTCCGTTTTCCTTGTAGTAGCGCTCGAGACGCCTGATCTTTGCCTCGATGTTGGCGAGACCCCTCTTGTTGGAGACATCCTTGGGGTTTGCCTTGAGGTGGGTGTTCAGGTTGATGGCGCGGACCATGAGCTGGGAGAGGTCTGCGGGAAGGTCTGCTTTGACTCCCCTTGCGGCCTGGATCTCGGTGACGGTCTTGCCGGTTGCGAGCTTTACGTTAGGAACAGCATACTGGTCCCTGAGGATCATTCCGATCATTGCGGAGCTGATACCCTCTTTGGTGAACTTCTCTACGAGGTCCTCGATTTCGGTGGCGTTGAGGGGGACCCACGCAGGGTTTTCGGTTACCATAGGGCGCTTGCTGCAAGCTTTTCCCTTTCTTCTTGTGTGCATTCTTGCCATAATGTTCACTCCATTATAGGCGGCGAGGCTAACCCTCCTTATTAATAAGGGGTATATAAAACTAAAGGGGGGAAAGGAAGACTTCATCCGTAAATCTCGGATTCCGACCAGGGGACGGTGTCCTCGTATTCCGTACGGTCGAAGGCGAGTTCGTCCGGGAGGGTATCGAACATCCGGGTCTCCATCTCCGCATCGCGGGTTATCTTCTCTCCGAGTCTCGCGGCACAGACGTAACAATGACCCAGATCGCGAATTTTGACGATCTCTACGGTGTATCCCGACTCCTCTTCGAACTCCCTGACGGCGGCATCCTCCGTGCTCTCTCCCACGCGGATGTGTCCGCCCGGCATCTCCCATCCTTTCCGTTTGCGGTTGTAGACCATCAGGAACCGTCCGTCCCTGAAGGCCACTGTGTAGACGCTGCGGTCGGTGTCGTCGGGGTTCATTGTCTCTCCACCACGATCATCTCGTGCGAATCCTCGTAAGGCTCCAGACTCAGGGTGTCCAGGATCCTGAATCCTCTCTCCCTGAGACGCGATTCCGCTTTCTTGAAGATGGCTTTCGGGTTCTCGGATACGTCCTCGGACCTCGCCTTCACCGCCACCATGCCGTACTTCGCCGAGAACTTGTCCATGTTGTCGGCAAGGATGTCCGCCTGGTTCTTCTGTGCCACGTCCTGGTAGACCACGTCCACTCCCGAGACCATGAACTCGTACTCGGACGGTTTGGTGGCATCGGCAAGGATGGGCATCATGTTGGGGCGGGGCTTGCTGTTCACGACGAGTTCCCTGAACATGCGTGGTGCGAACTCCACGCAGTACACCGTACCGTCCCTGGCGATGTCGGACACGTGGGAGGGGGTGGTACCGCTGGACGCCCCGAGGTAGAGGACACGGGAGTCATGCTTTATCGGCAGGATCTTCCCTCCGTTGGCGAGGTATGCCGCCAGCTTGCTCCTCCTCGGATCCCACTCGCGGTATTCGGAGTCCCCTATCGCGAGGAGGTGTTCGCCGTAGGTGCGTACACCGGGTGCGGCGGATACCGTGTAGAGTCTCCTCCTTTCGGTGAAAACCGTGCCTTCGGCGAATTCGAGCGGCTCCATGCTCCCAGTGAGCGGGTACTCATTCATAAGGCCGTCGGCCACGGCAACGGTTAATATCTGATTTTCAGATAAGGGAGCATGGATTCTCTGATCGAAACACTCTCCGCCATCGCCGATGCGGTGAAGAAAGCGGTGGACCTCATCCCCACGTTAGAGGAAAGAGGGAAGGACGTCGAGATGGGTGCGGACGGTACCCCGACCTCCGAAGTGGACAAGATCGCAGAGAACACCGTACTCGATTACATCATCCGCAACAACGTCCCCCTGAACGTCCTCAGCGAGGAGATCGGGTACGTTGATAACGGTTTCGACGACATCCTGGTCCTCGACCCCATCGACGGTACCTCGAACTGCATCGCCGGAGTGCCCCTCTACACCATATCCATGGCCGTCGGGAAGGGCAGTCTCTCACAGTGCCACACCGCGTATCTGAGGAACCTCACGACCGGCGAGAGCATGTGGGCGAAGAAGGGCGAGGGAGCGTTCAAGGACGGCAGGAGGATCCATGTCCGCGAGCTCAATCCCCGCGAGATGTTCATGATGATCTATCTCGGGAACGGAGCCGACCCGAAGGCGTTCCAGCTGGCGAAACGCGTCCCTTCCTCGAGGTCCTACGGATGTTCCTCCCTGGAGATGGCCCTCATCGCGGAAGGGCAGGCCGACGGATTCTACATGCATTCCGAGATACTGTCCCGCGGCATCAGGGTGGTCGACATCGCGGCCAGTTACCTCCTTCTGAAGGAGGCGGGAGGGTACATCTTCGATCTCGAGGGCAACGAATTCGACATGCCCCTCAGTCTCGAGGCGCGTTCCAACTTCCTCGCATGCAGCGACCCCTCGATATACGATTTCGTGGTCAAGGGCAAGCCGTTCGTCAGGCCCCGCCCCCGTTTCGGCGTACTGATCAATCCCGGTGTCCCCGATGCCAAATCGTACGTGGAACGCGTGAAGGCCGCACTCGACGGGGAGAACGTGGTCTACGATACCGTCGCCGGGGAGATGATCGGTGAACCGGGCGTTCCCGTGGAGGAGATGGACGTCGACATCATAGTCACCATCGGAGGGGACGGGACCATCCTGCGTACCGCCATGAAGAACCGTGCCGCCATCGCCGGCATCAACGGCGGAGGGGTGGGTTTCCTCGCGGAGATAGAACTAGACGGCATAGAGGAAGGGATCGCCCGCATACTCAAGGGCGATTACACCGTCGAGGAGAGGTTCAAACTCGATACCTACTACAACGGACAGATGGTCGAACAGGCAGTCAACGAGACCGTCATCCACACGGATACCATCGGAAAGATCAGGCAGTTCAAGATATTCGTCGACGGCAAGCTCGCGACGGAGGTCCGTGCGGACGGAGTGATCATCTCCACCCCCACCGGTTCCACCTGTTACGCGATGAGCCTCGGGGCACCCATCCTCGACCCTGCTGTAAATGCATTCGTCATCGTGCCGATGGCGGCCTACAAATTCGCGTCCCGTCCGTTCGTGGTCCCCTCTGATTCCAAGATCACCGTGGAGTGCGTCCTCGACAGGGGATGTCTGCTGGTGATCGACGGCCAGGCGGAACACGCCATCCCCGGACTCTCACGCATCGATTTCGCGAAATCCTCCAAGAAGGTCCGGTTCGTCAGGCTCGGCAAGGACTTCTATTCCAGGGTCAGGGAAAAACTGGTGAATGCGATATGAGGATCAAAGGGGTCAGCGTGGACTTCATAGACGGTCTCAACGAATGTGCCAAATCCACCTATCCCGACGAGTTTATCTGCCTCCACCGGGTGCACGAGGGCATCATCGACGAGATCATCATGCTTCCCGGCACCATCTACGGGGATTCCCACAGCATCATCATGGAGTGGATGGATCCCATCGATTTCAGCCGTTCCGGTTCCGCCCATTCCCATCCGGGATTCTCAGCCGAAGCGTCTGACGAGGATCTCGACACCTTCAGACACATGGGCGGGGTGCACTTCATAACCTGCGAACCGTACGACCGGAAAAGCTGGAGGGTGTACGATTCCAACGGGGAGGAGATCCATCTTCCGATGTTCTACGGGGACGGGACCGAAGCCGATCAGATGCAGTAATTGATGATGTCCCTGGCCTGTTCGAGCATCGTGATCAGGTAAACGACATCGGACGATTCGGCGAAGATGACCAGTTTCTTGGGGTCGATCTCGTTCTGTTTGATCACATAGGTACCGTTCTTCAGCACCATCTTCCAGGCATTGCCGGAGGTGCTGACGGTGAGGATGTCGTATTCCTTGATCTTCTCCTTCAGTTTGTTGGAGAAATGGGTCATGTTGCCGTCGAAGTTGATCCTGATGGTCCTGTTGGAATAGATCGGGATCTCCTCCAGGACATTGCGGATGCTCCTCTTGCCGGCGAGCTCGCTGATGATCGCGGCGGCGTATATCGCATCGGGGCAGTATCCCAGGCTGGGGAAGATGAAGGTACCGTCGTTCAGTGCTCCGAAGTCGGCGTTGTTCTCCTTCATGGCCTCGATGACGGAGTTGATATCGTTCTTGGTACGGATCAGACGCCTCTCGGCACCGTCCCTGTGCTGTACGCCGCGGATGTTGAGGGGATGCATGAACGCATCCTCCACCACGCAGGGCGAATCGAAGGGGACCACCGCGGTCTCGGGCTCGAGATACATGAGCATGAGTGCCAGGAGCCTGTCGCCGGGAACGTATTTCCCGTTCTCGTCCATGACTGCCAGACGGGTACCGTCGCCGTTGAACGAGATACCGATGCTTCCGATGCTGGCGTTCACGAAGTTGGAGATGTTCATGAGGTTGGTCTTATTGAGACCGGGGGCACGCGGACGCTGGCCTTTGAGCGGATGGGCGTTGAACGCCACCACCTCGGCACCGATGTCCACCATGAGCTGGGGTGCGCACATGGAGGTGCTCCCGCAGCCGCAGTCGAGGATGACATAGCTCTGCGAGCTTACGCCCATGCTCTTCACCTGGTTGATGTATTTCTCGTTGGCGGACGAATCGTAACGGAGCTGTCCGACCCCGCGGTAATCGATGGGATCGGTATCCTCCACTTTCATTATCTCGTAGAGGCGGTCGGTGTCGAACGGGGTCCCGTCCGAGGAATATGCCCTGATCCCGGCGATCGAATTCTCGGTATCGGGGTTCCCCACCGAGAGTAGACAGCCGAACGACGAACTGTATGCCGCATGGGCCGCCGGTACGGACAGCATACCCGCGTAGGTGACATCAGCTCCCGCCGACAGCAGTCCGGAGATGAGCGCATCAGCTATCATCTGGCTGCTGGGGTCGGCATCCCTGAATACTGCCACGTTCTTGAATTTGGTACCGAACTTAATGCCTGCAGAACATGCGGTCTCGGGAGTCATCGACTGTTCCTCCGTCGATTCGAGCATGTGTTTCACACGGCCGTCCATGCCATCACGATAGGTATCTTCGTTTTTATTTTTTGTTTGAAAAAAGGGGATTTCGGGCACCCATCCAACCCATGATGATGTATTACTAATCCAGCTAAAACGCGGTACTATGTTCCAGCAGTTGGATTTACCAAATATTTATTGGATGATATTATTTTATCATAACGGCTCTTAACTTATACGTCTGGCACGCGCTATTTAGAATAAATACTAAATACTGTGCCAGTGCATACTTTTCCATTCAGCTGTATGCTGGGGGATAAACCAATGGCAATGGACAAATGCAAGGACATCGAGGAAGTTAAGGCAATCGCAGCAAAGAAGGGTCTCAAGGCAGGACGCGTCCGCGACACCGAGGACGGAATCCAGTTCACCAAGGGAACCAACGACAGGCTCGTTGTCATCAGCTGGGAAGAGTTCGACCAGTACCTCCAGAAGAGGAAGCTTGCAGTCTACCGCAGCAACGGTTGGCTCAAGATCATGAAGGCCTGATTGGTCCGACAATCATTTTCAAGGGCCTCCGGGCCCACCTTATCTTTTTTCACACACTCTTTTTATAATACAATCTAATTGTGGCATCAACTGCAAGGGTAGTCAAGCCTGGCCAACGACGTTAGATTCAGGGTCTAATCCATAGCGGTCCGCGAGTTCGAATCTCGTCCCTTGCACCATTCTTCTCATTACTTCTTTATGGCTGTTTGTCCTTCTCTGTGTGATACCTTATGGTTCAGACCTCGCTTATCGAAGAAGACAGGCCTGTCGAGAGTTCAGCCAACATGCCGTTGGCCGGCAGGGTGCGTCCCCGCAATTTCGAGGAGTTCGCGGGACAGTCCCACCTGATAGGCGAAGGACGTATCCTCCGCAACATGATCGAACAGGACAGGATATCCTCGATGATCTTCTGGGGACCGCCCGGCGTGGGCAAGACCACCTTGGCGACCATCATAGCGAATTACACCAAAGCGGAGTTTGTCAACTACAGTGCGGTCACCGGCGGTTCCAAGGAGGTCAAGGAGATCATGGCCTCTGCCGAGAAGAGGCGTCAGAACGGCCGCCGCACCATCCTTTTCGTGGACGAGATCCACCGTTTCAACAAGGCCCAGCAGGATGCGTTCCTGCCGTTCGTCGAGAAGGGGAGCATAATCCTCATCGGTGCCACGACCGAGAACCCTTCGTTCGAGGTGAATTCCGCTCTGCTCTCGAGATGCAAGGTGTTCGTGCTCGAGGGTCTCACCTCGGAGGATATAGAGGGACTGCTCCGCAGGGCGGTGAAGGATCCCCGCGGATTCCCAGATTACGAAGTGGTGGTACCGGACAAGGTCATCTCGGCCATAGCCCAATACGCGAACGGCGATGCGAGGACCGCGCTCAACACCCTCGAGACCACCGTCTCCAATTCCGTTCCGGTGGGGAAACGCATCGAGGTCACCGAGAAGTCGTTGGAACAGTGCATCGGCCGCCGTTCGCTCCTGTACGACCGTAACGGGGAGGAGCATTACAACATCATCTCTGCCCTCCACAAATCCATGAGGAACAGCGATCCCGATGCCGCGGTGTATTGGCTCGCACGCATGCTCGACGGAGGGGAGGACCCCATCTACATCGCCCGCAGGCTGATAGAATTCGCAGGGGACGACGTGGGTCTGGCGGACCCCAACGCACAGGTCATGGCGACCTCCTGTTTCTACGCCTGCAAGAACATGGGCATGCCGGAATGCAGATATGCTCTGGCCGAGACCGTGATGTACCTCGCTCTGGCGCCTCGTTCCAATTCCGTGGCGGTGGCCATCGATTCGGCCTTGTCCGA
Source organism: methanogenic archaeon (assembly GCA_902763685.1). Taxonomy (GTDB): domain Archaea; phylum Thermoplasmatota; class Thermoplasmata; order Methanomassiliicoccales; family Methanomethylophilaceae; genus Methanomethylophilus. Next base: position 21,035 of record CACWTF010000007.1, on the reverse strand, counting down.
TGTCCGCAACCGTCCTGCCGACCCCGTTCCCCTGCACATACGCAACGCCCCCACCAAGCTGATGAAGAACCTTGGCTACGGAGCGGGATACGAGTACGCGGAGGACACCGAGGAGAAGATTACCCGTATGCAGTGCCTGCCCGATTCGCTGAAGGGCCGCAGGTACTACGAACCCGGCGACCGCGGCAACGAGGTCTATTACAAGAAGCGTCTCGACGGTATCCGCGAATGGCGCGAGGGCAAGAGGGAGGAACCTCCCCGCTGATCTCATTTGTAGTACGATATGATCATACCTATGACAAGGATGACTATCAGTAATGCAGCCACTCTTATCCAGGGTCTCTCTTTTCCCTGGAGGAGGCATTTGGTGGATACCAGCACACCCATGACCGGTGCGAAGATGAGGATGATTATGCCTGCAAGAAGGAGCAGGTCCGTGATCCCGGCGATGGAGAGTACCAGGCCGACCGCCATGAGGGCGAGTCCCACCGAGGTCTCGGCCTTGAGGATCCACGCGGTCTCGCTGTTGAGGCTCACAGGTATCCCCCCGCTTTGAGCACCATCACGAATGCGATTATGAAGAACACCGCCGACATGTACCTCTTGAGTGCGGATGCGTTGGTCCTGCCGGCGATCCTGGTCCCGATGACAGCTCCGATATACGCTCCGATGGCGACGGTGGCCGCCACCTGCAGGGGAATGGTTCCCATGATGAGGTAGATGATCGCACCAGAGAACGCAGTGATACCGATCATGTAACTGCTGGTGGCACTGGCGACCTTGATGGGGACGTGCATGTAGATGTTCATCAGCGGGACCTTGATGGAACCGCCGCCGACACCGGTCATGGACGATACCGCTCCCGCGATCGTGCACAGGGCCATCCCGCTGCGGATGTTCCTAACCTCGTACTTCCTGTTCTCGACGCCCGATGCGGGGTCGGAGTATTCGAAGGTGAGTTCGTTCTCACGGCATTCCCCGATCTCGGTTCTTTCGGGGGAGACCGCCATCTTGAATCCGCTGTACAGCATGACCATGGAGAAGAGGATCAGGAGGATCCAGTTCTCGAGATAGGACGCGATGATCGCACCTATTATCGCACCGATGGTGGTGGTGATCTCGAGCAGCATCCCGAGACGGATGTTGGAAAGGCCCTTCTTCACGAATCCCGTGGCCGAACCGGTGGATGTGGCGACGATGCCTACCAGACTGGCAGCCACCGCCTCTGTGGCATCCAATCCGAACAGGATGGTCAGGACAGGGATGAAAATGATTCCGCCGCCCAATCCGAACAGGGCACCGACGATGCCCGCTCCGATGGCGATGAGCATGAGAACCATTAATAAAGCAGGGTCCATGAGGGAATGTAATCGGCGACCTGTAAATAAGCATCGCCTTTCGCAGGGCCGGAGAAGGCGGGAATATGGCAATACTTCTTCTCAGATATTCGGAGATCGGTCTCAAAGGCATCTCCGTGCGCAACAGGTGGGAGAACCGCCTCAAGGACAACATCCTCCAGATGCTCGCAGCCGACGGTGTAGAGGCACTCGTCACCCGCGGACAGGCCAGGTTCTATGTGGAGGCCTCGGATCTGGATGCCGCCATAAGGTCCATCCGCAAGGTCTTCGGAGTAGGTTCGATCTCCATCGCCGAGACCTGTGCCAACGATATGGAGACCATCTGCAGCACCGTCGCCGAATACTCCAAGAGCAGGATGGTGAAAGGCAAGACATTCGCCGTAAAAGCCAGACGCGAAGGCGGTCAGAAGTACACCAGCATGGACCTTGCCAAGTCCTGCGGCGATGCCATATGGAACGCGAACCTCGACAAGGATCCCAAGGTGAATCTAAAAGACCCAGACATCGTTTTTTGGGTGGAATCGAGGCCCCGCGACGCATTCATCTTCCAGGATTACATCTACTGCCACGCGGGACTCCCGATGGGGTCCCAGGGACATGTCCTTGCATACGTCGACAACGACCGCGGAGTGCTCTCCGCACTGCTCATGATGAAGAGGGGGTGCAAGGTTGTCGTCCGCGGCGAGTACGGGTTGGATATCCTCAGGGAATACGATCCGAACCTCAAGGTGGTGGACGACAACTACATCACCGCCGGCAGGGTGCTCGGTTTCGTGAAGGGTTTCGGTCTCGACGACATCGAGGGCTTTGATCCTTCAGAATACGCTCTTCCCATATTCTTCCCCACTGTCGGAATGAGCGACAGCGAGGTCGAGGAAAGACTCGAGGTCTACCGCAAAGAAGCCTCTGAATCTCCCCGTAGGAGATAAGCGGATGGCTGAGCAGACCTGTTTCACATTCATCTATTCCAACGGTTCGTCGTACCTGTCCGTGGAGTCCGATGCCCCCAAGAACCTTCTCAAGGTGAGCTGTCTCGGCATGGGCATGGCATGGGGGCTTCCCGACCACACATGGGATTATTCGCTCACTCCCGAACTCAGGCAGAGGCTGGAGACCATCGAGGCAGATTCCGGTCTTTCCACCTGGGACGAGTGCTATTTCGCGGCCTACGAACCAGACCTGGAGTGGGAGTTCTTCGTGGACCGCGAGGGCGAACCCAGGAAGCGTTCGTTCGGACAGGGCATGCGTGCCGAGAAACTGGATAGCCTCCTCGAGGCCGTGAAGGCACTCGTCATGGAACTCTCCAGGCAGATATTCATCGACCTCTCGGCATTGGAAGCGGTCTACTTCTGTCACGTGGCCAACGGTATCAACTGCACCTGCACCCTTTACCGCGATATGGAATCCACTTTCGAGAAGACCGGGATGGGTGAGAAGAAGCTCAATCTCACGCCCGAGATGTGGGGCAAGGTCGTGGCGTTGGTAAGCGAACCCGGACTTCCCAAGTTCGGATTCCGCAAGGAGACCGGGACACAGTTCGTATCCCGCGCATTGTACCTGGGCGGCAAGATGGTGAGTTACACCTACGGAGGTCAGGTCAGTTCGGTATGGGGTGCGTTCGAAGCGGACCTGATCAAGGCAATCGGTCTCTGAGCATCCCGTACCGTGACGGCATCGGCACACCGCCGATTGCAATTTTTTTTCAAAAATGGTCTAAAAAGTAATGTGGCCCGCCCCCGAAGGGGCGGGTGGAAATCAGGATCAGTTGTTCCTGTTTCCTTTTGCGCCGCCGGAAGGCCTGACCTTCTCGGCGCCGTGTCCCTTGTTCCTCAGGCCGCGGCCCTTGGCACCGGCGGAGGTGAGTCCGCGGTAGACACGTTTCTTGTTCTTGTTGTTGCAGATCCAGCTGATCTTGGGGTCGTGCTGGATGACGGGGTGTCCGGGGTCAACGAGGATAACCTCGTACCACTCGCTCTGTCCGTCTGCGCCAACCCAGTAGGAGTTCAGTACCTCAAGGTTCCTGTACCTCTTCTGGGTCCTTTCCTCGGCCATCCTCTGGAGGGATTTGCCGACGATGAGCTGTTCCTCTCCCTTCCTCTTGGCACGCCTACCGTGGTTGATGTGCCTCTTCTGGAAGGCTCCTTTCCTGACTTTGGCCCTGACAAGGACGTATCCCTGTTTGGCTTTGTATCCGAGAGCCCTAGCCCTGTCGAGCCTGGTAGGTTTCTCGATGCGAAGGAAGTTCTCTTCCCTCCTCCACATGATCCTCCTCTCGATGTTCAGCTGTTTCACGTAACCCTTGTTAGGGTTGTTCCAGGCCTCAGCGATGTACTTGTACATGCTCTTTCCCTGGGGGTGTACTGCAGTTTCTTCGTCTGCCATTATTAATCACCTATTTTCGGATTCGCCCACACGGGTACATTTCCGGCAGGACACTGTCCTGTAAGGAGATTGCAAGTCAACCCCCTATATATAATATGGCGCGGGAGCTTACGCGTACGGAGATTTTATGCAGGTAATACCGGCCGTCAGCGGTGACGATGAACCTTTTATCGAAGTAGCCTTATGGGCGTTTATGGAGAAAGAGGACGTCGATAAGCTCATGGATATCGCGGCGAGATCCCGGATCCACAGCGTACTCGTGGGGTTGCTTCTCCTGGTGATAGGCATCACGTTCTTCGTCATGGGTGCCCATGCGATCGTTCTCGAGATCACCGTCACGGGAATCGTGATGGTCGTGTTCGGAGTACATTCCGTCATGACCCAGGGTGTCAAAGGGAACGACGGCATCTTCATGATCGTGCTGGGTATTCTGTTCGTCACCCTCACATACATATTCGAGACGATACACGGGATCCTCTTGTTCCTCGAGTTCCTCTCGGCAGGTCTCGTTTCGTTGGCGTCGGCCTTCGGCAGCAGGGAAGGGAAATACGGACGCAGGAAGTCCCTGGTCATCGGTGTGGTCTCCGTCTACATCGCAGTGAATCTGTTCATCGCACACGAGGAGTCCATGGACATCCTCATCACCTTCATGGGGATCGTTCTGATGGCCCTGTCCGTATACGTCCTATGGTGTGCGGTCAGGAACCGTACCGTGATCAATCCGCTGGCTGAGGACGAATCCTGAACAGAATCAGAAGAAGTCGTCGAGCGAAGGCCTCTTCTTGGGTTTCGCCGGTTCCTCCGGTGCGGGCTTGGGTGCCGGAGCCGCGGGTTTGGAAGGGGCCTTGGGACGGGGAGAGAAATTGCCGCTGAAGAGGGTGGTCTGCTGCGAACCGCGGAGCAGATCATCCTCGGACCATCCGTATACCTCGGTGATCCTCGAAGCCATCTGTGCCAGACGTCCCGCGTAATACTTGTAGTCGGGGGTTCCCTTGAAGGGTACGCCACTGATGAACGGCTCCACCTGCTGCGGGGCGGTGTTGGCATCGGTCACGATCCACGAGATCTTCATGCCGGGGATGAAATTGTAGCCCATGGCGATCAGTTTCTTGGCCGCCTGGACGTTGGCCATGCGTTCCGGGTTCTCGTACGCGTCGAGGCCCCTGCAGGTCCTGGAGATCACGAGATCCGAAGCGGGGACCTTTCCGTTGAGGGTATCACGGACGGTGTTTCTCACAAGTGCCAGAGCATCGTCTTTCTTCTCATCGAGGATGTTCTCGAACAGCTGCATCAGCATCCTGCTCTGGAGATCGAAGGAATCCGAACGGCGGATCTCGTATCCTCTCACGAGGAGTTCGTCCTGCTTCTCCGGCCATACGATCCTGCCGACGTACCTCTTCTTCACGCCGTGGGAGAACAGGGGTTCCACGAGCTTCTCGAACTCGAGGGTCTTGGCCCCCTTGGAGAACCTGTCCGCCTGTTTGGTACCGAATTCGACCGCTTCCTCCAGGGTGTGGTAGGGGGAGAGGACGAACACCGAATCGGTGTCGCCGTAGATCACGGGTACCCCTTCGCTCTCCAGCTGGTCGATGATCCCTTTGATGTTCGCCCTGGCGAACGATGTGATGGAGGCACCGATGCTCTTGTCGGTGAACCTGTAGAACGATGAGGCGAACACGCCGTAGAACGTGTTCATGACGACCTTCACGGCGGCCTGCAGTCCGTCGAGATACGCATGTTCGTAGGCATCAGCGGAGGACTTCATCCTCTTCTTGATGGAATCCCTCTGATTCATCAGGTCCGAGAGGATGCTCGGGAGCAGGCCCTTCTTCCTTTCGGGGGAGATGTAACGGGCACCGGAGGGGGCGACAATCTCCCCGTCCTTGGAGAGGGTCGTGAAACAGATGTTGTTGGCGATGATCAGCGAAGGATACATCGATTTGAAGTCGAGGACACAGACCCAGTGGTAGAGTCCGGGATTCATGGTGTGCACGTATCCTCCCTCGATCTGCTCCTCTCCTCTGGCGAGTCTCCTTCCGTTCATGGGCACCCCCACGTTGTTCCTGTCGGCCTCCCTGATGAGCAGGGAATCGACCAGGGTGGAGGTCCCTGAGACCAGGACGTCCTCCACGGGGAGCTTGGAGACGGCGGCGAGATCCAGTCCCTTCCTGACGGTTCCCACCTTCAGGAGGATCTTGAGGGCCAGGGCCGCATCCTGGATGCAGTACTCGATGACCCTGTCGCGGTTGTTTGCCCATTCGTCGTCCATGTGCTTGGGGTCGACATCCAGTTTCTCTTCTCCGAGGACCAGCTGGGACACGGCGTTGAGGGTCTCCTGTTTGGGGCGGAGCTCCTTCTTGGCGGCCCACCAGGCATCGACGATCAGCCTTCCCTTGACCCTGAAGAAGCGTTCGGAGAATATCTTGGGCTGTCCGCGGTCCCTTCCCCACGGCAGGGCATCCTTCATCTTGTTGGCCTGGGCCCTTTCTTCTATCTTGCGGATATCGTAGTTCTCGATGTTGTATCCGGTGATGACGTCGGGGTCGATCTCCTCGATCAGCTCCGCGAATCTCTTGATGATCTCCTTCTCGGTACCGTAGATGGGTTCGGGGGTGCTGAACTCCCCCGCCTCCTCGACCTTGGTGCATATGCAGTAGATGGTCTGGTGCTCGATGCTGTTCTCGATATCGAACGAGAGGAACTTCAGTCCCGGGTCGAACGATTCGATGTTCTCGAAGGATTCCATCCTGATCTTCAGGTCGGTGGTGTAATCGAGATCGATCTCCTCTCCGGTGACCCTGATGCAGGATCCCATGTCGCTGTCGTAGATGAAACGGTCGTGGTATTGGATGTCTCCTGCCAGGACCTTGAAGCGGGAGCTCAGACGGTTCCTGTAGGATGACATCTGCCAGGGTCCGCTCAGGGAGATCTTCAGGGTGTCGTGGGGTTCACCCTTGTACTCCAGTGTCCTGTGTTCCAGACCGCGGACCTGTTCGTCCTTCTTCAGTCCCTCCTCGGCGGCGGGAGTGGGGTCGACGATGTAGAAGTAGGGGTTGAAATCATAGACGGCGATGAGAATCGACTTGCGTTCGCGGGTCTTACCGAAGAGTTCGATGTAGGGTCTTCCCTCGGCATCGCTCGTGTATGACGCGCTCAGCAGTCTGACTTCCCATGTGCCCTTCATGATGTTCACTTGTTCGCTACGATTCTGATTATGTCGCCGGGTTCGAGGATGTAATCCGCTCCGACGGTACGGTGGTTCCTGCAGTTCACGGCACGGATGAATTTGTCTCCCAGGTCGGTGTGGATCCTGTAGGCGAGGTCCTTCGCGGTGGATCCGCGGGGGACCAGGTGGCAGTCGGGCAGTACCCTGCCGAAGTGGTCGCAGAGCTTGCTCTCGTCCTCCACAGGGAACACAGGGATGTAATCGAGGGTCTTGTAGACCGCATCCTCTAGGCACTTCTGGATCCCGGTGCCTCCGAACTTGGCCATGTTCTCGTTCATGTAATCGAGGGCCTTCTGCTGTCCCTCGTTGAGTTTAACTCCGTCCTTAACCTTGAACGATGCATCGCCTGGCACATATTCTATGAGTCCAGCCTTCTCCGCTTTACGGAGGGCGAGTTCGGTCTCCGCCATGGTGGGTACCGCTTCCTCTCCGAGGTTGCTCAGCTTGTCGAAGTTGCCGGCGGGAGCGATGTCCGCCTTGTTCATGGCGATGATCATGGGCTTGGAGAGCTTCCTGATCTCGGTGGTGAGTCTGAGCAGGGAATCGTCGTCCCATTTGGTGGGATCGGAATCGAGGGGGACCTTCTGGAGTGCGGCCTTGATCTGCGATTCGGTGACCTTCAGTCCAGCCAGCCTCTCGGCGAGGATGGTCTCGGGTTTGCTCCCGTTCATCTTGGCGGCACGGGCGATCTTTCCCAGTCCGTCCTTGATGATCTCCCTCATCCAACAGTCGATCTCGTTCCTCAGGAAGGTGACATCCTCAGTAGGGTCGAACTCTCCGGGTTTCCCGGGGATACCCTCGATGTTGGTGCTTCCGCTGGCATCGACGACGTTGACGAAGGCATCCGCCTGCCTGAGGTCGTCCAGGAACTTGTTTCCCAGTCCTTTCCCCTGCCATGCGTCGGGAACCAGTCCGGCGACGTCCAGGAGGTCTACGGGGATCATCCTGGTACCGTTGATGCATAATGAATTGTGAGGGTTGCAGGTCACGCCCAGCTGTTTGCAGGGGCATTCGTAACGTACGTAGCCGACTCCTTTGTTGGGTTCGATGGTGGTGAATGGATAGTTCGCGATCTCGACGGGTGCCATGGTGGCGGCGCCGAACATCGTGGATTTCCCTACGTTAGGTTTTCCGACTATTCCTATTTGCATGTAATCGCTGGGTCATGCGTTTACTAAAAGTTATAGGTTGGGATGCCTCAGTGTCTCAGAGCGGCGATGGCATCGGCGATTTCCGCGATTTCCGCCGGACGGAGGGATTCGATGCGGGCATCGGCGTAAGGGATCTCGTCGTTGGATGTGATCAGTTTCGCGGCCTTCAGGGAGGTGCCGATCTTCTTCCTGCGGTGGTCGAAGCATACCTGGGTGACCTTGAAGAAGATCTTCTCGTCCTTCACCTCGAAGGGTGCGGGACGGGGGGTGATGGCTACCAGGCAGGAGTCCACCTTGGGCTGCGGTTTGAACCTCGAACGGGGCACGTTCTCCACGATCTGGCACTCTGCTCTGTAGAAGAGGTTCACGGTGAGGCGGGAATAATCGGGACTGCCCACGTCGGCCACCATCCTGTCGGCGAATTCCTTCTGCACCATGACCACCGCCTTCTTGAACTGGTAGTCCAGGAGCTTGAATATGATGGGGGTGGAGACGCTGTACGGGAGGTTGCTCACGAACCTGTCGAAATGAGGGAAGGGGACCTTCACGGCATCGCCGTGGATGAGAGTCAGCTCATCGCCGTAGGTCTTGCCGATGTAATCCGCCAGGATGTCGTCGATCTCGATGCAGGTGAGGGACTTACCTTTGCCGATGAGTCTCTGTGTGAGGATACCGAGTCCGGGACCCACTTCCAGGACATCGTCCTCGGGCTGGATCTCGGCGTACTCGATGTGCCTGTCCGCCACACGTCCGTCGGTCAGGAAATTCTGTCCTTTGGCCTTGGTGGGTACGACGCCCGTTTCGGCGATAAGTCTGCCGGTCTCTCCGGGGCTCATCTTTCCACGAAGAGGTAGCGCTTTCTGTCGGGATCGGTAATCTCGAGCATGATCCTGGCGACGATGAGTTTCACGGGGTCCTTCACGGTGGGGACCCTCGCAGTGAGATCCTCGAAGCTCTTGAACTTCTCCTTCTCCCTCTCGTCGAGGATGGCCATCATACTCTTCTTACCGAGTCCGGGAAGCTCCTCCAGCATGTGCTTGCGGAGCGAGATGGGGCCTGCGCTGTTGTAGAAGTTGATGAAGCGGGCCTCGTCTGCCTTCACTGCGGATTCGACCGCGTACTCGATCTCGGACTGGGCGGTGGAGCTGAGCTCCTCGAAGCCGATCCTCCTCTTAACGTGGTCGATGACGGTCCTCTGGGCCGATTCCTTTCCGATGTAGACGCGGTCCTCGAAGTTGATGACCGCACCAGCCTTGTAGACAAGCTCGAAAAGTTTGAAATCGTGGTCGCCTACGGCTAGACATATGTTCTCGGCTCTGCCGCCGCGTTTCTGCGGCGGTATGTCTAAGATGTATGCGTATTCTTCCATGACGATTCCTCCGAATCAGAAGTATGCGTTGACAGCGTCGATGATCTGCTGCATCATTTCAGGAGGGAGAACGACTCCTCTCTCCTTCGAAAAAAGAGCACGGACTTCCGCAGGGTACCTGGGAAGCGTGTCTGCGATCTTGACGGGGATGCTTGCTCTGCCGTAATCGGTGAGGACGAGGGGCTCGATAATCTCCGCGCATTTGGCGGCGAGCTCCTTGGCCTGCTCACCGGTCAGAGGGCAGGTCTCGGTAGCAGCGGTCAATGCTGCATTCAGGGAAGGGATAAGCTCTCCTCTCTCTTCCTTCTTCTCGCCAAGCATTTCCTTTACTTCTGCTACAGTTACGTACCTGTCCTCTGCCATGATTTTCACCCGTCAATTACTGTAAATCGTTTATGCTACTGCCTTTACGAGGTGCTCGGGGCGGGAAACGACGACTTTCATCTTTCCGCCGACGTTGACGCTGACCTCGTATGCGGTTCCCCTGATTCCGGTGACGACACCGGTAAGGCCGTGGAACCTGGAGTGGGGCATTCCGTTGTGGATGCTGGGGTCGATTACGATGTTGACTTTCTCGCCGGTCTCGAAGGTCTGGAATCCCCTGGTGATGGGGGAAAGACCGCGGGCCCTGGGCTTCTTCTTAAGTATCTGGCGGGTTTTTGATCTGGTTCCTCTGGATCTCTGCATGTTTATCAATCCTCAGGTTGTTGATAGTCAATCTCAAGGACGTCCAGAAGCTCTACGCGGCATTGGATGCCCAGCTTCTCGGAGAAGTTCGGTTCGGTTCTTCCCTCGTCCCCCGACACGAATTCCTTCACATATGTTCCGGACTGTGTCTTGAGTATCAGGTCGAAGGTATCTTCCCCGATGTTCTCCGCCTTGACCCAGTATACGACCCTGTCCCTGACAAGGTCTGCACGGCGGTGCTCGACTCTCTGTGGAGTCCTCTGGGCCAAGTGCACGTTCTCGAATGATATTGTCGCGTCAACCACTTGTTGTTTATTAACTTTGCCCTCTGCCTTTACTCTCGCGCGATATAATTTATCTGCCTCGGCCTCTTTGTACTCCTTGACGTACTTGCGGGGTACGAACCTGAGGTCGCGGTACTGTGCCAGAGTGGATTCGTTGGCCTTCCTCTCGAGTTCGTCGAGATCGATGTCCCTGACGCGGGGGTGGCTGATCTCGAGGATGAAGGGCCTTCCGGTACCGAGCATGCAGGCGTCGATGTCCTCCCTGCCCATACCGTGGAAGAAGTGCTCGTCGCCGTCGGCCATCTCCAGGGCGATGTCCCCGATGATCTCCTGGACGGAGGTCTGGTACATCTTTCCGGTGCCGTGGCATCTGGGGCAGCCCTTCCCCTTGCACATCCTGCAGGGCCATTTGGTCTGCGGGATCTCCCTGCTCATCTTGAGGTAGCGTCCGGCTATGAATATGGGTGCGATGTCGAGGGTGACGTCGGCGAAGCGGGTGTCGATGCAGGCCACGACCTGGGGGTCCTTGAAGTTGACGGACCTGTTGATCATGGGCAGGGCGACCTTCCCGATCTCGCGGTTCAGCTCGGTCTTGAGGGGTTCGTAGGTCTCCTCGAGCCCGTATTCCTCGACGACCTCCTTCTCGGTCTTGGCCTGGGAGGGGTCGATCCTGCATCCCACGAGGAAGTTCTCGGATTCCACCTCGTTGACCTTCTCGGCGATGGCCTCGGCGAAGCGGGGCAGCATGGAGAAGAGGTCCTCGCAGAGGGGGCAGATCTCCTCGGGTTCGAACTCCTGGCCGTTCTCCTTGAGGGCGGCCCTGAGCATCTGTCCGCGCTGGAGGTCGGTGAGCTGCTCGCCGCACTTGGCGAACATCCTGCCCAGGCAGTGGTCGCAGTAACCGAGGGCGGCGATCTTCGCCGCCTTCTCGAGATTGTCGGAAACCCATTGCTCCATGGGGAAACCTCAGAGGTCGAATCCCATCTCAGCGATCCTGAGCTTGGGGCGTTGGCTTTCGAGATAGTGGTAGACTGTGGAGTGCTCGCTGCCGTGGAGGAGCATCTCTATGGCGGTCTTGGCGATGGGGAGGCTGAGGGTGTTGCCGATCACGGATACGGTGTTCCCGTACACGCTCATGTACACGTCAGCGAGGTCCTCGATGAGCTTCCTGGTCTTCCCATCTTTGCCGATAAGGCGGCCTCTGGCTCTTTGCACCTGGCTCTGTCTGTCGCCGATGATGTCCTTGATGTCGATGCTCTCGAAGTACATGTCATCGTCATCGAGGAGCTTCAGTGCCTTGTCGGGGTTGAACCCCCTTCCGATGGCCTTGACCACGTCGATGATCTTGAGGGCCATGATGGGTTCCACGCCCTCCGCGTTGTCGTTCCATACGACCTCTCCCTCGCGGTCGATGCTGAGTTTGATGCCGGTGCGTTCTTCGATAAGTTTCTTGGATGCACCGTCTTTTCCGACGAGTGCTCCGACACGGTCTTCAGGAATCTTGATCGATCTCATTCCTCTTCCTCCTCTTCGTCGAACTCCTCGTCCTCGGAGTCCTCATCATCCTCTTCGTCTTCGGGTGCGAAGACCTCTTCCTTGATCTTCTCGGGGTCGATGATGTCTGCCCCGCGGTTCTTGAAGAACCTGTTGATATTGACGATGTCGCGGTCCAGCAGCTCCTTGGCGTTGAAGAAGTCGCTGGTCATGGACTGGCCGACGTCGATTACGATCGGTCCCTCGTCCGACATCAGTATGTTGTATTCGCTCAGGTCGCCGTGGACCAGGTGTGCGTCCCTCCAGCCGTCGATGATGAACGAGATGATCTCGTCATAGGTCTCGGTGGGGTTCTCCAGGACCACGTCCTTGAGCTGCGGTGCCGCCCTTTCCGGGGTACCGATGTACTCCATGATCAGGCAGTTCTTGTCGTTGGCGATGGGTTCCGGGACGGGCAGTCCAGCCTCGTAGTACCTGTCGAGGTTCCTGAACTCCTTGGCCGCCCAGGTGTAGATGAACTTTCCGCGGTTGCCGGCGATCCCCTTGAACCTGGGGTCGCCTTCGATGTACTTGCCGACCCTCTTGAACGTGGAGGTGGACATGCGGTAGATCTTGAGTGCTACCGGGTCCCCGTCCTCGTCGGTGGCATAGAAGACGTTTCCTTCCTTACCCGTGGAAATGGGGTAGTGGACCTTGTCTATCAGCCCTCTCTTCATGAACGTGTAGATGGTCATGAGGGTCTTCCTGTCGAAGACCTCTCCTTCGGTCTGACGTTCGTCGCCTGTCTTGTTGGTCTTCAGCGCGTCTATGCGCTGCTCCAGATAGGCATACTGCTCATCGTATGATTCGGAGGGCAATGCGATTCCTTCAGAAGATGTCCAGGTTCTTCGGGATCTTGTTCTTCTTGCTGAGGTTTATTGCCTGGGTCTTGGTGTACCTGAACCTTACATCGCATTTGGAAGGCTCGAAATCCCAGACGGAGATGATGAGAAGGTCTCCTTCCCTGATCCACATCCTCTTCTTGATCTTGCCGGGGATACGTCCGACACGGGACTGCCCGTCCTCGCACATGACCCTGATCTTGGATGCTCCAAGCAGCTGGTCTGCGATTCCGAACATTTCAGCTTCTTTGATGTTGGGCAGACGTACACGCGTTACGTCCTCTTCGGTACTCTCGAAAGGTCCATCTACCATAGTAAAGTCTCCTTTCACGCCCATCCTAATTATATATTAATAAACTTCGCACGATTTTTCGCGTGCGGGCAGGTGTTGGACAACGAAAAAACGGCGGATTCTGGGACGATACCTTTTTATTTGGCTCGACTTATAGGCGAAATTACGCTCTAGTGGTGTAGCGGCCAATCATGCGGCCCTTTCGAGGCCGCGACCCGGGTTCAAATCCCGTCTAGAGCACTATTCTTCTCCAAATCCGATCCGTGACCGCGGTCACGCTGCGTGTCACGTCCATGCGGAAAATGTATGTGCCAGATGTTCACTGTGCGGCATGTTTCTGAGCGTACTTCTTGAAGAGCCTGCTCCTGTATGCATCGCTCTTCGCGGCGATCTCGTCCACATTGTCGCGGGTCACACGGTACACTTCCGGAAGCTTCTTCGGGTGCCTGCTGAGCATCTCGGCGACGAGGTTGCGGTCAGGCATGTCGGGGCCCTCAAGGGTCTCGCGGTTCCAGTTGTCGATCAGGTCGAACACCCCCTGGATACCTGTGTCGTAGAATTTGGATACGAGCACCGCTGCCACGGTACAGTCGTCCGATAGTACAGCGACATTGCTTCCGTGGACGGCTATCTCCGAACCGTTGAAGGCCATGGCGAGTCCGTTACCGTCCTTGATGAGGTCCATGACCTGGAAGTCGATGAACTCCCCGCCGATGTATGCGGTCCCGTCCAGGTCGACCTGCGTGTTCTTCCTTATGTCCAGGAGCGCGTATGCCTTCTCGTTGGCGCTGACAGCGGCCATGTTCTGCATCATCTCCTGGGCCTCGGTGTTGTTCATCCTCTTGAGGTAGATGTCGTCGAGGGTGTTGATCATCTTGATCTCGTCGTCATCGAGTTCGGCGGGAACGTTGACCTCGTACTGGAATTTGGAGATCCTCAGTTTCGCGATCCTCTCCGCCATCTCCCTGATGTCCTTGCAGGTCTTGCGGGACATATCTGTCTCGTCGAGTTCCAGGCTGGAGGAGTTGGCGATCGCGTGGGGCAGGCCGAGCTTCTCGCAGAGGGCATACGCACCGTGCTCGAACATCTTGGTGTCGATGAATGTCGGCATGGTGTCGAGGAAATACTTCATCACCTCTCCTGCACCGGGCAGGATGGGGAGATTCTGGCGGTAGAACTGCAGGACTTCGAAATCGGTCGTCCCGTATGCCTTCAGCAGGGGGGCCAGCAGTCTGGAGCAGTCGGTGGTGTTGGTCGCGTCGCTGCGGTTGAGCACGTAATTGACGACGTTCTCGTAACGGTCCAGGAGGTCGTAGATCTTGCCCCCGTTCTTGATGACCGCACTGGCGAGGTCGCGTATGCTGTCGCAGGGAGTGAGGAAACCCTGGGCTTCGACGATGATCTGCTTGTCGTGAACGAATCCCATCTCCGCCATCGGGTTTACTTCATCCATCATATCGCCTTGTCGACTTCAGCGGACAGGTCGTAGGGCCCGTCGAGTTTCTTTCCGTCGCACCAGAGTCTCTTGTCCCTGATGCATACCTTGCCGTCGGCGAAGAGCCTGATGGTGGATACTATGAGCGGGAGCTCCCTCTTGGCACCGTCCTCGCGGATCCTCTTGAAGAGGGGTTCGTCCTCCCCTTCCTTCTCCTTGATCTCGTCGAGGCTGGAGGTCTTTAGTTTCTCGTACATCTGTGCCCAGAGGGCGTCGTAGTCCCCGCCGCGGATGGGGAATCCGCAGTAGGTGAGCGCATCTCCCCTGTCGTGTTCCTTGGTGCAGATGTGCATCATCACGCCTTGGGTGTTCGCATCCTCCCTGATGAGCTGCCAGATGACCTCCTGCCAGGTACCCTTGGGTCCGGTGGGCAGGGCGGGGTGGAGGTTCAGCATGTCGTAGACGTCGCAGGTCTCGTCGTCCATCCACAGCATGTATCCTGCCAGGATGCCGAGGTCCTGTCCGTAGACACCGGTCTTCTCGCGGAGGACCTTTCCGTATTCGAGGCCCCATGCGACCTCGTCCTCCTTCCTGAGCTCGGGCATGAACTTCCTCCACGATTCGGTGACGAGGGGGATGCCGTAGCCTTCGACCATGTCGAAGAACATCTGCCTCTGCTCCTTGCGGGAGTTGGGGGTCTCAGTGTTGTCCCAGTTGCAGAAAACGAAGGGGATCTCGATATCGAGGTTTCCTTTCTCCTTCTCGTCCATTACCGCTTTGAGAAGATTCCTGGAACCAGGGCCCCTTCCTGTGGAGAACCATCCGAGCTTGAGCATAATCCCCAATCGTCTAAATCCTATATAGGGATGAGTGGCTCAGACATCGAACAGCACCGTGACGGAGGGTGCGGCCCTGTCGATCTCCATCATGTGGAAGGTGACCGCCTTGATCTCCCCGCGGATGTGCATCCTTTCCTTGTCCAGGGGTTCGCCCTTTGCCGTGCAGTGTATGTGCAGGCCGTCGATGGTGACGTCGAACTCCTTGCAGATTATGTTCTCGTAATCCTCGACGAAAAGCAGTTCGGAGAGGAAGGAGTACAGTGCATCCTCCTCGTCCATGCCCGTGACGTCTATCTCGCGGGTCTCGGTCGGGGACACGTCGCGGAGGTCCACTGTCTGGTCGAACATCCCGTAGGCCAGATTCTCGTAGCACTCCTTCAGGTCCTTCCCGTAGGCCTTGATCATCAGATCGGCCGTGTGGTCGATGACCTCGTATCTCTGCATGTTCCCAGGTATCCATTCGTTCAGATATAAGGCTTTTAGTCTACGATTTTCGAAATAATAAGGCAGTATTTCATCGAAAAACGTTGATTAGTTTCGAAATCCCCTTTGAATTCCTCGAAAAAATGGAAATGTCTTAATAAGTAGTTTCAATAATCGCAAGCATGAGAATAACTATCGTCGGTTGCGGTGCCATCGGCTCCAAACTGGCCAAGGCCGCGGATGACATGGAAGAGGTCAAGAGGATCTACCTGGTGGACATCAGGAGGGACCTCGCGGACAAGGTCGCAGCAGGTCTGAAGAAGGCCATCGTCGTCGATTCCATCGAGGACGAGCTATACCACTGCGATCTGGTGATCGAAGCATCCTCCCAGGAAGCCGCCAGGGAGGTCGCGCCCCGTGTCGTATCCCGTGGTGTCGACATGATGATCATGTCCGTCGGTTCGCTGGTGGACGACGACTACAGGGAAGCCCTCTTCCAGAAGGCCAGGGAGCACGAGTCCAAGATCTTCATCCCGACCGGTGCCCTCTGCGGTGTCGACGGACTACGTTCGGCATCCGGCGACGAGATCCTCTCCGTCACGCTCACTACCACCAAGGGACCCAAGTCCCTAGCCGGTGTCCAGTACCTCATCGACAAGGGAATCGACGTGTACAAGCTCACCGAGAAGACCGTGGTCTATGAGGGAACCGCCAGGGAAGCCGTCAAGATCTTCCCCAAGAACATCAACGTGGCCGCCACCGTGTCCCTGATGGGAATCGGTTTCGACAGGACCAAGGTCAAGATCATCCTCGATCCCCAGGCCACCAGCAACTCCCACGAGCTGCATGTCGAGGGCAACTTCGGTACCTCCGTGGCACACACCTACAACGTGCCCTCCCCCGACAACCCCAAGACCTCGTACCTCGCAGTGCTCTCCGCGATCTCCGCGCTCAAGAGGATCTGCAGGAACGAGTGGATCGGTATCTGAAACTCCAACGTCCCGCTCCGGCGGGACTTCCATTTTTATATCTGGCACATCATTATGTCTGGATGCATTCACGGCGATATCATGGGAAAAACAAGAGCAGAGAGACTTATGGAGAACGCGGACGGATTCGATGCGATAGTCATCGCCAACGACGGGGAACCCTTCCTGGATTCCTCCTTCTGGTACGTGACCGAGCAGAAGTCCGGATGTTTCGAGAACTCTTATGCTGTGATCCGTAAGGACGGTTCCATGGACGTCATCGTGAACATCCTCGAGGAGGAGACCGCACGCACCGGCAAGGGTAACGTGAGGGTGTACCACGACAGGGACGAGTTCGTGAGTTACTTCAAGGAGGCCCTGAACGGATGCACCAAGGTGGGATTCAACACCCACAGCGTATCCTATGCCGCGGTCATGGGGATCAAGAAGCTGACCGGTCTCGAGTTCGAGGTCACGGATGCCTCCGAGCCCCTCGCCAGGACCTACGCCATCAAGGATGCGGCCGAGATCGAGGCCACCCGTAAGGCGTGTGCCATTTCTTCCAAGGTGGCGAAGGAGATCCCCGATTATCTTTCCGAAGGCGTTTCCGAGAAGGAGGTCGCCGCCCGCATGGACGCCCGCATGAGGGAGTTGGGCGGAACTGGTAACGCATTCGACACCATCGCCGCCTTCGGCGCCAACGCATCGCAGCCCCACTACATGCCTGGTGACTACCGCCTCCGCATGCATGATGTCGCCCTGTTCGATTTCGGGACCAAGTACGACCGGTACTGTTCCGACATGACCCGCACCGTATTCCTCGGCGAACCGTCCGATGTCATGAAGAGGGCATACGAAGTGGTCCTCGAGGCCCAGCAGGCAGGTATCGACGAGTATCGTGCAGGGGCCAAGGCGAACGCGGCGGATCTCGCCGCCCGCAAGGTCATCGATGAATCCGAATTCAAGGGCAAGTTCATCCACTCCTTCGGACACGGCATCGGTATGGATGTGCACCAGCCTATCCATGTCTCCCCGAAATCGGAACAGGTCCTCTCCGCAGGCAATATCGTCTCCGCCGAACCCGGAATCTACATCCCCGGCGTGGGAGGCATCAGGATTGAGGACACGATCCTCATCACCGAGGACGGCTGCGAGAGGCTCACGGACTTCCCGCACGAGCTCACGATAGTGTGAGAAGGCCCGAAAAAATCAATTTTAGACATTTGTATCTAATTATTAAAATTATTAGACAAATGTCTATTATCTAATTTTTTGCCGTTTAGGCCCGCATTTTATCCAAAATATGCCGTAATTATAAACAAAAAGCCATTATTATAGTGAAAATTAGATATTAGACTAATTAACGGCAATATAATCACAAAAATAACTGTGATTTATTTGAACATTAACACCTTTTCATAGTGTACAAATATATAGTAGAATAGTAATTAGACGTTCGTACATTATTGTACAGGCGAAAGCAATGGCAATAAAGAACGCATATCTTCAGTCCGTCTTCGACGGCCTCAAAGCACGCAACCCCAACGAGCCCGAGTTCCTTCAGGCAGTCGAGGAGGTTCTCGAGACCCTGACCCCCGTCATCGAGGCAAGGCCTGAGATTCAGAACGCAGGAATCATCGAGAGGATCGTTGAGCCCGAGAGGACCATCATGTTCCGTGTCTCCTGGGTAGACGACAACGGTAAGGTCCAGGTAAACCGCGGATACCGTGTACAGTTCAACTCTGCCATCGGTCCCTACAAGGGAGGAATCAGGCTCCACCCCTCCGTGAACCTCTCCATCCTCAAGTTCCTCGGATTCGAGCAGATCTTCAAGAACTCCCTCACCACCCTCCCCATCGGAGGAGGAAAGGGAGGATCCGACTTCGACCCCAAGGGCAAGTCCGACAACGAGATCATGCGCTTCTGTCAGTCCTTCATGACCGAGCTCACCAAGCACGTCGGTCCTGACACCGACGTTCCCGCAGGAGACATCGGAACCGGTGCAAGGGAGATCGGATTCATGTTCGGCCAGTACAAGAGGCTGAGGAACGAGTTCACCGGAGTCCTCACCGGAAAGGCGATCCCCGCAGGCGGATCCCTCGCAAGGACGGAGGCCACCGGATTCGGACTCTGCTACTACACCAAGGAAATGCTCGAGCACGACGGAAAGTCCTTCCAGGGCAAGAGGGTCGTCATCTCCGGTTCCGGAAACGTCGCCATCTACGCCTGCCAGAAGGCAACCGAGTTCGGTGCGAAGGTCATCGCCATGTCCGACTCCAACGGATACATCGTCGACGAGAACGGAATCGACTACAAGACCATCCAGGTCATCAAGGAGCAGAAGAGGGACAGGATCAAGACCTACCTCAACTACGTCAAGGATGCCAAGTACTACGAGGACAAGAACGGTTCCAAGGGAATCTGGACCGTCCCCTGCGACATCGCACTCCCCTGCGCGACCCAGAACGAGATCAACGAGGAGTCCGCCAACGCTCTGCTCAAGAACGGCTGCATCGCAGTCGCTGAGGGAGCCAACATGCCCAGCACCCCTGAGGCAATCGCAGTCTACCAGAAGAACGGAATCCTCTACGGTCCCGCCAAGGCAGCCAATGCCGGCGGTGTCGCGACCTCCGCTCTCGAGATGTGCCAGAACTCCATGAGGTACTCCTGGTCCTTCGAGGAAGTCGACGAGAAGCTCCACAACATCATGATCGCCATCTACAACAACTCCGTTGACGCGGCGAACAGGTACAACCTCAAGACCCCCGCAGGAAAGATCGACCTCATGGCCGGTGCCAACATCGCGGGATTCGAGAAGGTCGCCAACGCAATGCTGTGGCAGGGCGTAGCCTACTGAAACCATTCATTGGGGGGCAACCCCCAACCCCTTTTCACTTCCTCTTGTTCGGGAATTCGAACATAGGGTCGAGTTCCTTCCTGGCCAGCGACAAAAGCACTACCGTCGCGACGAGGCAGATGGCGGACAGGACCGCACACAGCACCTCGATGTCCGCGAACAGATAATCGCAGGCGAAGCAGCAGGCCCCCAGGACGATCAGGGTGGTGTATTCCTGCATTCTGAGCTTACCTGGTTCTGAACCCATCCTGGTGAGGATGAATGTCATGAATACCGTGACCATCAGGAACCTGTCCCCGTAAGGATAGAATATCGATAGGAACAGGAGCGAGATCAGCAGGATGAGCGTGAATTCCCGGATATCGGAGAACTCCCTCTTCATGCATAGCGTGATCAATACACATACCGCGGTGCCGAACATGACTGTACAGAGAAGCGATGAGTATGTCCCGTAGGGACTGAAGCCGAACGCCTGCATCCCGCCCAAATAGGCCGTGACCGCGGTGACCTCCTCCAGATGGAGGTGCAGTATCATCAGCAGCAGCGGGAGGCATACGAGTACGTAACCTACGATCTCTCTTCCTGCGGCCTTCAGTTCCCTCCTGCGGAGCCTTATGAAGAAAATCGAGAGGAACAGGAGGATCGGATAGTATCCCGCCCAGGTGGCAAGTGCCAGGAATATGAAACTCAGGGATATGTGCTCCCTGCGGTAAAGCCACATGGATATGATCACGAAGGAAGCGGATATCGTTGCGATTCCCGTGGTGAGATTGGTGAGCGAGAATGCGAACAGCAGCAGGAGGAGCAGGAACGCGTCCTTCTCGGGGTACCCTGTCTCCCTGCAGAGCTTCAGGAGGAAATGGCCTCCGAGCATGTAGAACGCGAATCCGGAAAGGGACAGGAGGACACAGAATACGTTGTAATCCTGCGACAGGGACTTTATCAACATAAGGATGGGGATCACGAGCGGAGGCAGGTTCATGCCGTAGGTATCGTAATCCCAATTGCCCCCGAGGAACTGGTCCGCAAGCAGATAATACGATGCGGCAGGTCCGAACCCGAGCCAGTCGAAACCGGAGTAGATCACAAGTGCCAGTATCGAAAAGACGCACAGCATGAAGCTCTGAAGTTTCTTATCGGTCGTGATGAGACGGACGCATTCGGCGTACTCGTCCTTCAGGGAAGACTTCAGAGACATCATTATTGTAGTCGGTTCTTGATTTATATATCAATCTGTCAAATCGATGATGATGGTTTTACAGATTCCTGGACAGTAAAAAACGGCTTTATGTACAACGTTCGATAATTAACTCGCGACAATGATTGCTGCCAGAACCGATGCCGGCATCAGGATGATGCCAGGCATCCGCTCAGCAGGATCGCCCTCTG